>JAZOWF010000077.1:0-36263 GCA_045659065.1 Acutalibacteraceae bacterium
TTATATATAATTATTTTATCACATTTTAAAATGAAAAGGAATAGGATTCGGAAAAATATATAACAGACAGTCACAGGTGATTAATAATTGACCATATATTGTGATTGAAAGATATAATGACTGTGGAGCGAAGCTGTCGGAGAGCTTTGTTTGTTCGGTCAGTTTACCGTTGTGACGATGAATAAACCGACCGTTTCTGCTAAAGGTTAATCTCTGCACCGCTTATGCCGCGGGGGCATTTACTTTTGTCAGGCGTGACAAAAGTAAACAAAAACACGCTTTCGTCAAATGAGTCCGAACGCGGTTCAAAATGCCGAGTCGGTAACACAAAAAAATCACTTTCATCCCCTTACGCCCTGCCGTTCAAGTCGGCAAGTCTCTGCCCTACGGCATTTTTCACAGTTCTGCTTTCTGCTGAACATCCGCTCGGGTATTCGGTGATTCAATACTGAAAGCGATTCAAGAAAATTCGCTGCTTTTCTGCCCTCATCATAATGCCATATTGTCTAGTCAGTTGCTGCCTCCTCAGACACCTGAGATGCCGACATTCGCTTCCCGCTCTATCGTTGTTTAAGGAAAAATCTGCGGTCAGCGATTTTTGTGGGGTGGGTCTGCGGTATATTGTAGGCTCGATTATTGCTCGCCCCTGTGCACGTCACACTCTGAGAAAAGAAAAAGCTCACAGTTTCCTGTGAGCTTTCTTTATTTTTTATTCGGCTTGGTTAAAGCTTAAACTGTTTCTTCAGCTTCTTCAATTACCATGCCTCTGACGGAATAATCAACGTCACGGTAGCACTTCATACCTGTACCGGAGGGAAGAAGCTTACCGATGATGACATTTTCCTTAAGACCGATGAGATGGTCAACCTTGCCCTTAACAGCAGCATCTGTAAGTGCTCTCTGTGTTTCCTGGAAGGAAGCGGCTGAAAGGAAGGATTCTGACTGAGCTGAAGATTTTGTAACACCGTCAAGGATGTTTTCATAGGTTGCAAGTCTGACCTGCTCACCTGTTTCTTCTGCTCTCTTGAGAAGCTCTTCGTTTGCCTTGATAACAGCACTCTTTTCATACTTCTGCTCGGGAATGAATTCTGTGTCACCTGCGTCAACGATTTCAACTCTCTTGAACATCTGACGGGCAATGATTTCGATGTGCTTATCGTTGATATCAACACCCTGTGAACGGTAAGTGAACTGAACCTGGCTGATAAGGTAATCGTGAACGGCATTTTCACCAAGAACACGAAGAATATCCTTGGGATCCTTTGAGCCTTCGGTGAGAGTATCACCCTTGGCAACGAACTGACCCTCGGAAACGCAGATTCTTGAATCGAAATTGGGAATGTATTCCTTTCTTTCGCCTGTATCTTCGTTTGTAACAACAATTGCTGTTGTCTTTTTCTTCTTGGGTGTTTCAAAGGTAACAACACCGTCGATGTCTGAAATCATTGCAAGAGTCTTGGGCTTTCTTGCTTCAAAGAGCTCTTCAACACGGGGAAGACCCTGTGTAATATCGGAGCCTGATGCAACACCACCGGTATGGAAGGTTCTCATTGTAAGCTGAGTACCGGGTTCACCGATTGACTGAGCAGCAATGATACCGACTGCTTCACCGACGTTGACGGGCTGACCTGTTGCAAGGTTACGTCCGTAGCACTTGATACATGCACCGTGATCTGTGCGGCAGGTAAGAAGTGAACGGATCTTGATGCGGCGGAGAAGGTTTGCTTCTTCGGGAGTTGCACCGTTGTCAAGAGCCTTCTGCTTCTTGGCGTCAAGGTAAGCAACAACCTTTGCAACATCGTCGTCACTCATCATTGTGTCTGTGTCACAGATAACCTCACCTGTTTCCTCATTGACAAGATCCTCAAGGAGATAACGTCCCTTAAGTCTTTCGCCGAGCTCTTCAAGGCAGCGGTTGCCGTCCATGATGTCATAAACCTCAATACCGTCTTTGCAGCCGCAGTCTTCTTCACGGATGAAGATATCCTGGGCAACGTCAACAAGACGACGTGTAAGGTAACCTGAGTCAGCGGTTCTCAGCGCTGTATCGGCAAGACCCTTACGGGCACCACGTGATGAAATGAAGTATTCCTGAACGTTAAGACCTTCTCGGTAGTTTGATCTGATGGGTACCTCGATTGTCTTACCTGCGGTGTTGGCAATAAGACCACGCATACCTGCAAGCTGACGAAGCTGGCTTTCTGAGCCTCGGGCACCTGAGTCAAGCATCATATAAATGGGATTGGTTTTTTCAAAGCTGCCCTTAAGAGCGGCTGCAACCTGGCTTGTGCAGCTATCCCATGCCTTGATAACCTGTCTTGAACGGTCTTCGTTTGAGAAGAGACCTCTGTTATATTTTCTGTTGATATCATCAACAATAGCCTCAGCATTGTCAAGAATATCCTTCTTGGCTGCGGGAATTGTTGCGTCGCAGACTGCAACGGTGATACCGCTTCGGGTTGAGAATTTGTAGCCCTGATTCTTGATTGCGTCAAGAACAGTGGCAGTTACTGAGAAGCCGTGCTTCTGGATACATTTTGCAACAATCTTACCGAGAAGTGACTTGCCTGCAAGGCCTTCAACCTCAAGACGGAAGAGATTGTCGGGGTTGCTTCTGTCAACAAAGCCGAGATCCTGAGGAATGGGCTCGTTGAAGATGATTTTACCGAGAGTTGTTTCAATAAGCTTTGAAGCCTTCTCACCGTTGATTTCCTTGGTAACTCTGACCTTGATTCTTGCGTGAAGGTCAATTACACCTGCATCATAAGCAAGCTTTGCCTCGTCGACATCCTTGAATACCTTGCCTTCACCCTTTGCACCCTCAAGCTCAAGAGTCAGATAATATGAGCCGAGAACCATATCCTGTGAGGGAACGGCAACGGGCTTTCCGTCTGAGGGCTTGAGAAGGTTGTTTGATGAAAGCATAAGGAATCTTGCTTCTGCCTGAGCTTCTGCTGAAAGAGGAACGTGAACAGCCATCTGGTCACCGTCGAAGTCAGCGTTGAAAGCGGTACATACAAGGGGATGAAGCTTGATAGCCTTACCCTCAACAAGCACGGGCTCGAAGGCCTGGATACCAAGTCTGTGAAGTGTGGGAGCACGGTTAAGAAGAACGGGGTGGTCCTTGATTACAACCTCAAGAGCATCCCATACACACTGCTCTCTGTTTTCAACTGCCTTCTTTGCAGTTCTGACGTGTGATTTGATGTTGTTGTCAACAAGATATCTTGAAACGAAGGGCTTGAACAGCTCAAGAGCCATTTCCTTGGGAAGACCGCACTGATAAATCTTAAGAGTGGGTCCGACAACGATAACTGAACGTCCGGAATAGTCAACACGCTTACCGAGAAGGTTCTGACGGAAGCGTCCCTGCTTACCCTTAAGCATATCGGAAAGTGACTTGAGGGCTCTGTTGTTTGCGCCTGTCTGAGGCTTGCCTCTTTTGCTGTTGTCGATGAGAGCATCAACAGCCTCCTGAAGCATTCTCTTTTCGTTGTTGAGAATGGGAAGAGGTGTTGCGGGATTTTCAAGGTGCTTCTTGAGACGGTTGTTTCTGTTGATAACCTTACGGTAAAGGTCGTTAAGGTCACTTGTTGCATAACGTCCGCCGTCAAGCTGTACCATGGGACGAAGATCGGGAGGAATAACGGGAAGAACGGTGAGAACCATCCATTCGGGTCTGTTGTCAGACTTTGCAAAGGCGCTTACAAGAGCAAGTCTCTTGAGAAGCTTGCCGCGTCTTTGTGAGGTTGCGTTCTTCAGATTTTCTGCAATTTCCTTTTTGAGCTCATCAAGATCAATTTCTTCAAGAAGCTCACGGACTGCAGCAGCACCGATACCCACCCTGAAATCTGTGTCGTTATAGTAGTATTCCTTGATGCGGTCATAATGCTTCTGTGTGATAACCTGGCCCTTTTTGCACTCGGGCACTGAGCCGGGATTGAGAACGATGTAAGCACCGTAATAAATAACCTTTTCAAGCTCCTTCTGGGGAACATCAAGCATAAGAGCAATGTTGATGTTTGTGTTGCTGTTTTTAAGGAACCAGAGGTGTGTTACGGGGCAGGCAAGCTCAATGTGACCCATACGGTCACGTCTTACCTTGGATTTTGTGACTTCAGTGCCGCACTTTTCACAGACATGTCCTGCTGCATACATTTTCTTATAAGTACCGCAATGACAGGTGTAATCTCTTACAGGTCCGAAAATTGCTTCGCAAAAAAGTCCTTCGGGCTCCGGCTTGGAGGAACGATAGTTGATTGTTTCAGGCTTATGCACCTCGCCGTATGACCATGATCTGATCTTTTCAGGTGAGGCAAGACCAATCTTTACTGAATCAAAGGTGATATTTTCCATTGTATTATCGTCAGCCTTTCCTAATAGTTTAAGTTGAATTTTCTTCTTTATCCCCGACCGCAGACGCTTCTGCGGTCAGAGGAAGGTAATGTTTCTTTATATACTGTTACGCTTGTGAAAGAGAATTAAAAGCGGCCTGCATTGCTTTCATAATCAGCAAGGTCAACAACCTCGAGATTTCCGTTATCTGAAACATTGAGGCTGTCGAAGAATTCCATGATATCCTCGTCATCTTCATCTGCTTCATCTTCAGCAAGATCTGCATCCTCCTGAGCAATAACAGCGGGTCTGCGGCTGCCGAGACCGATATTGTCAAAGTTTCTTGTGTCAAGGTCAACGATTTCATTGCTTTCATCATAAACCTGAACGTCAAGACCGAGACTCTGAAGCTCTTTTCTGAGAACCTTGAAGGATTCGGGAACGCCTGCCTTGGGAATATCCATACCCTTGACAATTGCCTCATAGGTCTTTGTTCTGCCGACAACGTCGTCAGATTTGATTGTGAGGATTTCCTGAAGGGTATAAGCTGCGCCGTAAGCCTCAAGTGCCCAGACTTCCATTTCACCGAAACGCTGTCCGCCGAACTGAGCTTTACCGCCGAGGGGCTGCTGTGTAACAAGTGAGTAAGGACCGACTGAACGGGCGTGCATCTTGTCATCGACCAGGTGGTGAAGCTTGAGGTAATACATAACACCGACGGTTACCTCGTTGTCAAATCTTTCACCGGTACGTCCGTCATAAAGAACAGACTTACCTGTTTCACTGACGCCTGCTTCTTTGAGTGCTTCTCTGATATCCTCTTCGCGGGCACCGTCGAATACGGGAGTCATAATCTTTTCACCAAGCTGCTTACAAGCAAAGCCGAGGTGAACCTCAAGAACCTGACCGATGTTCATACGTGAGGGAACGCCGAGGGGGTTAAGAACGATATCAAGAGGAGTACCGTCCTCAAGGAAGGGCATATCCTCCTGAGGAAGAACACAGGAAACAACACCCTTGTTACCGTGACGGCCCGCCATCTTGTCACCGACCTGAAGCTTTCTCTTCTGGGCAACATAAACGCGGACAACCTTGAGAACGTTGGGGTTAAGCTCGTCGCCGTTTTCCTTTGATTGCTCTTCAACCTTAACGATAATACCGTATGCACCGTGAGGAAGTCTGAGTGAGCAGTCACGCACGTCTCTTGCCTTGTCACCGAAGACAGCCTTGAGAAGTCTTTCTTCAGCGGTCATTTCGATGTCACCCTTGGGAGCAACCTTACCGACAAGAATATCGTTTGCGGTAACCTCTGCACCCACACGGATGATTCCGCGCTCATCAAGATTCTTGAGAGCATCACCTGCATTGGGAATATCATTGGTGATTTCTTCGGGACCGATCTTTGTGTCACGGGCTTCGATTTCGTATTTTTCAATGTGTACTGAGGTATAAACGTCATCACGGACAAGTCTTTCGTTGATGAGAACGGCGTCTTCGTAGTTATAGCCTTCCCAGGTCATAAAGCCGATGAGAGCGTTTTTACCGAGTGAGAGCTCACCGTGGTCAGTTGCGGGGCCGTCAGCAAGAACTGAACCCTCTTCAACTCTTTCACCAACCTTGACGATAGGCTTCTGGTTGATGCAGGTGCCCTGGTTTGATCTCATAAATTTAACAAGATTGTAATCTTTTTCGTGGTTATCGTCTGAAAGAACAGTAACCTTATCTGCGCTGACATAGGTTACAACGCCTGCGGACTCTGAAAGCACACAGACACCTGAGTCAGTTGCAGCCTTATATTCCATACCTGTTCCGACATAAGGAGCATCACAGGTAAGAAGGGGTACAGCCTGACGCTGCATGTTTGAACCCATGAGGGCACGGTTTGCGTCGTCGTTTTCAAGGAAGGGAATCAGTGATGTCGCAACGGAAACAACCATCTTGGGTGAAATGTCCATATAGTCAGCCTTTGAGGGATCGATTTCAAGGAACTCGTCTCTGTAACGGGCATTGACCTTCTTTCTGACAAATCTGTTGTTTTCGTCAAGCTTTTCGTTAGCCTGAACAACAATGAATTCGTCTTCCATATCGGCTGTCATATATTCGTATGTTTCAAGAACCTCACCTGTTTCCTTGTTGATGGGACGGTAAGGAGCCTCGATGAAGCCGTACTCGTTGATTCTTGCATAGGTTGCAAGATAAGTGATAAGACCGATTGAAGGACCTTCAGGAGTTTCAATGGGGCACATGCGTCCGTAATGTGAGTAATGAACGTCACGAACCTCGAAGCTTGCACGCTCCTTGCTCAGACCGCCGGGGCCGAGAGCTGAAAGTCTTCTCTTATGAGTAAGCTCTGCAAGGGGGTTGTTCTGGTCCATGAACTGAGAAAGAGCAGATGAACCGAAGAACTCTCTGATTGTTGACTGAATCTGCTTGCCGTTGATAACTGACTGGGGAGAAATCTTGTCAAAATCATCACCGTGAGCTGAAAGTCTTTCCTTGATGGTTTTGTCCATTCTTGTGAAAGCAACACGGAACTGATGCTGAAGCTGCTCGCCCACTCTCTTGATACGGCGGTTGCTCAGGTGGTCGATGTCATCCTTGTGACCTACGCCGTTAGCAAGGCAGGTGATGTAGTTGATTGAAGCAACGATGTCGTCAATTGTGATTGTCTTGGGAATAAGACCGAACTTGTCACCGTTGTCGTGAACTCTTTCTGAAAGGAAGGCAAGTGTTTCTTCCTTTGTCATACCCTCGATTTCACCGAGAATATCCATAAGAGTGACGTATCTTACCTTTTCGTTGATGCCGATTTCCTTGAGCTCATCAGCGGTGATGCCGTTGAGATAAGGAGCACAGTCAACCATATGGTTTGAAATAACCTTGACAGGCTCTTCAACACCTTCAACTGTAACGTAGACAATCTTTGCACCTGACTGCTCAACCTCGTAAGCACGCTGCTTTGTCATAAGCTCGCCTGCTTCGGCAACGATTTCACCTGTGAGCTCGTTGATAACGTCCTGAGCAAGTCTGAAGCCGGTGATTCTTTCTGTAAGACCGAGCTTCTTGTTATACTGATAACGGCCTACTCTTGTGATGTCATATCTTCTTGAATCAAAGAGTATGCTTTCAATGTGACTCTGAGCATTTGCAAGAACGGGAGGCTCACCGGGCTTGAGCTTTTTGTAAAGCTCGATAAGTGCTTCCTCTGTATTTCTTGTTGCATCCTTTTCCATTGTAGCTTCAAGTCTCTCGTCAAAGCCGAAGACCTCACGGATTGCATCGTTTGATGATAAGCCGAGAGCCTTGATAAAGATTGTGATAAGAATCTTCTTGTTCTTATCGATTTTTACATAGAAGATATCATTCTGGTCAACCTCGTATTCGAGCCATGCGCCGCGTCCGGGGTTGATTGTTGAGCTGAAAATCTTTTTACCGATGTTGTTGTGCGCCATTGAGAAGTACGCACCGGGAGAACGGATGAGCTGGGAAACAACAACTCTTTCAGCACCGTTGATAACAAAGGTACCGCTTTCGGTCATAATGGGGAAATCACAGGCGATAACCTCAGCATCCTTGATAACACCTGTCACCTTATCGTGAAGTCTGACAGTGAGTCTGAGAGGAACTGAATAGGTCTTATCCTTTTCCTTGCAGACATTGGGGCCGTCCTTGACCATATCCCAGTCAAACTTGTAATCAATGAAACTAACTTCAATGTTACCGCTATGGTTTTCATACTTAGCCTCTTTGAGAACCTCTCTGAGACCCGTTGTGCATAACCATTTGTAAGAGTCCTTCTGAACCTTGATAAGATTGGGCATGGGCATAATCTCGCGGATTTTGCCGTAGTTTCGTCTTACCTGAGTTCCCTGCTTAAAGGTTGGAACATTTTGCATAGCTCGTCACTCCATATCTTAATAAATTTTTGTCCCGTAATTAGCACAGCCAATTTTTTTCTCAAAAAAATGTTTTTGAAAAAAGCTCTTGACATTCACCGTCTAAAATGTTAATATTCAAATGAGGAAGAAAAAACTCCGCATAATAACACATTATAGGTTCATCCATAATACTATATTAAGGCTAACTATGTCAAGAGTTTGCCTTATTTTTTTATTTTTTTACGCAATTTTTAACAGATTGTTTACATTCGAGTGCCTTTTCAGGCGCTCTTTTTGTTTTTTCGGAAAAATATTCCTCTCTCTTTCCAAAGCCCCGGAAAGAGTCTTCTCCCCTCTCAGCACCCTTGAAAAAGGCGGAAAAGAGCAAAAAAGCCTCAGAAACACCCGACAAAGTGTGCAGAAACGAACCTTTCTCCCCTCCTCAGTCAGCCGCCCGTAAGGATGCAAAAGCCGTCAGAAATACTGCTTTCTGACGGCTTTACTGTTATATTATATGTTATAAATCAAAGATCTCTCAGGTGCTTGCTTCTGCTGGGATGTCTGAGCTTTCTGAGTGCCTTGGCTTCAATCTGTCTGATTCTTTCGCGGGTAACATTGAAGACCCTGCCCACCTCTTCAAGTGTCTGGGGCTCCTGTCCGCTGAGACCGAAGCGGAGTCTGAGCACCTCTGCCTCTCTGGGAGTGAGGGTGTCAAGGACCTCATTGATTTTGTTTTTCAGCTCTGTACGGGCTGCAATTTCAGCGGGAGAATCTGAGGTTTCATCCTGAATGAAGTCACCCAGATGTGAATCCTCCTCCTCACCGATGGGTGTTTCAAGGCTGACGGGATCCTGGGCGCATCTGAGGAAATCGCGGATCTGATCGGGAGTTTTGCCCATCGCCTGAGCAATTTCATCAATTGTCGGCTCTCTGCCGATTTTATGAAGAAGCTCATTTGCAGTCTTTTTGACCTTGTTAATGTTTTCAAACATATGAACGGGAATTCTGATTGTTCTTGCGGAGTCGGCAATTGCACGGGTGATTGACTGCTTGACCCACCAGGTTGCATAGGTTGAGAATTTGAAGCCCTTGGTGTAATCGAACTTTTCGGCAGCCTTCATAAGACCCAGGTTACCCTCCTGAATAAGATCGTTGAAATCAAGACCTCTGTTGATATATTTCTTTGCAATTGAAACAACAAGTCTCAGGTTTGCTTCAACAAGGGCGCTCATTGCCTCAACATCACCCTTTTCAATTCTCATTGCAAGATTGATTTCCTCCTCTGCGGTGAGAAGTCTTTTCTTGCCGATTGTTGAAAGGTAATGCTTGACGGTGTCAACGGAATAGCTGACCTCTCTGTCAGTGTTGTCGGTGTCATCATAATCATCGGGAGCGGAGAAATCGAAATCGATTTCCTCAACATCCTCTGCAATTTCAACATAA
This sequence comes from Acutalibacteraceae bacterium, assembly GCA_045659065.1. Classification (GTDB taxonomy): domain Bacteria; phylum Bacillota; class Clostridia; order Oscillospirales; family Acutalibacteraceae; genus UBA6857. Next base: position 9,657 of record JAZOWF010000077.1, read on the forward strand.
ATGCCCTTTTCATAAATTGCACTGTGAAGAAGGTCAATGTCCTCCTCACTGTAATCGGAGCAGAATTCTGTTCTGATTTTGTTGAACTGAGCCTCGGTGAGCTTACCGTCAACGGCGGTCTTTTCAACAGTCTCTTTGATTTTATTATATTTTTCTTCAAATCTCTTGTCGGTGTTTTCCATGGTAAAATCCTCAACTTTCTGTATTCTGTCTGCGGAATTCTCATAAGGGAGAAGCTGTGCAGTTGTTTTTTTATCTGTTGCCCGGCATTAAAGATCTCTCAGATGCTTGCTTCTGCTGGGATGTCTGAGCTTTCTGAGTGCCTTGGCCTCAATCTGTCTGATTCTTTCACGGGTGACATTGAACACCTGTCCGACCTCCTCAAGAGTCTGAGGTCTCTGATCGTCAAGACCGAAGCGCAGTCTGATTACCTCTGCCTCTCTGGGAGTGAGGGTTTCAAGCACCTCATTGATCTTTCGCTTTTTTTCAGCCTCAAGAGCAATCTCAACAGGTGAAAGAGAATCACCGTCGGGGATAAAGTCACCAAGGTGGGAATCCTCCTCCTCACCGACGGGAGTTTCAAGGCTGATGGGGTCCTGAGCACATCTGATGTATTCACGCACCTTGTCGGGTGACTGACCCATTGCCTGAGCAATTTCATCAACGCTGGGCTCTCTGCCGAGCTGATGAAGCAGCTCACTGCTTGTCCTTTTGACGCGGTTGATGTTTTCCACCATGTGAACGGGAATACGGATTGTTCTTGCATAATCGGCAATTGCACGGGTGATTGCCTGCTTGATCCACCATGTTGCATAGGTTGAGAACTTGAAGCCCTTTGTATGATCAAACTTTTCCGCTGCCTTCATAAGACCCAGGTTACCCTCCTGGATGAGATCGTTGAAATCAAGACCTCTGCCGATATGACGCTTTGCAATTGAAACAACAAGTCTCAGATTTGCTTCAACAAGCTTGTTTCTTGCCATCAGGTCACCTGCCTTGATTCTGATTGCAAGGTCAATTTCCTCCTCGGCGGTCAGAAGTCTGCTTTTGCCGATGATTGAAAGATACTGACGGATGCTGTCTGTGGAATAAGCAACCTCTCTTGCGGTATCATCGTCACTGTCAATGTCAACGGAATCAAGGTTAATATCAAATTTATCAAGGTTTTCAAGATCCTCGTAATCGTCATCCGACTCAACGGAAATTGAGCAGGAATAAAGAACGTTGCTGAGAATGTCAATGTCCTCTTCACTTGAGCAGTAGCCCGCAGTGATGTCACTGAGCTGTGAGTCCTTGATTTTGCCGTCAACGGCAATCTTTTCAACAGCCTCCTTAAGAAGCTGATATTTTTCGTTGTTGAAATCCATATTATCCATAATTAAAAGTCCTCTTCTTTCCCCGCCTGCAAGAGTGCAGGCAGAATAATTTTTACATTCAAGCTTCTGACTGTAAAAACGCTCCCTGAGGGCAGAGCTCTGCCGACGGGCGCTCTAAAAGTCTCCGCCGCATTATGCAGCCGACTTTTAATCCCAGCCTGATAAAAAACTGCTTTTACTTTTTGTCCTTTATCAGTTTCAGAAAGTCCTCATCACTGAGAGCGGAAAAGTTGATATTCTCCTTTCCCCTTGTCTTTTCCTGCTGAATGATGCTCACGCAGTCTGCGCAGGCCTTGAGTGAATGGGTAAGCCCTTCGTTCTTTTTGCAGATTTCCACAAAGCAATCCATTTCCTCGGCTGACAGCTCCTGAGTGAAGAAGGTGAAATCCAGACTTCTGTGCTGTTTTATTTTCTCTGCAACGGCAGAAAAAATCCGTGAATGAGTGATAACGCTGAAATCCTCTGCTTTCAGCTGAGAGTCAATGGCTGAAAAATAATCGGGATTTTTCACAAGGGAGGCAATGATAAGCTCCTCTGCCTTGATGACTCTGATGTTGGTTGAATTTTTCTGAGCAAGCTTGCTGTTTTTTGTCACAGCCTCCTGCTGAATCTTTTTGAAATACTGACTTTCTTCTTTTCTGACCTCACGTCTTTGCTGCTGATTAATTCTGATAATAATTGCGTTCTTATCAACATCAAGCTCCTGAGCAAGTCTTGAGGCATAGATGTCCTGAGCAATATTATTTGCAGTTTTTGCAAGAAAAGCAGCGGCAAGGTCAAGATATTTCATTTTGCCGTCACTTGTTCTCAGATCAAGACCCTTTCTCAGACGAAGCAGCTCAAACTCAATGTTGTTGGCGGCACCGTCAATAAGGCTTCTGAATCTTTCGGGGCCGAAGGCTTTGATGATTTCATCCGGGTCCTTGCCTCCCGAAAGGCCGATGACCCTGACCTTCATACCGATTGACTCAAAAATGCCCACGGCTCTCTGAGTTGCCTTCTGCCCTGCCTCGTCGGAGTCATAGCAGAGGATGATTTCATCGGTGTATCTTGAAAGAAGGTGTGCCATCTCACCCGTCAGAGCCGTACCGAGACAGGCAATCACATTGTCAAAGCCTGCCTGATGCAGAGTGATTGCATCCATATAGCCTTCAACGAGAATAAGGCTTTTCTCCTTTGTGCTTTTGGCGTAATTAAGACCGAAAACACCAAGGCTCTTTTTATAAACAAGGGTGTCTGAGGAGTTGATATACTTGGGCTTGCTGTCATCAAGAACACGTCCGCCGAAGGCAACAACGTTTGATCTGACATCAATGATGGGAACCATAACTCTGTTACGGAAGTTGTCGTAATAGGTTATCTTGCCGTTCTTTTCACTCTTGTTTGCAAGATTTGCCTCATAAAGCTCCTCATAGGAATAGCCCTTCTGCCGCATATAATTGAGCAGATTTCTCCACCCGTCAGGCGCATAGCCCAGACCGAAGCGGATAAGGGTTCCCTTTTTCAGACCTCTGTTTTTCCAATACTGCAGACCTGCCTCGCCCTCAGGCTTGAAAAGGCAGCTGTTGAAGTATCTTGCCGCTTCCTTGTTGATTTCATACATTCTTTTGCGCTTTGCGGCAAGGCTGTCATCAAAGTTTTCCGAGGGCATCGCAAGACCTGTTCTGTCACACAGAAAGCGTACCGCCTCTGTGAAATCAAGGTTTTCTGCCCTGCGGATAAAGGACACCGCTTCACCGCCGGCACCGCAGCCGAAGCAATAAAAGCTCTGACTGTCGGGATAAACAGTAAAAGACGGTGTTTTTTCATTGTGGAAGGGACAAAGTCCCACAAGATTTTTACCTCTGCGTCTGAGTGGAGTATAAGAAGAAATAAGCTGCTCAATATCCACACGCATTCTCAGCTCATTGAGAAATTCGTCAGAAAATCTTGCCACAGTTTTCACCGCCTTTCTAATTATCAGGGCAACGGTACCCGTCACCCTATTATGTGTTATCATTACATAGTTATATATATTTTATTATCTGTCGGCTGTCCATCCTCTCGGGATGAAATAGCGCTCATAAACCTTCAGCGCATAGCTGTCGGTCATACCTGCAATATAATCACAGGCTGCCCTCTCGGTGCCCTCCCTCCAGGCAATTGTGATGTACTCATTGGGAAGCTCATCGGGATGGCTGACAAAAAATTCGTAAAGTGACTGAACAAGAGTTATTGCCTTGCCCTCCTCGCTTTTGCACTGAGGGTTGGTATAAACTCTGTCGAACATAAACTGATGAAGATTGTCAAAGGCGGACTGTACGTCTCTGTCAAGGCACAGCTCGTCCTTTGTGTTTTCAATTGCAGACATAACAAGGGTGTTGATTCTTTTGCTTTTTGTTTCACCGAGAAAATGCCTTGCATCTGCAGGGATGTTTGCTTCGGTAATGATTCCGCCTCTGACGGCGTCCTCAATGTCGTGATTGATGTAAGCAATGCGGTCTGCAAGCTTGACAATTCTGCCCTCAAGGGTGGATGCCTCCTGCCCTCTTGTGTGGCAGACAATGCCGTCTCTGACCTCAAAGGTGAGGTTGAGTCCTCTGCCCTCATTTTCAAGGCTGTCAACAACTCTCAGGCTCTGCTCATAATGTCTGAAGCCGCCGGGAAAAACCTCATTGAGTGCTCTCTCACCCGCATGTCCGAAGGGGGTATGCCCAAGGTCGTGACCGAGAGCAATTGCCTCTGTAAGAGTTTCGTTGAGAGAAAGACCGATTGCAATTGTTCTTGCAATCTGAGACACCTCAAGGGTGTGAGTGAGCCTTGTTCTGTAATGGGCACTGTCGGGAGCAAGAAAAACCTGAGTTTTCTGCATAAGTCTTCTGTAAGAATTGCAGTGGATGATACGATCACGGTCACGCTGATAAGCTGTTCTGACGGGACATTCATCCTCAGGCTGCAGTCTGCCCTTTGTGTTAAGGCACAGCATACCGTACTGAGAAATGGTTTTCTTTTCATTTTCAAGAGTCCGTAATCTGATTGCTGACATTTTCTCTCACAGCCTTCCTGGTTATATCCTCTGTTAATAATATACGCCTAAAAGGAACACTTTCCCCTTAAAAAGCTTTAAATTTCGCAAAATTTTTCATCAATGACACTGCAGTCAAGTCTGCCGAAGGAAAGATCAATCAGCTTTGCCCTGAAGGGCTCAACAAGATCCTCGGGAATGCGGAAGGTAACTGCCACATCGTCGGCAAAAACCGTATCCTCAACAATTCCTCCGCTTTCACAAATCAAGGGCACAAGCCTTCCGTAGAAGGTGTAATCCGATTTGACGGAAACAATTTTGCAAAGCGACATTGTGATGATTCCGCCTGCATCAAGAGCAATCTTTGCCGAATGGGAATAGGCTCTCACAAGCCCTCCGCCGCCGAGAAGGATGCCGCCGAAATATCTTGTCACAACAACGCAGCAGTCCACAACCCCCTCCTTGACAATCACATCAAGGGCAGGAATACCCGCAGTGCCCTGGGGCTCACCGTCGTCACTGAAGCGGCGGATGTTACCCTCTCTGAGAGCATAAGCATAAACATTGTGGGTTGCATCCCAGTGTCTTGACTTGATTTCACCGATGAAATCAAGAGCCTCCTGCTGAGTTGTGACAGGCTTTACATAACCGATAAAACGGGATTTCTTGACAATATATTCGTCCTGAGACTGATTTTTTATTGTTTTATATTCAGCCATTTTTGACCCCTTGCAATTAGTTTTATAAATGCAAATAAGACGATACAATAAAAATTGCATCGTCTGATTCACTTTTAACAATAAAAATTATTTGTTTTTGTTGAGGCTGAAGCGCTTGTTGAATCTGTCAACACGGCCGCCTGTGTCAACGAGCTTCTGTCTGCCGGTGAAGAAGGGGTGGCAGGCTGAGCAGATATCAACACGAAGATCCTTCTTTGTTGAACCTGTTTCAATGATGTTGCCGCAAGCACACTTAACCTGTGTGGTTTCGTAGTTGGGATGGATTGTATCTTTCATTATTCATTCACCTCTTTCGGTTATCTACATAGTAAGCGTTAGACATTATAACACACGATTATACCAATTGCAATATGTTTTAAGAAAAAACTTTCATTTTTCTCAAAAAATTTTTCACGTGAAAAAAATTATTCCGTGTCCACCTTTATTGCCTTGCCCAGACGGAAGGAATAAAGGAGAGTTTCCTTCACCTTGTAGCCTGTGCAGACGTTGAGTGCCTTGGTATAAAGACGCACCTGAGAGCTGTATTTTTCAACAAACTGCTCCTCTTTTTCAAGGGCATCGGTCTTGTAGTCCACAACCACAAGCTCACCGCCCTCAAGGAAGGCACAGTCGGCAATACCCTGAATCATTATCATTTCATCACTGAATTCGTCAGTGCCCTCATAAATTTCATTGATGGGCACCTCGAAGGTGAATTTCTTTTCTCGCATGACAAGCTCACTTTTAAGAATACGCGCCGCAAGCTCACCGCCGAAAAATTCTCTTACGGCACCGACATTGATGCCCTTTGCCTGAGAATCGGTAATAATTCCCTTTTCTCTGAGACGCTCAATTTCACCTTCAACGCTCACCGCTGCTCTTTCATAATCGGCATACTGCATAAAGGCGTGGGTCGCAATACCCTTCTGAGCGGGGGTAAGTCCGTCCTTTGACAGAAATGAGGGTACGGCAGAAGCGAAGTATTCTCTGTCAACAAAGTTTCTGTCAACCTCTGAAGCGGCTCTCTTGGTCATCACCCTTGAAAGCGCCTCGTATTTATAACGGAAGCTGATTTTTTCCTCAAGCACTCTCATCAGCTCAGGGTCAGGAGCAACTCTTTCATAATCGGCCGCTCTTGATTCGGGCACCCTTTCCTCCTCCAGTGAGCTCAGGCAAACCTTCAGCGGTGAAGCACAGGGAAGCACAATGCTTTCGTCAACACCGATAAGCTCTCTGAGAGCTCTTGCCCCCGGGTGTCTCAGCAAAGCCGTCACAAGCCATTCACCGTGGGAGTCAGCCGAGGAAACAAGGAAGGGTGAAATTTTACTGAAGGCAGGGTTTATACTGTCGGCACATTTCATCAGTGACTTTTCGGGATTTTTTGAGGCATAAACCGAAATAAGCCTTTCCCTTGCACGTGTCATTGCAACATAAAGAACTCTCAGCTCCTCACTCATTGAGTCAAGGCTTTTTGAAAGCTTCATTGCCGAATGACAAAGGGTGCCGTACTGCTCAAAGGTATCAATATCACGGCGGATGATTCCCACGCCGTGCTTGAGGTTAATGAGGAAGTTTTCTCTTTCATCCGTCTTATTGAAGCGTCCCGCCGTACCTGCAAGAATACACACGGGGAACTCAAGACCCTTTGACTTATGAATGGACATAATCTTCACAACGTCGGCACTTTCAACTGCGGCAGCACTGCCCTTGAGGTCAGCTGCACTCTGACTCACTCTGTCAACAAAGCGGATGAAGCCCGAAAGTCCCGAATAACCCATTTTTTCATAAGTGTCGGCATAATCGGACACAAGCATCAGATTTGAACGCTTTCTGCCCGAGGGGTCAACGGCATCAAAGATGCTCATAATACCCGTGTCCTCAAAAACCTCACAAATCAGCTCACGGACACAAAGACAGGCGCTCATCTGTCTCCATTTTTTCATTTTTTCAAGGAATCCCAGACTCTTTTCATTCCCCTTTTCACAGCTGTGAAGAAGGCAGGCATAAAGATCTGTATATTTTGAATCAAGCCTCAGCTGAGCCATATCGTCAACGGTAAAGCCGAAAAGAGCTGACATCATCACACTCATCAAAGGAATATCCTGAGCGGGATTGTCGATAATTCTCAGAAGGTTCAGCGCAAGACTGACCTCAATGCTTCCCAGAAAATCTCCCCCTGTCTCCGTGAAGGCGGGCACACCCGATTTTCTGAACACATCGGCATAAAGATTGCTTTTGCCCTTGGTTGAGCGCAAAAGAACGGCGAAGTCACCGAAGCTTGCTTTTCTTTCACCCTCACCGTCCTTGACAGTGAAGCCCTCACTTATCATCTGCTTTATAAGCTGAGCGATGTATCTTGCCTGGTTTTCGTGAGCGGTTTCAGCCTTCAGCTCACCTGTGTCAAGAATGTGAAGCTCTGCACCGAGACGGCTTTCATCAGGGTATGCGGCGGAGGGAACAAGCCTTTCCTCCTCGTTATAATCAATCTCACCGCAGCTTTTGCTCATCAGGGCATCAAAAACAAAATTGATAATATCCGTGACGCCCTTTCTGGATCTGAAGTTGTTTCCGAGAATAATCTTTGCGGGATAGTTGTCCTTTTCCCTGTCATAAAGGGGAAAGCTTTCCTTCAGAGAAATGAAAATCCTCGGCATTGCCTGTCTGAAGCCGTAAATGCTCTGCTTGACGTCCCCGACACGGAAAAGGTTGTTTCTCGAAATTGAAGAGAAAATCATATCCTGAGCCTCGTTGGTGTCCTGATATTCGTCAATGAGAATTTCATCAAAGCTCTCACTGATGTCTCTTGCCTTATCCGTAATCTCATAGCCATCCTCAGTCTTTCTGACAAGAAGAGAGATTGCACTGTGGGCAATGTCATCAAAGTCGGCAAGCTTTTTTTCTTTTTTGTTACGTGAATAAATCTCCGCAAAAATCTGTGTTGTTCTGCTCAGAGAAGCAACAAGAGGTCTGAAAAACTCCATATCATCTCTGAACTGCTCATCATCGGAAACAAGAATTTTTGAAAGCTCCTTGACCTTTTTGTTGCAGGCATCTCTTTTTGCAACAAGGCTCTGAATGTAAAAATCATCCTTCAGATGCTTGGGGGTATTGCCCCTTCTTGCCGCCTTGAAGCGCAGCACACCTGCTCTTGCCTTGTCCCATTTTCCGCCGCGGAGCATTTCAAGAATATATTCATACTGAGCCTTATCTTCCTTTTCCGCCTTTTCAAAAATTGAGGCAATATCTTCATCCTCACACTCAGACAGAAGATAATCCGCCGTACCCACGGCATATTCAAGGCAGTCTGTCAGATAACCGATGAGAATTTCACCGTAAACGGTTTTTGAAATATCCTTTTCATCAAAGCTTTTTTCAAGACCCTCAAGCCAGGCCGACGGGAAGGGAAAGGACCTTGATGCCTTGTAAAGCCTTCTGACTGTCGAGGCAAGATAGGAGTCGGTGTTGCCCGAAAAAAGAAGCTCGGAAAGTCTTCTGAAATCCTCTCCTCCTTTTTCATACATAAGGGCAAGAGCCTCATTCACGCTTTCCTCGGCAATGATTTCAAGCTCACCTTCGTCAGCGGTTTTGTAATCGGGGGGAAGGTCCGCATGCTGAAAGTTTTCCTTGACAAGATTTGCACAGAAGCTGTCAATTGTGCAGATTTTTGCCGCAGGCAGAAGCATCTGCTGTCTGACAAGGTGAAGGTTGTCGGGCTGCTGTCTCAAAAGAGAGTCAACGGCAGCGGAAATTCTTTCTCTCATTTCACTTGCCGCCGCATTTGTGAAGGTCACAATAAGCAGTCTGTCAGCAGAGGTGGGGTTATTTTCATCGGTGATTCTGCTGATCACTCTTTCAACAAGAACGGCTGTTTTACCCGATCCCGCCGCAGCGGAAACGATAACGCTGCCCCGCCTTGAACCTATTGCATCAAGCTGTGACGGTGTCCAGTTTCTGCTCATTGCTGATCCTCCTTTTCTCCCAGAAGTCTGAAGCATTCCTCATGGGGAAGCTTCTGAATATATCTTTTTTCAGGGTTTTCCTCAAGGCATACCTCACGGTAATCACAGTAATCACACACCTGAGTGTAATCACTGCCGTAAACAACACGCGCCTCAACCCTTCCGCTGTGAAGGCTTTCACCCATTTCTCTGATGATGCTGTCGGTTTTTTCCGCAAGCCTTTGCATCATTTCAAGGTCAATGAATTTGCCCTTTATCTTACCCGTTCTTTTGTCAACGGTGACAGGGATATAAAGCCCCTTTTCGCTTTTTTCCATATACCTTGCCGTTGTCTCGTCTCCCACAATCATTCCGTTCATCTTGTGGGCGGCAAAGCGCTTTTCTTTTCTGATGCTTTCATCAATATCTCTTTCATCAAAGGTGACAGCCGAAAGCTTTGCGGGGAAATAAAGCACACCCGCAGGAATTATATTTTCGTACCTTTCTCTGCCCGTTCTCCAGATGGAAATGAGATAAAGCACCATCTGCATATTCAGACCCTCAAGCACATCGGAAAGCTCAAACTTCTTGCCTCCCGTTTTGTAATCCACAATTCGCACATATCTGCTGCCCTCAAGGTCCATTGTGTCAACACGGTCAATGACACCGTGAAGCTGAACACTGCCCCTTTCAAGCTCAAGCTTATAGGGTGAGACCACAGACTCTCTGCTGATTTCAAGCTCAAAATCCGAGGGAGTGAAATCACTGTCGTCAAATTCGGCACAGAGCCTTTCAACAATTGCCGAAACCACCTTGAACATTCTTGAATAAAGATATCTGAAGCGGGCATCCTTTTCCTCGGCACCCACCATATTTTCCGACATATATTCTTCAAGAAGCTGAGCAATCTCTTCTCTGAGCTGAGCATCACTGAGCTCAAGAAAGCTCTTTGAGGGATATTTTTTCAAAAGCTTTTCAAGCACCTCGTGAATAACCGTACCGATATTTGCCGGGTCAAGCCTTGCCTTGATTCTGGGATTTGCCTTGACACCGTAACGGCAGAAATACATAAAGGGACACTTTGCATAAACCTCGGTGCGTGAGGCGGAAAGATACATATTCTCTCCGAAAAGCCTGACCGCCTTCTCCTTATCCTCAAAGGCAAAGGCCTCCTTGAAAACAGCTCTGTCCATTGCCTCAAGAATGCTTTTATATTCCTTTTTTCCCGCAAAGAAGGTGAAAAGGCTTTCACTTTCTCTGCTGTTTTCTCTGTATTTTTCAGCCATAAGCTCAAAAGCGGAGCGTTCGCTTTCAATCAGCTCCGAAAGAGGCTCACAGCCGACAGTTACCCTTTTGTGCTCAGGCAGAATTTTTTCCGCAAGGGTGATTCCCTCACTTTTTTCCTTTTGCTCACCCGTCAGAGAGCCGACGCAGTAAGAAAGAAAAAGCTTCTCCCTTGCCGAAGCAAGAGCATTATAAAGCAGAAAGCGCTCTCTCAGGCTTTTCTCCTTCACATCCTCACCGGTACTGATGCCCGTGAGAAGAATCTTGCTTCTTTCAGCGGCTGAGAAAAGTCCCGTCTGACTCACGGCTTCGGGGAAGCTGCCTCTTATGAGACCCGCAACAAAAACAACCCTTGCTCTGTTTGTAAGCATTCTTTCCGCTGAGCAAAGGCTCACCTCATCAAAGCCGTCGGGAAGCTTGCCCAGAGTTTTTTCTCTGACAACAAGCTCAAAAAGCTCACAGAGTCTTTTTCTGCTGACGGATGTACCCTCAAGGGAAGTTGCAAGCTCGTCAAGAACCTCCATAAGAATATCCCATACCTGCTGCTGCTCGGCGGCAAGCTCAACAAAGCCCTCTTTTTCAAGGCTGAGAGCATAAGAAAGAAGCCTTTTGTCAATTCCGCTTTCTCTCAGATGCTCATAAACAAGACGAAGAGTCTCTACCGAGGATGTGTCAGCGGTATTTTCTCTTAAAAGAGCAAGGCTGTTCACTGCTCTTTCTCTGAGTGTGTTAAGCTCTCTTAGCTGCTCAAGCTGTCTTTCACCCATCTTTTCACCGAAGCCCGAGGGATTGTATGCCCAGGGTGTAAGCCAGGCCCTTCCGCTCAGGTCCCACATAAAAGCGTAATTTTCAATCAGTGAAATCTCTTTTTCGTCAAGACCGGCAAGTCCCGTTTTCACAACCTTCATCAGACTGTCTGTGTCAAAGCCGCCGGCAAGAATTTCAAAAACTCCTCTGACATAATTGATAAGAGGCTGATTGAGAATATCCTGCCTTTTATCCTCAAAGAAGGGTATCTCATATTTCTTAAAGGAGGAGAGAAGCTGTCTTTCATAGCATTCACTGTCCTTATAAACCACGGCAATATCTCTGCAGCGGTATTCCCCTTTTCTGATAAATGCCTTGATTCTTCTTGCAACGGCATCACATTCCGCCTGAGAATCGGGAGCGGTGATAACCGTCAGATTTTCACTTTCCCTGCCGTAAGGCTCGAAGGTAAGGCTGTAAAGATTTTTTTCAAGGTGCTTAAGGTCATCGGGATAAAAGCTTTCATCATATCCGCAGGTGATAACCTCACCCGTTTCAATGCCCCTTCTTCCTGCCGTGCGCAGAAGCTGAGCCAGAGTCAGTGCCGTGTAAGCAAAGGGACCTGTCTGTCTGAAGGGGTCAAGGCTGTCAATTGTAAGGGTGATATAAACCTCCCTTGCCTGAGTGAGCATAAGAGAAATCAGTCTCAGCTCATCATAGGAGAAATGAGCAAAGCCGTCAATGACAACGGTTCTGCCCTCAAAAAAGCGTTCATCGGAAAGAATATCATAAATTTTTGAAAGCAGGTCAGCATCGTCAAAGCTGCTGTGTGCAACATAAGCCTCATAGGCTCTGTAAATCATTGCACATTCCCTGAGCTTTTCGGCAAGCCTCTGATCCTGAAGGCTGTCAGCGGATTTTTCAAGCTCCTCAGGCTCAAGACCCTCGTTTTTCATCTCATCAACGAAGCTTAGCATTTTTGTCACAAGGGAAATGTCCTCTCTGTGACGGGAGTAAACCCTCAGCCTGTCGGAAAGAGACTCAATTGCAAGGGACATATAAATGAGTCTCGCGCTCTTTTTGGCAATGGGCTTTGTGATTCCGCCGTAGCGCTCAAGAACAATATGGCTGAGTCTTGTGAAGGAAAACACCTCAACCTCAGATGCCTTCTCAGGACCGAGAAGAGAGAGAATCCCCCTGTCACTTTCAAAGGTATTCTGCTTGGGCACAATGAGAACAGGCTTTTCACCCCTTTCAACACACTGACCGAGTATGCGGTGAGCCTCCACAGTTTTTCCGCTGTTTTTTCTGCCGATGATAAAGTTAAGCATAATATCTACCCCACGGTATTATAAGTTGAGAACATTATACATTAAAAATTCCGTCTTTTCAATAAGCTGAATTGATGAGAACAAAAATACGGACTGTACCTGTGTTAAAAATCCGACATATATTTTATTAAATAATATATATTATCTGATATATTGAAATTCCGACGCTTTTGCGGTATAATGATTCAGATTAATACATTGGAGTTGATGTTATGAAAGCATACAGAATACATCTTATCAGACACGCCATCACACAGGACAACCTTGACGGTATTTATTCAGGCAGAAACGAAAAGCCTCTGTGTGACCAGGGCAGACAGCAGCTTTCTGAGCTTAAAAAGGATTATGTTTATCCTCAGGCCGATTATCTTTTCACCTCTCCCCTGAAAAGATGCATTGAAACGGCTGAAATTCTTTACCCTGATTTAAAGCCCCTTGTTATCAACGATCTTACGGAATATAACTTCGGTGAATTCGAGGGCTGTACCGCTGAGCAGCTCAACGGAAAGGATGACCTTTTTTCCAGATGGCTCAGAGGCGACCCCGATGTGCGTCCCCCCTTCGGTGAAAGCAGTGAGGATTTTGTTTCAAGAGTCTGCAGCGGCTTTACAAAGCTTGTTGACGGCATCATCAAGGCCGATGCCCAAAATGTTGTGCTTATCACCCACGGCGGTGTCATTTCAACAATTCTTGCAAACTTCGGACTTCCCGTTGCCCATTCAAGTGAATGGCTCACTCCCTCGGGCTGCGGCTTCACTCTGCTTATCACTCCTTACATCTGGATGAGCGGCAGAAAGGCAGAGGTTCTCAGGGAAATCCCCGAGCTTCCCGAGGATAAAAGTCAGAAAAAATATTATGACGGCTGGGATTACATTCCCGACCTTGACGGAGATTTTCAGTAATTAAAGCATTAAGGTGAGATTGAATTATGAACATTCTTGTTTTAGGTGACGTTGTGGGCGCTCAGGGCTGTGACTTTGTGAGAAAAAGACTGCCCGGATTCAAAAAGCTCAAGGGCATTGATTTCTGTATTGCCAACGGTGAAAACTCAGCCGCAGGCAACGGAATCACTCCCGATTCCGCAGACCATCTTTTCAAAAGCGGTGTTGACTTTATCACAACGGGCAACCATGTTTTCCGACGACGTGAGGTTTATGATTTTCTTGAAGAGCACGAGTCGGTAATCAGACCTGCAAATTACAGTCCCTCGGCACCCGGAAAGGGATATGCCCTTGTTGATATGGGCAGATGTTCCGTTGCCGTCATCAACCTTGCAGGTGCAATGTACGGTGAGGTCAACGAAAACCCCTTCACAGCGGCAGACCGTATTCTTAAAGAGCTTGAAGGCAAAACAAAGCTCATTGTTGTTGACTTTCACGCCGAAGCAACAAGTGAAAAAAAGGCTCTCGGCTTTTATCTTGACGGAAGAGTCTCTGCCTTATGGGGTACTCATACCCACGTTCAGACCTCCGACGAAGCAATTCTCCCCTCACAGACAGGCTACATCACCGACCTTGGTATGTGCGGAGTGAAGGACAGCGTTCTCGGTGTTGATAAAAATATTGTTATTTCAAAATTCAGAACGGGTCTTCCCGTACGCTTTGATGCGGCCGAAGGCAGCTGTATGCTCAACGGATGTCTTTTCACCGTTGACGAAAAAACAGGCAGATGTCTGAGCATCGAAAGAGTCTTGATTGAATAAACAAAAGGATGAATCAGATGAAAAAATTACTTCTTCTTCTCATACCCTTGATAATTGTTATCGGTCTTCTTCTGCCCGAGGGAAAGCAGCCTGAAGGTGAAACAACACTTCCCGAGCCCTCTCAGGAGACAACTCAGACCGCTGAAATCAAAAAAAGCTTCACCCTTGGCTATTTCAAGGGCAAAAGCTTCAACCCCTTCACAACGGAAAGTCCCGCAAACAGACGTATTCTTTCTCTTGTTTATGACGGACTTTATACCCTTGACAGTGATTATACCCCTGTGCCCGTGATTGCCTCGGATGAAACAAATGAGGGCAACGAGCTAACCGTTTCAATCGGTGAGGAGCTTTATTTTTCAGACGGCTCAAGGCTTTCAGCCGCAGATGTCTGCGACTCCTTTTACCTTGCCAAAAACTCGGCTCATTACGGCTCCTCCCTTTCAAATTTTCTTTCCGCAAGACCCACGGGAGACGGTGTTGTCTTTACCCTTGAAAGAGCTGATGTATTTGCAACAGCGGCTCTCACCTTCCCCATTGTCAAAAGCGGAACGGGTGCAGAAAAATATCCTGTCGGAAGCGGAAGATATGTCATCAGAAGCGCTGACGGCGAGCTTTACCTTTCGGCAAACGACACCAACTCAAGAGACGAGGAGCTTAACCTTGAAAAAATCTCCCTTGTTCCCATAAGCTCAGAAGAGGATGAGCTTTATCTTCTTCAGTCAGGTGACCTGACCTTTTATTACGACGATCTGAGTGACGGTGAATATACCAAAATCACCGCCAATATTTATAAAACCTCGACAAACAATCTTCTTTTCCTCACCTTCAACAGTCAGAGTGAGTATTTCACCGAGCCCTCAATGAAAAAAGCAATTCTCAGCTGTCTTGACCTTAGCTCAGCGTGTATGAATGCTTATTCGGGAATGACCCTTTCACCCAAGGGACCCTTCAACCCCGAATGGTATCTTGCCGCCTCTGTTGACGAAAATGCCGACAGCTACGATTTCCAGAAGGGCTGTCAGCTTCTTGAGGAAAACGGCTATGTCTATGCCTATTCAAATAACAAATACCGCTCAAAGAATTTTGAATATATTGTCCTTGACCTTCTTTACTGCAGTGACAATCCCGTCAAGGCTGAGCTTGCTTCGGCTCTCAGGGAAAATCTTGAGCTTGCAGGCATCAGCGTCAACGCAGTCGGTCTTTCCTACAGTGATTACATCAAGGCTCTTCAGAGGGGCGAATTTGACCTTTATCTCGGCGAGGTGAAGCTCAGCGCAAATATGAGCCTTGACTGCTTCTTCTCTGAGCAGGGCAGCGCCCGTTACGGCATTGATCTTTCTCAGGTAACGGCGAAGGCATATTATGATTTTTCGGGCGGCTCAATTGACATCAACACCTTTGTCAGTGTTTTTGAAAAGGAGCTTCCCTTTGTCCCCCTTTGTTACAGACAGGCTGTCTCATATTATTCAAGAGAGCTTTCCTTTGACGGCAACGTCAGCGAGGCTGAGCCCTTCAGAGACATTTATACCTGGGAATGAGGTAAGGGCTTATGACTTCAACTCCTGTCAAATTTGTCAAGGGTGTGGGTGAAAAAAGAGCACAGCTTCTTTCAAAGCTCGGCATTTATGACCTTGAGGATCTTGTGAATTTTTATCCCCGCACTTATCTTGATTTCACCAATCTTACCCCCATTTCAGACCTTGTGCCCGACACGGTCTGCTGCTTCAGAGCTTATGTGGGCTACACCCCGAGAGAGTACACCGTCAGAAAGGGTATGACCCTTTTTAAAACCCTTGTCACCGACGGCACAGATTCCGTTCACGTCACAATTTTCAACAACAAATACCTTGCCGCAAGCCTTGAGGAAGGCACGGAATATATCTTTTACGGCAAGGTTACAAAAAATAAAGGCACTCTGGAAATGTCAAATCCTCTTGTGGAAGCTCCCGACGAGGATATGACAATGCTTCCCGTTTATCCGCTGACTGCAGGGATTAATTCACGCGCCCTTTCAAAGATTATTGCATCGGGTCTTGCCCTGAAGTCAAAGCAGGAGGAGGCGGACACAATCCCCGACAGCATCAGAGGGCATTTTTCACTCTGCCACAAAAGCTTTGCCCTGAAGGCAATCCATTTTCCCAAAAACAGCAAGGAGCTTGAAATTGCCAAAAAGCGATTGATTTTTGAAGAGCTTCTCATTCTTCAGGCAGGAATGAAAAAGCTTAAAAGCAGAGCCGTAAAGGATAATGCAAAAAAAATCACCGCCGATTATTCACGGCAGTTCATCTCCTCTCTCCCCTTCACTCCCACAGCGGCACAGCTGAGAGTTATCGGTGAAAGCATTTCCGATATGTTCTCTGAAAGACCGATGAACAGACTTGTTCAGGGAGATGTTGGCTCGGGCAAAACCGTTGTTGCCGCCTGCTGTGCTTATGTTGCGGCAAAAAACGGCTTCCAGGCAGCTTTTATGGCACCCACGGAAATTCTTGCCCGACAGCATTATGATACCCTGTGCTCTCTTATAAAGGATGAGAGCATCAGAATTGATCTTCTCACAGGCTCAATGACACCAAAGAAAAAAAGAGAGGCAAAGCAGCGCCTTGAAAGCGGTGAAACCTCAATTCTTGTGGGCACTCACGCCCTTGTCACCGATGACGTTGTTTTCTCAGAGCTGGGTCTTGTCATAACAGATGAGCAGCACCGCTTCGGTGTCAGACAAAGAGGAAGCCTCAGCGCCAAGGGAGAAGCACCCCACACTCTTGTTATGAGTGCAACGCCCATTCCCCGCACCCTTTCTCTGATTATCTACGGAGACCTTGACCTTTCCGTCATTGATGAGCTTCCCAAGGGAAGACAGAAAATCTCAACCTATGCCGTTGACTCCTCTTATCACGAAAGGCTTTATGCCTTCATCAGAAAGCACTTTGACAAGGGGCTTCAGGCTTACATTGTCTGCCCCGCCGTTGAAGAAGGTGAAAACGAGCTCATTGCCGCCACGGAATATGCGGCTGAGCTTGAAAAGGAGCATTTTTCTGAGTACAGAGTGGGACTGCTTCACGGAAAAATGAAGCCAAAGGACAAGGAAAAGGTTATGGCTGATTTTTCAAAGGGAGAAATTGACCTTCTTGTTTCAACAACGGTTATCGAGGTTGGCGTTGACGTGCCTAATGCGGTTATTATGGTCATTGAAAATGCCGAGCGCTTCGGTCTGTCTCAGCTTCATCAGCTTCGCGGCAGAGTGGGCAGAGGCAAGGAAAAATCATACTGTGTTCTTGTCAGTGACGCGGACACGGAAAATGCAAGGGCAAGGCTTGACATTATGTGCAAAACCACCGACGGCTTCCGCATTGCCGACAAGGACCTTGAGCTGAGAGGCCCCGGTGACTTTTTCGGCTCCCGTCAGCACGGTCTTCCCGAGCTTAAAATTGCCGACCTGACTGAGAATATGGACATTGTCCGCATGGCAAAGCAGGCCTGCGAAATGATTTTTGAAAAGGATCCCGGGCTTCAGAATTATGAAAACCGCGGCATCCGTCAGGGCATCATCAACCTTTTTTCAAAAAATAAAAACATCAGCTTCAACTGATATGAAAGGATAAACAAAACCATGGAAAAAATTGCAAGCTTCACAATTGACCACACCATTCTCCCAAAGGGAATGTATTTTTCAAGAAAAGACGGCTGTGCCGTCACCTATGACATCAGAACAAGACGTCCCAACGTTGAACAGGTTATGGATAACGGCTCCATTCATACCCTTGAGCACCTTTTTGCAACCTTTGTCAGAAACTCCGAGTTTGCCGATAACATCATCTATTTCGGACCTATGGGCTGCAGAACAGGCTTTTATTTCATCACCGATGATGAGCTCAACCCCTCAGACGCAATCAGTCTGACAAGACAGGCTCTGATTTTCTGCCGTGATTTTGAGGGTGACGTACCCGGTGTTTCAGCCGAGGAATGCGGAAATTACCGTGATCACAACCTTGAGGGCGCAAAAAAGGAAGCCGCAATGATGATTCCCGTTCTTGAAAACTGGTCAGAGGAAATGCTTCTTTATCCTAAAAAATAAAAAAATCTTTGCTTCAAAGGAGGTGAAGGAGTGAAGGACGAAAACAACAGCTCCGATTTCCGCCCGAACGATAATTTCTATCACGATGACGATGATATTGTCTACAGCACCTATGACGGACAGGAGGCGGCGAAAATCATTATCCCCGTTGAACTGACAGAGGAAGCACCCTCTCAGCAGACGGAGACTGTCCCCTCTCTTTCTCAAAGCAAAAAAAGAAGGGTCACCGACCTTTCCTCACTGCTTTCTCTTGCCGCGGAATACACAGAGCTTCTGGGAGCTGAGACGATAAAGGTGCTCACCTTCATTTTTTCAAAGGCTTCTTCCGTTCTGGCAATACCCTTTATGATTATAGCTTCCCTTTTCCGTAAGCTTTTCAAAAAAATCAAGGCAATGCCGAAAAAAATACACATCAGCCTTGCCGATGACATCAAAAAGATTCTTTATGAGCTGAAGGTGATTTTCTCAGCAGGAAGCAAGGTGGAAAACAAAAAGGTCAAAGTTATTCTTACTGCCCTTTATAAGTATTTCATCATCTCCTTCCGCCGTCACAGACATTTCTGGAAAACCATCTTCAACCTTGCTCTGCCAACGGTATGCATTGTGCTTCTTTTCAGCTTCTGGAACAGTATTTTTCACAATTCCACCTTTGCTCTTGAGGTCTTTTATAACGGCACCTCTCTCGGCTATGTTGAAAATGCCGACGTCTTTGAGGAAGGCAGAAGCCGTGCTCTTTCCCTTGTTGCAACAGGCGGTGATGAGCAGGCTCCCGTTGCGGCAAACCCTGTTTATAAGGTCAGACGAATCAAAATCAATGAGCTTTCATCCTCAAAGGAAATCAGTGAAAGCATTCTGACAAACAGCACACAGAATTACACAAGAGCCTGCGGCATTTATATTGACGGTGAGTTTCTCTGCGCAATCACCAATGAAGCTGATGCCGTGAGAGTTTTTGACTCGATACTTGCTCCTTATAAAAAAGAGGCGGCAAAGGGTACAATTGTCGGCTTCGTTGAAGAAATCGAGTATGTTCAGGGCTATTACAGTGAAAACAGCAATCTCATCTGGGATACGGGCAAGCTTTCCGAAACCCTTGCAAAGCCGAAAACAACAAAAAAATACCACAAGCTGAAAAAGAATGAAAGTCTTTCCGCCGTGGCAAAAAAATATTCAATCACCCTCAGTGAGCTCAAGGCAATGAATCCCGGCTCGGATTTTTCCGTCGGCTCAAAGCTTCTTGTTGCCCAGGAAAGTGCTTATGTGCGCGTCAAGACAATGAAGACCCGCTTAAAGACTCAGCTTATCGGCTATGAGACCATTGAAAGAAACAGCTCATATCTGACCAAGGGTACAAAGAAAACCACCCAGGAGGGCTCCTACGGTCAGAAGGTCATCACCGAGCTTGTGACTTATATCAACGGCAAGGAGACCTATTCAACAGTTGTTTCCGAGAAAATCACAAAAAATCCCGTCAATAAGATTGTTCTTATCGGCACAAAAACCGTCAGCTCAACACCGAGCTACACTCCCGGCACATCCTCGGGCAGATTCATCTGGCCCACCATCGGCGCTTACACAATCTCCTCTTATTACGGCTACCGTAATCCCAATATTTCGGGCTGGGGCTGGCACGGCGGTATTGATATCATCCGTGCAGGCGGTTATTCAACGGGTACACCCGTTGTTGCAGCAGCCTCGGGAACAGTTATTTCCGCAGTCAGAGGTTATTCGGGCTACGGTCACACCGTTGTCATCAATCACGGTAACGGCTATACCACACGATATGCTCATATGCAGCCCGGCTCAATCACAGTTTACGTCGGTCAGTATGTCTATCAGGGACAGCAGATCGGCAGAATCGGCTCAACGGGTAACTCAACAGGTCCTCACCTTCACTTTGAGGTTCTCCTTTACGGAGCAAAGAAAAATCCGCTGAATTATATCAGAAGATAACAAATGAATATAAGTAAAAAGAGCTCTTCACGGGCTCTTTTTATTTTATGCATAATACCATTCTGAGCTACACACGGGCGACCAATAGTCGCTCCTGCAATGTGACCGCCAAACATCCTCCTCGGCAATTATCAAACCAACTAAAAAAACGAATCTCTCACCGCAGATTCTGACTGAATCGCAGATAGAGCGGGAAGCGAATGTCGGAATCTCAGGTGCTTGAGGAGACACCAACTGACCAGACAATATGGCAGTGTGATGAGGGTAAAAAAGCAGCGATTTTCTTTGAATCTCTTTCAGTATTGAATCACCAAATACTCTGCTATCTGTTCAGATGATCGGAGAACTGTGAAAAAATGCCGTCGTGCAGAAAGTGACCGCCTTGAAGTGCAGGGGGTGAGAAGGTATCAGTAAAGCTTTTTGTTTTACTGACCCGGCATTTTGAACCGCGTTCGGACTTGTTCGACAGTAAAAGCGTGTTTTTGTTTACTTTTGTCACGCCTGACAAAAGTAAAAGCCTGCGCGGCACAAGCGGTGCAAAGATTAACCTTCAGTAAAAACATTCGGCAAAGTATCCCCCACAGCTTGAGTGGGGAGGAAAACCACTCATTGCAACGTTGAACAATACAACGGCAATCCAACGGTCACCCCACAATGTGCCGATAATCCCCCACTCCCACAAACAAAAAAAACACGGTTGATTATCAACCGTGTTATTTCTTTTATTTTGAAAGCAAAGCTCTGTCATTGGCAAACTCTGTGCCGCTTGACTGTGAGAATTTCTGAATCAGCTCATCAATTGTCAGATTCTTCTTTTCCTCACCGCTGACATCATAAATGATTCTGCCGTTGTGCATCATAACAAGTCTGTTACCGTGCTTGATTGCATCGTTCATATTATGAGTAACCATCATTGCTGTCAGATTGTTTTCACTGATAATCTTTTCACTCAGCTCAAGAACCTTTGCCGCTGTTTTGGGGTCAAGAGCAGCTGTATGCTCATCAAGAAGAAGCAGCTGAGGACGCTGAAGTGCTGACATAAGAAGAGTGAGAGCCTGTCTCTGACCGCCTGAAAGAAGACCAACCTTGCTTGTCATTCTGTCTTCAAGACCAAGATCAAGCTTTTTAAGCTCCTCCCTGAAAAGAGCCTTTTCCTTCTTTGTGATACCCCATCCGAGACCGCGCTTCTTGCCTCTTCTGTAAGCAAGAGCCATATTTTCCTGAATTTCCATATCGGGAGCTGTGCCCTTCATGGGATCCTGGAAAACTCTGCCGAGATATCTTGCTCTGACGTGCTCGGGCATATTGGTAACATCAATGTCACCGATTTTGATTGTACCCTCGTCAACCTTGAAAACGCCTGCAACAGCGTTGAGCATTGTACTTTTACCTGCACCGTTACCGCCGATAACGGTCACAAAGTCACCCTTGTTGAGCTTAAGCTCAAGACCGTTAAGAGCAACCTTTTCATTGACGGTGCCTGCGTTGAAGGCTTTATAAACATTTTTAATCTCAAGCATTTACTTTTGCACCGCCCTTTCTCTTGTTCTTTGAGAAATACTGACTCTTGATATAGGGAATGCCAAGGAAAATTGCAACAACCAGAGCTGAGAGAAGCTTGAGGAGGTTTGCATCAAGACCGAGACAGATAACCACCTGGTAAACAATGTAGTAAACAATGCCGCCCACTGCAACTGCAATAAGAGTGAAGCCGAAGTTCACGCTGATTTTACCGAAGAGTGAGGTACCGATGATGATTGCGGCAAGACCGATAACGATTGCGCCTCGTCCCATGCTGACATCGGCAAAGCCCTGATACTGAGCAAGGAATGCACCTGCAAGAGCAACAATACCGTTGGAAATCATAAGACCGAGAACTGTTGTTACCTTTGTGTTGATACCTTGTGCACGGCTCATATCAAGGTTTGAGCCTGTTGCTCTGAGAGAGCAGCCCAGGGAAGTTCCGAAGAACCAGTAAAGAATTGCAACAATTACAAGCACTGCAATTGCGGCAATAAAAATTGCATTTTCAAGAAGGTTAGGGCTCTTGACGTTTCTCAGAGAAATGAGAAGGTCATACTTACTTGCATTGAGAGCCTGGTTTGCCTTGCCCAGCATAATCTTGAGGTTGATTGAATAAAGGGCAAGCTGAGTAAGAATACCTGAAAGAATTGCAGGAATACCGAGCACAGTGTGGAAAAGACCTGTTGCAAGGCCGCAGATGAGACCTGCCGCAAAGGCTGCAATCATTGCCACGGGATAGCTGTAACCGTTAATCATAAGCATAACACAAACAGCGCCGCCGGTACAGATTGAACCGTCGACAGTAAGGTCAGCTATATCGAGAATTTTGTAAGTGATGTAAAGTCCGATTGCCATAATACCCCAGACAAGTCCCTGGGAAACAGCACCGGGCAAGCTGTTTAAAATACTTGTGAGTATTGCCATAAATGTCTCCTTAAGTTGGCAAATATAATCCGAAACAGTTTTTTGAATATGGATTTCTGCCAATCTATTGTTAAAATACTCGTAAATCCGAAAGGATTTACTGCGTTTTGTGCCGCAGCTTGACAAAAATCCCTTATTCAAAAAATCTTTGACCTGAAAGAGAAGATTTTTAATTGGATTTCTGGTGGCTGAGCACGATGAAAGGCTTGCGCCTTTCGAGAGCGATACGCCGAAAAGCCTTTATAAATAACTCTTTCAGGCTATTTCGGATTATATTCGCCAACTTAACATTAAGACTCGTTGCAGCGGAGGGCCACTGCAACGGAGTCAGTTCTTATATAATTTTTACTTATGCGCCGATAGCTGTGTAGCCTTCGGGAGCTGTGATGCCAAGAGCTTCACAGATTTCTGCGTTGTACTTCTTAACAACGTCTTCGTCATACTGGATGGGCATTGTTGCGATGTCAGCCTCACCTGTAAGAATCTGAGCTGCCATTTCACCGGTCTTGTAACCGAGGTTGTAATAGCTGATTGAAAGTGTTGCAACGCCGCAGCTCTTGCACATACCTTCTTCACCGGTAATGATGGGGATACCTGCGGGACGGCAGATACCGTCGATTGTTTCTGTTGCTGATGCTGCTGTGTTATCTGTGGGGATGTAGATTGCATCACTTGTTTCACAAGCTGCTGTAACAACTGCTGCAAGGTCGTTTGAGTCTGAGAAGGGATATTCTGTAACTGTGATGCCCTTTTCCTCAAGGCAAGCCTTAACAACGTTTACCTGATAAAGTGAGTTAGCCTCTGTTGAGCAGTAGATGATGCCCACGTTCTTTGCATCGGGAACGATTTCAAGAACCATGTCAGCCTGCTGTGTAAGAGGAGCAAGGTCTGATGTACCTGAAATGTTGCCGCCGACTGTGCCGCTGAAATCTTCGATTTCAAGAGCAACACCGTATTCGGTGATTGATGTGCCGAGGATGGGGATTTCTGTTGTTGCTGCTGCAGCACTCTGAAGAGCAGGTGTTGCGTTAGCCATAATCAGATCAACCTCATTTGAAACAAAGGTGTTAACGATTGTTGCACAGGTTGCTGCATCACCTGATGCATTCTGTTCATCAAACTTAACCTTATCTTCACCGAGCTTTGCGATGAGAGCATCCTTAAAGCCCTTAGTTGCTGCGTCAAGTGCTTCGTGCTGAACAAGCTGACAGATACCGACATTATAAATAACATCGTCTGCTGCGGGAGCTGTTGTGGTTGTTTCGTCTGATGTTCCGCCGCATGCTGCAAGTGTGAAGAGCATAAGTGCTGCGAGAACTACTGCAAAAAGTTTTTTCATGATTTTTGTCTCCTTTTGACTTGATTTAGGGTTAATCCCTTAGTGCTTTAAAAGTATAACACTTTAAAATGATAAAGTCAAGGCTTTTTCGAAAAGATTTTTAAATAAATACAATTAATAATATTAATTAAAAATCCTTCTTTGATTAAGCGGGCTACTCACCTGAAAAACCGCAGAAAACGGTGAAAAGCCGTCAAAGCTCTTCACCGTTATTTCAGACAATTTAACCAAGGGGAACGTAATTTTCGGGAACTGTGATTCCAAGCTCTTCACAGATTTCCTGATTGTACTTGGGAACAACATCCTCATCATACTCAATTGCCATTGTTGCAATGTCAGCCTCACCTGAGAGAATCTTAGCTGCCATTTCACCGGTCTTGTAACCGATGTTGTAATAACTGATTGCAAGAACTGCAACACCGCACTTACCGCAGGAGCCTGTATCGCCTGTGATTACGGGCACCTTTGCGGGACGGCAGATACCGTCAATGATGTCTGCGGCAGCGGCTGCTGCGTTATCTGTGGGAATATAAATTGCATCACTTGTGTTGCATGCTGCTGTTGTTACAGCGGCAATGTCATTTGTGTCTGAGAAAGCATATTCTGTGACTTCAATGCCCTTGCCTTCGAGGTATTCCTTGACAATCTTAACCTGATAAATTGAGTTTGCCTCACTTGAGCAATAAATGATGCCCACGCTCTTTGCATCGGGAACAAGGTCAAGAACCATCTGTGCCTGCTGAGTGAGAGGAGCAAGGTCTGATGTGCCTGAAACGTTGCCGCCGACTGTGCCGCTGAAATCTTCAATTTCAAGTGCAACACCGTATTCGGTGATTGATGTTCCGAGGATGGGGATATCTGCTGTTGCTGCTGCGGCGCTCTGAAGAGCGGCAGTTGCATTTGCCATAATCAGATCAACCTCATTTGCAACAAAGGTGTTGACAATTGTTGAACAGGTTGCTGAGTCACCTGAAGCGTTCTGCTCATCAAACTTAACCTTATCTTCACCGAGGATTTCAATGAGAGCATCCTTGAAGCCCTGAGTTGCCTGATCAAGTGCCTCGTGCTGAACGAGCTGACAGATACCTACATTATAAACGCCGCCGTCTGCTTCTGTGTCAGAGGGAGCTGCTGTTGTTGTTTCATCTGATGTTCCGCCGCAGGCTGCAAGAGTGAAAAGCATAAGCACTGCGAGAACTACTGCTAAAAGTTTTTTCATTGGAATTACTCCTTTTAAAGTTTTTTGTAAAAAGAGTATAACAAACCCCTACCGCTGAGTCAATGCTTTTGTGCTCTGAATACAAACTATTCATAAATTTTATGATTATCATTTAAATTATTAATGATTAGTTTTTAATATCTGTCAATGCAAAGGGAAAATTCAGTTTTCCTCCTCCCCTGTTTTATCAGAAGAAAAAAAGACTCCCACAAATGTGAGAGTCTGATTTTTAAAGGACAATTGAATTATTCGTTGATAGCAACAACAACGCCTGAACCAACTGTACGGCCGCCTTCACGGATAGCGAAACGAAGACCTTCTTCGATAGCGATTTCTGTGATAAGCTCAACGTTCATAACAACGTTGTCACCAGGCATGCACATTTCTGTGCCTTCGGGAAGTGAAATTGTACCTGTAACGTCTGTTGTTCTGAAGTAGAACTGAGGACGGTAGTTGTTGAAGAAGGGAGTGTGACGTCCGCCTTCATCCTTGTTAAGAACGTAAACCTGTCCGCTGAACTTTGTGTGGGGCTGAATTGAGCCGGGCTTAGCAAGAACCTGACCACGTTCGATATCTGTTCTCTGAATACCACGAAGAAGAGCACCGATGTTGTCACCAGCCTCTGCATAGTCGAGGATCTTTCTGAACATTTCGATACCTGTGCAGACTGTCTTTCTCTTTTCGTCGGTAAGACCAACGATTTCGAGTTCTTCACCGGTCTTGAGCTGACCTCTTTCAACTCTACCTGTTGCAACAGTACCACGACCTGTGATTGTGAATACGTCTTCAACGGGCATAAGGAAGGGAAGGTCTGCCTTACGGTCGGGAGTGGGGATGTAGCTGTCAACTGCAGCCATGAGTTCCCAGATGGGAGCGATTTCAGGAGCATTTACGTCGCCGCCTGCATATTCGAGAGCCTTGAGAGCTGAACCCTTGATGATGGGTGTATCATCGCCGGGGAACTCGTACTCGGAAAGAGTCTCACGGATTTCCATGTCAACAAGCTCAAGGAGCTCGGGATCGTGAACCTGGTCAACCTTGTTCATGAATACGATGATGTAGGGAACGCCAACCTGACGAGCAAGGAGAAGGTGCTCCTTAGTCTGAGCCATGGGGCCGTCTGTAGAAGGGATAACAAGGATAGCACCGTCCATCTGAGCAGCACCAGGGATCATGTTCTTGATATAGTCAGCATGACCGGGGCAGTCAACGTGAGCGTAGTGACGTGTCTCTGTCTCGTACTCAACGTGAGCTGTGTTGATTGTGATACCACGCTCTCTCTCTTCGGGAGCCTTATCGATGTTTGCATAATCAACGAAGTCAGCCTGACCCTTAGAAGCGAGTGTCTTTGTGATAGCAGCTGTAAGAGTTGTCTTACCATGGTCAACGTGACCGATGGTACCAATGTTTACGTGGGGTTTGGTTCTTTCGAATTTTGCCTTTGCCATTGGAAATTTCCTCCTTTTTGGAAATAA
>JAZOWF010000078.1:0-10787 GCA_045659065.1 Acutalibacteraceae bacterium
AAGCCACAGAAATGCCCTTGAAAGCATGAAAATGTGCCAGATTGACATAAAGTGAAATTTGTGTTAATATAATTGCAGAAAATAAATGAAGAAGGGAGGATAAATACAATGATGACAATCGGTGAAGTAATCGAAATGCTCAAGACTATCTTCGAACACCTCAAGACATTTATCGAACAGTTTATGGCTGCTCAGGGTGAAGGAGAAGAAACTCCCGCTGAATAAGATTAATTAAAAAATAAAAACAAGCAATACGGTTTGTATTGCTTGTTTTTTTATACATTAAAGATCTGTGTAGTCAATCTTTCTGCCCTTGAAGTAGTATTCCTTATCATAATCTGTAACCTGACGAAGCACACGGCAGGGATTGCCGACGGCAATGACGTTGTCGGGGATATCCTTTGTGACAATGCTTCCTGCACCGATGACAACGTTGTCACCGATTGTAACTCCGGGAAGGATAACCGCACCTGCACCAATCCAGCAGTTTCTGCCGATGCGGACACCTGCATTGAACTGATAAGCCTTTTCTCTAAGTGCAGGGTCAATGGGATGCCCCGCTGTTGCGATTGTGACGTTGGGTCCGATGAGAGTATAATCACCGACATAAATGTGTGTGTCATCCACAAGTGTCAGAGAAAAATTTGCATAAACTCCGTTGCCGAAATGGACGTGATGTCCGCCCCAGTTTGCGTGAAGGGGAGGCTCGATGTAACAGTCATCACCGATTTCAGCAAACATTTCCTTGAGTAAGTCATTTCTTTTTTCAATTTCAAGAGGACGGGTTGCATTGAAATCATAAAGCTTTTCAAGGCAGAGAGCCTGCTCGTGCATAAGAGCTTCATCACTGGGATAATAAATTTTGCAGGAATGCATTTTTTCTTTGATGGTCATACTGTTACCTCGTAAGCTTTATTTCTTTGCCCAGGTTGAAGGGGAAAGAGTGAGAATGATGGGATAAATTTCAAGTCTGCCGAAAAGCATTGCAAGAGAAAGGAGTACCTTTGAGAAGCCTGAGAACTCTGCAAAGCTGCTCATAGGTCCTGCCGCTCCGAAGGCGGGGCCGATGTTGTTGAAGCAGGAGGTTGCGGCAGAAACAGTTGTTTCAATGTCAAAGCCGTCAAAGGATAAAAGAAGAGTGGTGAAGAAGAAGAAAAGCATATACACCGTAAGGTAGGCATTGACTGATGAAAGGGTGGTTTTGTCAAGAACCTTGCCCTCAAGTCTGCTTGTGCGTACGCTTCTGGGGTGGACAAGGCGGTGAAGCTCTGATTTGACAATTTTGAAGAGCATCATAATTCTTGCAATTTTAAGTCCGCCTGCCGTTGAGCCTGCACATCCGCCGATGAACATAAGCAGGAAAAGGAGCATCTTTGAGAAATTGGGCCAAAGATTGAAATCGGCAGTTGAAAAGCCTGTGGTTGTCACAATGGATGCCACCTGGAAGAAGGCATGACGAAGTGTATCGGAAAGCTTTTCATAAAGGGGGCTTATGTTGATTGTAATAAGAACTGCCGCGGCTGAGACAATGCCGATATAGGTCCACAGCTCAGAGCTTTTCACGGCTGATTTTATTTTGCCGATGATTGCCATATAATAAAGGTTGAAGTTCACACCGAAAATAAGCATAAACACAGTGAGCACCCATTGAAGATAGGGTGAATAGGAGGAGACGCTGTCTCCCTTGATGCCGAAGCCGCCCGTACCCGCTGTTCCTAAGGCGTGGACAAGGCTTTCAAAAATATCCATACCGCCGGCAAAAAGGAAGATGGCTTCAATGACTGTGATTGCAATATAGATAATGTAAAGAATTTTTGTTGTTTCTTTGAGCTTGGGCACAATTTTGCCCACAACAGGTCCCGGAACCTCGGCTCTGAGAAGGTGGATTGAGCGGTCTGAGATTGAAGGGATGATTGCCATGATGAAAACAAGCACACCCATACCGCCTATCCAGTGAGTGAAGCTTCTCCAGAAAAGAAGCCCCTTGCTCATAGCTTCAACATCGGTGAGAATGGAAGCTCCCGTTGTTGTGAAGCCGCTGACCGTTTCAAAAAACGCGTCAATATAGGAGGGGATTTCTCCGCTGATGAAAAAGGGCAGAGCCCCCACGGCTGAAAGGACAAACCAGGAAAGAGCCGTGACAACAAAGCCCTCCTTGGCATAGATGACCTTTGTGCCCGGTCTTGAAATTTTTGTGATAATAAAGCCGCCGATAAGGGCGATTGCCATTGAGATAAGAATATCTGCTGCAACCTTTTCTCTGTATATCAGAGAAACGATAAGAGGAAACAGCATAAGCAAGGCTTCAAGCATAGTCACATAACCGACTATTTTAAAAACCATTCGTCTGTTCATTTATTGCTCACCGTCCCGATGAAATTCCTTGAATTATTTTAAGATGTCAGAAAGGTCTGTCAGCTTGTGCTTTGCAAGAGTAAGCACAACAACATGATCTCCCTTTTTGATAATATCGTCACCTGTGGGGATAATTGCGGTTTTTCTTTCACGGATGATTCCTGCAATGAGCATTCCCGGCTTGATGGGGATATTTTTGATGGGAGTGCCGATGATTGCAGAATCTGCGCTGGCAACAAATTCAATTGCCTCCGCCTTGCCGTTCATAAGAGTGTAAAGGGATTCAATTCCGCTTCCTCTTGAGTTTTCAAGTGAACGGGCATATCTGATGATAATGTCGCTGATGACACCCTTGGGTGAGACAACGGTTTCAAGACCCATTTTTCTTGCCATCTCTGTCAGAGCAGAGCTGTTGACCTTGGAAATGACCTTGGGTACATTGAGGTCGTTGGCAAAAACAGAAAAGAGAATGTTGCTTTCGTCAATACCTGTCAGTGAAAGCACCGCATCAACAGAGCGCATACCCTCTTCAAGAAGCAGGTCGTGATCTGTTCCGTCTCCGTTGATGATTTCTGCCTTGGGAAGAAGCTCACCGAGGTTGCGGCAGGTCTTTTCATCACGGTCAATAATTGTGACCTTTGTGTTTGTTGCGGAAAGAAGCTTTGCAAGGTAATATGCAGTTTTGCTTCCGCCGATAATCATAATATCCCTTGTTGTCTTGCCCAGCATATCAAGGCTCTTGAGAAGCTTATGCATTTCGTGGGGAGCGGCAATGATGCTGATGATGTCTCCCTGGCTGAGCTCAAAGTTACCGTCGGGGATGAGAACCTCACCGTTTCTTGAAACTGTACCGATAAGGAAATTGATTTTTTCTTTTTCACGCAGCTTGTGAAGCTTCTTGCCCACAAGGGATGATTCGGGCTTAAGCTTGAGCTCGATAACCTTCAGATTGCGGCGGGAGAAATATTCAACCTTATATGCTGAGGGAAGCTTGAGAATGTTATAAAGCTCCTGGGCGGCAAGAAGCTCGGGGTTGATTGCCATTGAAAGATTGAGCTGCTGACGAAGGAAGGTCAGTGAATTGTCGTTATATTCCGGGTTTCTGATTCTGGCAATGGTGTGCTTTGCACCGAGCTTTCTTGCAATGAAGCAGTCAAGCATATTCATTTCATCGGAGCCTGTGACTGAGATGAAAAGGTCACAGCTTTCAACCTCTGCCTCCTGAAGCACGGAGCTGTCTGCACCGCTTCCGCAGATGCCGATAACGTCATAAACATTTGTGATAACATTGATTGCTTCGGCATCGGTATCCATAACGGTGACATCGTGACCCTCACTTACAAGAGTTCTGATGATTGATGTTCCGACCTTTCCGCAGCCTACAACTATAATTTTCATAATTCTGACTGACACAAAGAGTGTGTCTTTTCCTTTCTTGCTCTGCCCGAGGGTGCGGTCAGAGGAGATTTTAAAGAGGGAAAATTAATATATACTATTTTATTATAGTACTTTTATTCAGCTTTTGCAATAAGCTACAGTAAAAAATGGCGGAGGGGGATTTGCCTTGTTCGGCAGGCAGAGGGTACTGCGAGTGTCTGAAAAAAGACCGAAGCAATGAAAAAAGAGACGAACCGCAAAGATTCGTCTCTTACTTTTTTGAGAGCTGTGGTTTTGCTCTTACCGAAGAATGGGATCAGGCTGACGGAAAGGATACAAGACGGGCTTTTATTCAGACCGAAGGCGTACGAAGGTACTCCGAGAGTCTGAAAAAGTCCGAAGCAATGAAAAAAGAGACGAACCGCAAAGATTCGTCTCTTACTTTTTTGAGAGCTGTGGTTTTGCTTTTGCTGAAGAATGGGAATCAGGCTGACAGAAAGGATACAAGACGGGCTTTTCTTCAGACCGAAGGCACGAAGGTACTGCGAGTGTCTGAAAAAAGTCCGAAGCAATGAAAAAAGAGACGAATCTGATTGATTCATCTCTCATTTTTTTTGTGTTGTTTTGACTCAACTAAAGAATGGGTATCAGGCTGATGTTAAGGATACAAGACGGGCTTTTCTTCAGACCGAAGGCGTACGAAGGTACCCCGAGTGTCTGAAAAAAGTCCGAAACAATGAAAAAAGAGATGAATCTGATTGATTCATCTCTCATTTTTTCATTGTTGTTCTTGTGTTCTTAACAGCAGTCTGATTAGTCTGCTGTGTAAGCCATAAGAGCTACCTGACGAGCACGCTTGATAGCAGTTGTAAGATCGCGCTGGTGACGAGCACATGTGCCTGTTACTCTGCGGGGAAGGATCTTAGCTCTGTCTGATGTGAACTTGCGGAGCTTCTGAACGTCTTTGTAATCGATTTCTTCAGCCTTTTCAACGCAGAATGCACAAACCTTCTTGCGTGACTTTCTGTTGGGGCGAGCGCCCTTTTCGTATGCCATGAGTAATTCCTCCTGTTAGTATTTTAAATTAAAAGGGTAAATCTTCGTCGTCTGAGATTTCTTCGAAATCAGTGGGAACTGCTGTCTGATAAGAGGGAGCGGGAGCGGCTGCTGAAACTGCAGGAGCAGCGGCTGCACCTGAGTCAGATTTTGAACCGCAGAAGCTTACTTCTCTTGCAAGAACTTCAAAAGCTGTTCTCTTGTTACCGTTTTTGTCTTCATAATTTCTGGTCTGAATTGATCCCTGAACGGCAATCATTGAGCCCTTTGTGAAATATCTGCTGACAAAGTTAGCGGTGCTTTCCCATGCGACGATGTTGATGAAATCTGCCTGTCTCTGTTCACCGGCTCTTACAAAGGAACGGTCAACAGCGATGCAGAAAGTTGCAACAGACTTGCCTGTTGTTGTTGAGCGAAGCTCGGGATCAGCCACAAGGCGACCCATAAGTGTTACGCAGTTAAGCATATGAGCTCCTCCTTATTTTCTGATTGTGAGAACACGAAGAACGCCTTCTGTGATGCCTGCGATACGCTCGATCTCAGCGGGGAGAGAAGCTTCACCTTCGTAGTTCATGAGCATGTAGCAACCTGTTGTTTCGTCGTTGATTTCATAAGCAAGTGTGCGAACGCCACCGTTGCCGCCGAAAGGCTCAGCTGATTCAAGCTTGCCGTTTGCAGCGATGAGAGCAGTGAACTTCTCTGTGAGAGCAGCGATGCTTTCTTCACCCTTTGCAGTTGAAAATACGAACATGGATTCATATTTGTTCATGATTTTTACCTCCTTACGGTCTCTGGCCCTACTCCGAAAGTAGAGCAAGGAATGTCAAAGCAGACAAAATTTATACTTCGACAATTGAAGATTATATCAGCAGATGAGTCTGTTGTCAATAGGTTTATAAAAAAATTATCTTTAAGTGGACAAGTCAGCGGTGATGGTGTATAATGAAAAAAATATTTTGCTCAGGAGGACAGCCATGCTTAAAAAAATAACCGCCCTTACCGCCGTGCTTGTTATGCTCATTTGCTTTTGCGGATGCGGAAAAACTGACAAAAATGCCTTCAGCTCGGGTGAGCTTACGGTCTCTGCGGGCGTCTATGCTTATTATCTTGACAAGGTAAGCTCTTCGCCTGAGTCCTACGGAGTAAAAGAAGGCGACAGAGAGAAAATCATTGCCGCTGCGGAAAAATGCTGCCGTGAGCATCTGGGCGCAATTGCTCTTTGTGAAAAGAAAAAGGTAACTCTCAGCAACTCCTTTAAAAGAACAGCGGCCGAAAACACGGAAAATCTGTGGAAGATGTTTTCCGGTTATTATGAAAGCATCGGTGTCACAAAGCAGGACATAACACAGATTTGCCTTCATGAATGCCGCAAGCAGCAGCTTCTCGAGTATTATTTCGGTGCTCAGGGCATAAGCCCCGTTGCCGATATGGATCTTAAGGAAGAGTTTGTTGATATGTATGTGGGCTTCAAGGCAATCACAGGCTCGCTGACAAGAGAAAATGACAAGGGCGAAACAACTATGCTTTCCGATTCTGAAATTGAGACAGTGAAAAAGCAGTTTCAGGAAATGGCTTCAAAAATCAACAGCTCTCTTGCAACTATTGATGAGCTGAATGTTCAGTATAATGAAGGTCTTGATATTATTGTTACGGGCAGCCTTTCAACCGAGCTTATGAAGGAGGGCGACCCGATGTATGACGATGAGTTTTTCGGCAAGGTGCTTTCAATCGCTCACGGAAAGGCGGCGGTTGTGATTTCGGGCAGCTCAATTTATGTTGTTGAGCGTCAGACAATTGCCACAACGGATGAGGATGCCTTTGCTCAGTACAGAGCTGAGGTGCTTGAAAAGGTGAAGATGCCTTCGGTAATCAGCAAAATTGAAAAAACCGCCAAGGGTATGACCTTTGAAGAGAATGAAAAGGTAACCCGTGACGTGCAGAAGCTTCTTCCCTGAAAAAATCCGTGACAAACAATAAACTGAAAGGATTGGTTTTATGGACAGCCGTCCCTTTGATTATTTGATTCTTGATAATGCGGGAAAGGTTTTTCCCGGCCAGAACTCAAAACGCTGGTCAAATGTCTACCGTATGTCAGTTCAGCTCAGGGAGGAAATTGAGCCCGAAACTCTCAGAAAGGCTCTCAGCAACACCTTTGACAGACTGCCGAGCTTCAGAGTGAGAATGAGAAAGGGCTTTTTCAGCAATTATTTTGAGCCGAATGACCGGGAGTGTCCCGTAAGAAAGGACATTAAAAATCCTTGCTACCGAATTGATTACAGGGAAAACAACGGTTATCTTCTGAGGGTTTTCTATCATAAAAGCAGAATCAGTATTGACGTTTATCACGCCTTGTGTGACGGCTACGGCAGTGCGGTTTTTCTTGCAACTCTTGCAGGTGAGTATCTGAGACTCAGAGGTCACAGCATAACATATAATCAGTTTGTTCTTGATACCCGTGAAAAGCCCCGAAAAGAAGAATACGAGGATGCTTATGAAAGGTATGCAATGCCAAAGGGGAAATGCAGCCTCCTTGAAACCGCCGCATACCATAAAAAAGGAACAAAGCAGCCCCTGCACCTTACTAATTATACAAGTATTATTATGCCCTTTTCTCAGCTTCATGCTGTCAGCAAAAGCTATGAGGTGACGGTGACGGAGCTTGTTGCGGCAATTCTTCTTGATATCCATTACAGGCATCAGCTTAAATATTCAAAAAGCAAAAAGGATGTCAGCGTTCAGATTCCCATCAATCTCAGAAAGGGCTTTCCAAGCCCCTCGGTGAGAAATTTTGTTATCTGCCTTTCAGTGAAAATATCTCCGAAAAAAAAGGAATATACCTTTGAGGAAATTGTCAGCAGTGTTTCCTCTCAGCTCAGAGCGGTCAACAACAAGGATTTTCTTCACGCCTACATAACACAGACCGTAAATCTTCAGACGAAAACATTAAGATTTGTACCCCTTGCGGTCAAGAATCTTTTTGTGAAAATCGGCTTTGCCTTCGGCGCAGAATATTCAACCACGGCCCTGCTTTCAAATCTTGGTCAGATTGTTTTACCCGACGGAGTGAAGCAGCAAGTTGAAAGAGCTTTCTTTTTCAACGGACCGGGCATTGTCAACGGCAGCCGATGTGCAGCCGTTTCCTGCGGTGACAGCTTTGTGCTCACCTTCTCAAACAGATATAAGGAAGGTGACACGGAAAGGGAGCTTATGGAAAGAATGTCCGAGCTTGGCATTGATGTCACCTTTGAAACAAACAGAGATGAGGGATTTGATATTGACGGTGTGACTCAGGGTGATGCTGACGCCTGGTCAAAGGAAATTTATATTCCCTCAAAGAAGGACAGAAGAAAGCCTCCGAAAATAAAGCTGCCGCTCGGAAAAAGACTTAAGCAGTTTTTCTGCTGATATTATAATGTAAAAAAGTAACGGACAGATGAAAAAACATCTGTCCGTTTTGTTTTATTCAATTGCATTGACAAGCTCTTTGAAAATGTCTCCTCTTTGCTGATAGTTTTTGAACATACCCCAGCTTGCGCAGGCAGGAGAAAGAAGACAGCAGTCACCCTCAAGGGCTGAAGCCTTGCAGATTTCAACAGCCTCTTCAAGAGAGTCTGCAAAGCAGTAATCCGTGAAGCCGATTTTTTTGCAGCTTTCGGCAATCTTTTCTTTTGTCTGTCCGATAAGAACAAGTCTTCTGACTTTTTCAGGGAAACGGCTGACCCATTCGGTGAAATCCGCATCCTTGTCGTATCCGCCGCCGATAAGCACGGTTTTTGAGGGCATTGCATCAATTGCCTTGATTGCCGCATCGGTGTTGGTGCCCTTGGAGTCATTGTAATAGCGTACGCCCTTCTTTTCGGCAACAAACTCAATGCGGTGCTCTACAGCTCTGAAATTTCTCACGGCCGCCTTGATTGTCTTATCGGGAATTCCGAAGGAGCGGGTCATTGCAACGGCCGCCATAATATTTTCGAAATTATGCACACCCACAAGGTTTGTTTCCGAGGCGGTTATATAGGGAGCCTTTTCTCCCTGTGAGCAAAGATAAACGGTGCCGTCCTTATAGAAAAGGCCGTTGTCAAGCTCTGTCTGTGAGCTGAAGAAAACCACTCTGCAGCCGAGATCTTCACCGAACTGACGGAGGATCTCATCGTCATAATTAAGAACGCAGAAATCATCAGCGGTCTGATTTTTGGTGATGGACTTTTTCAGATTTATGTAATTTTCCATTGTCTTGTGTCTGTCAAGATGATCGGGGGTGATGTTGAGAATTGCAGACACGGCAGGTCTGAAGGTGACCATTGTTTCAAGCTGGAAGGAGCTGATTCCCGCAACGGTTGCACCGCCCTCGCGTGAGGTAAGGGCGAGACCTGTGTAAGGGATTTCAATGTTGCCCACAAGAAGAGTGTCCTGAATGTGTGAGCGGACAATTTCGTGGGTGAGAGAGGTTGTTGTTGTTTTTCCGTTTGTGCCCGTGATGGCAATGATTCTGCCCTTGTCATAAAGGTAGCCCAGCTCAATTTCACTCCAGAGAGGAATTGACTGCTGCTGAACGCTGACAAGAGCGGG
Source organism: Acutalibacteraceae bacterium (assembly GCA_045659065.1). Lineage (GTDB taxonomy): Bacteria > Bacillota > Clostridia > Oscillospirales > Acutalibacteraceae > UBA6857. The sequence goes on from JAZOWF010000078.1 coordinate 9,358, forward strand.
ATTGTCAAGGGGTACACCGGGGCTTGTGACGCAGACATCGATGTCTGTGAGGTCACTGCTTTCAAGCTCTCCGAAAATGAAGCTGACATTTTCAGAGCCGATTTTTTCCTTCAGCTGATTTTCGTCAAGTGAGGTGTTTGAGTCAAAGATAACAACCTCCTTGTTAAGCTCAAGGAGCATTTTTGCACTGCAGATGCCGCTTCTTCCGGCACCGACAATAAGAAATTTATTAGCCATATTTTACCTCCGTTAGCTTTTATCGATGACGGGGAAGCCCTGAGCGTCAAAGGACATAAGTCGGATTCTTGCATGGCGGCAAGGATCATAAAGGGATTCCTCGTTATATGTTCCGCATTTTTTGTGTGAATGCTCTTCGGGACGGGCGTGATAGACAAGCAGAAGTCTGCCCTCTTCGTCGGTGACAACGCTGTTATGACCGGGGCCTGCCTCTCCTGTGAGGTCTTCTGTTGTGAGAATGGGTGAGGGATGCTTTGTCCAGCTGGTAATATCTGTCACGTCTGCATCAATGTCGGCACTGAGCATACCGATGCAGTATTCCGAGCCTGTGCCTGAGGCGGAGAAAAAGAGAATGATTTTTTTATCGTTTTTGACAATGAAGGCGCCCTCGTTTACTCTGAAGCGGATTTTTTCCCAATCGTATTCGGGCTTTGTCAGAAGGATGGGCTTTGAAATCAGCTGACGGGGATCAGCAGGATCAATCTCTGCCATAAACAAGGATGAGTCACCGATAATTTCTGCCCAGACAAGAAAATGTCTGCCCTTGTGCTCAAAATGTGTCATATCAAGGGAGAAGCTGTTGAAGGATACCTCATCACCCTCACAGGCAAGCATTCTGCCTCTTTCCCTCCAGGGATCGTTTATGGGGTCACTGCCCTCACACTCAAGAAGATAGGGTCTGATGTGCCAGACGTCATCGCTGTTTGCTGCGGCAAAAAAGATATACCATTTGCCGCCGATGAAATGAAGCTCGGGTGCCCAGATGTGACGTGCCATAATGCCCTCACTGTGAGCTGTCCATACGGTAACCTCCTGAGCGTCGGCAAGACCTGCAACTGTTGTTGCCTTTCTCAGCACAATGCGGTCATAGCCGTGAAGAGCGTCTCCGTATGCGGGGTAGGATGCGGTGAAATAATAACAGCCGTCAGCCTTGACGATGTAAGGGTCTGCTCTTTCGGGTATAAAAGGATTTTTGTAAGGATTTGAAGATGTCATCAGCTTTTCCTCCGTAAGGTAACGGTAATCGAACCGCACAAGGTTTAATGGGGTACATTTTCCCCGTAGCTTCGTTAAAAATCCTCGTAATACGCAAGTATTACTTGCGGTTTTTGCCTTGCTACAAGAAAAATCTCCACCCATTAAACTCAAAGACCATAAATGCCCGAGTTTTGGTGCATTTGGGATTTTCTTCG
>JAZOWF010000079.1:0-6263 GCA_045659065.1 Acutalibacteraceae bacterium
TCGAAGTTTAACGGCTGAAGATTTTTGCTGCAGCAAGGCAAAAAACGCAGAAAGGCTGCCGCCTTTCGAGGCTTTTTAACAATGTTGCAGTGAAAATATACTCCGTTAAACCTTATCGGGTTCGACTGCCGTTACCTTAAGGTAACGGAGTGTAATCCGAAACGTTTTTTTTGAATATGGATTGTGAAGACATTCTGAGTAACAAACTCAGATTTTCCCCTTTTCCGTCAAAGCCTTTCAGCTTAAGATTTCCGGTTTCATAAATAAAGCCGTACTCTCCATTATATCCAAGTCATTATACATCATTTTTCATCTGTATTCAATAACTTTTTCCAAATTAGTTCATATTTGACGGCCTGTTTTCCGTTGCTCAGCATAAGGGTACAGGTATTCTTTACTTATTTTTCTCATATAAGAAAATAAATGAGCAGAGCTTACGCCAACACCAAAGAAGGAAGTATTTGTTCTTACGAAACTGCGAAGCACTTTAAAATGCGAAATAGTGTTGCAAGAAAAGGCGAAAACCGCCGATAATGCTTCTGCATACCGACGGCTTTCAATCCATCATTGCGTTAATGCTTTTAGTCGGAGAGCTGCGTTACAGCCTCTTCTCAGACAAGCATCCGACTGCTTTTAACTGTTGCAGTTTAAAAAGCAACGTACAAGGCAGGCGGCAGATGTTACTGTAAGAGAAAAGAAAAACAGCAGACTGCCAGCAATAACCGCACCCAGAACACTTGTTGCCGCAAACTCAATGCCGAGCAGCACAACCGAAAGAAGTATTGTGCCGAGAATACCGGCTATTACCGCAGTGACGATGCTGCACAGATCATTACAGCAATCCCCCGCAAAGAGAGCCGCCGCAATAAGAATAACAGCAAGATACACCACGGCAACACCGAGAAGCACCCACAAAAATGCGGGAGTAAGTGTGATTGCAGCAGTTATTCTGAGGAAAGCAGTGATTACGCCGACAATCAGACTTGCTGCAACAGCAATGACCACACATCCCGTTCTGCAATTTCTGCACGATGTTGACATATTGATTCACCTCCCACTACATTTTATGCGTCAAAGAAGCAGTGGTGAAAAACGGTACGTGCATACAAGAAGGTCAGCTCTGAACAACTTTTTCAAAAAACTTGAAAAAAGACCCCTTTTATGATACACTACAAAGCAAAAGGAAGTGATAATTTGTATCAATATTTAGGCGAAACCGGTATTCTGATGTATGACTTTTTCAACAACATTTCCGCAATTGCCCTTTTGTTTATCAACTTTTTACATTTCAATAAAAAATCAGACTCGATGGGAAGGCTGGCGACCAATATTTATAAGTCCCCGTTGAGAAAAAAGAAAAATCCGAGCACGAAAGCATTTCTTGTTATACTCGAAATTCTGTTTGTTTCTTTCTTTCAATATGCAGTGGGCGGTGGCTTCAACCGAGCCTTCGGCACTCTGGTAGGTACGGGAGCAAATTATTTTTCAATGCTTCTCCTTTCGCCTTTTTTTATTGCTTTTTTATGTTTTTTTATCGGAACAGATATTTTCAGGCAGACCGACATGGTTACCCTGGCTTATCCCTTCACAATGATTTTTGTCAGACTTGCCTGTTTTTGTGAAGGCTGCTGCAACGGTATTGCCTGCTCCTTCGGTTTTTATAATCACGTTACTGACAGGGTTGAATTTCCCGTTCAGCTGCTTGAAGCATTCATTGCCGCTCTGATTTTTATTTTCCTTTTGTTATGGAGAAAAAAAGCGGAAGAAGGCACTATGTTTCCCACTTATCTTATTCTTTACAGCTCAACAAGATTTTTCGCCGAATTTCTCAGCGGTGCAGAAAAGGTGCTTCTGATTTTCAACACATATCAGATTCTTTGCCTGTTCGGTGTGCTTCTCGGTGTTTTTGAATTATTTGTTGTCAAAAATTATAAAACAAAAATCCGACAGTTCTGCAACGCTTACTTTGATGCGGCAGAAGACCTCTATTATGATGTCACAGGAAAAATCAGAGAAAAAAGAAAGGGCACCATTGTTCATCATGGCAAGCAGAAAAAGAAAAAAAGCCCTTATATCCAAAATCTCAAAAATGCAAAAACCGATAATATGAAAAGGTGGATACTGATCTGGTCTCTCGGTCTTATGGGACAGATCGGTTGGAACATTGAGTCAACCTGGTTCAGCACTTACATTTATGAAAAGATTGATAAAAACCCCTCAATTATGACTCCGATGCTTATTCTTGGAGCACTTGCATCAACGGTTGCCGTATTTTTATTCGGCACAATTTCAGACCGTACGGGTAAGCGCAGAACAATGATAAGCTCAGGCTTTGTTGTCTGGGGTCTGCTGAGCATCGGCTTCAGTGTCACTCAGTATCTGCCCGAAATCAATCTGACCCTGGCGGCAGTATGTGTAATTATCATAGATATGCTTATCAGTTTTTTTGCAGCGGTCAGTGTCAGTGTGGGCTTCAACACCTGGATAACTGACATTATGAACGAAAAAAACAGCGGTCAGGTCGGTGCCGCTCTTGCCGCTCAAACCGTTCTCGGTGCCCTGCTTGCAAACGTCATCGGCGGTGCTCTTATCGGCAAAGGCAACAATTATATAAGACTGTTTATCGTTTCGGGTATAATTCTGATTTTTGTCGGACGTCTGTCAGTTTATCTCTTCGACTCAAAGAACGATGCAAAGCCTTCAGTCAGAGGAAGCTTCTTCCGTCAACTTTCCGAGCTGTTTGATTACAGAAGTCTTTCGAAGAAAAAAGAGCTTATCTGGATAAATATTACCATAACCTTTTTCTTCATCGGCTTCAGCAGTTATTTCCCACATATCGGCAATTTCATTACACAGTATCTGGGCTATACTGCCGATAAGATGGGTCTTATTGAAGCAATCCCCATGGTAATTGCAATGTTTGTGACCCTTCCTATGACAAAGCTTGTCGATAAAAACAGATTCATCACCGTCACTGCAATTTCAATTGCTCTCGGTCTTCTTGGAAGCTCTTTTGTTTTCAACATCACACCCCGGAGCGTAGACCTTTCAAAAGCCTTCAATTTACAGCTCTTTGCCGGTATATTCTTTGTTTCGGCAAGTTATATCATTATGCTCCAGGCAACAAAAACCTGGACAAAGAATATGTATCCGAAAGAAAGCAAGGGTCAGTATGAGGGTCTGTGGGCCATTTCTTATGCATTTATCCCAATGCTTTTCGGTTCAAACATCGGTGAATGGATTATCAGAAACGAAGGTATAAACAGATTCAATGAAATCACTCAGCGTTATGAATATATCCCGAATCAGAAAATATTTATAATCGGTACTCTGATTTCAGCTCTCAGCATTATTCCCGTCATTATAGCCAAGTGTTATTTTGATAAAAAGGTTAAATCCGAAACCAACGCTTCCGAACAAGTAAAATAAACGAATCCCCTGCTCAACCTTTTGTTGAACAGGGGATTTTTTTCGGATTATATTATATCATATTCAGAATAATTCTGACCAGCTCACCGCTGGCGGCATTCTGGAAATAATGAGTATCCGAATCAATGAAGCTGACAAGAGAAACCGTCTGAGCATAATTTTTCCACAAGGGCTCTGCTTTTTTATAATTCGGAGTAAAGGGATCCTTTTTGCTCAGAATGACACTTGTGGGAGTTTTGATTTTTTCTCTTGCTTGCGTAAAGCCTACACCGGCAAAATCAGTATCTGTTCTGAAAGCCTTCAGAAGCTTTGCCGTGTTTTCATCGGAAAGTGTTCCGAACTGAACGCCCGCTCTTGAAAGAATTGCTTTAAGAAGAAAATCGGGCATCATATTCCAGACATTTTTCAGCGTCGGTTTTTTTGGCGGAATACTTGCACCTGCAAAGTAATGCTTGACCCTTACATTGCTTTTTTCAAGATAAGAAATCATATTCAAGGCCATTGCGGAACCGACACAGTGGGAATAGAAGAAAATGTCCGTATCCTTAAAGACTTCAGCAATTTCTTCGGCGGCTTCATTACACTGACTGAGCGAATGAAGATAACGCACAAAATATACAGCTGTGTCTTTGTCTGCTTTTTTCAAAGCCGTCACAAAGCCGCTGAAGGATTCGGCACCACCTCCGGCAAAGGGCAGAAGAATCAGCGCCCTCTTCGGATTTTCAGGCACATAAAGTGCTTCGGCATATCGGCTTTCCCTTGCTGTTTTTCTGTTAAGCAGCTCAGCAATAAGAGCAGGTGTTGAATTTCTTACGAACTCAGCAGCCGATATATTTTCAAGACCGTCCTCACTTAAAAGAGAAATCATCAGATAGCTAGTTCCGCCGTTTTCAAAGAAATCACTGTTTCTGCCAATGTTATTCTTTCCGAGCACAGCTTCAAAAAGACCGCATATATATTTTTCCTCTGCGTTCTCAGGAGGCTCTGCCTCAGGCTCACGGAAGCTGATTTCCAATGCTTCAAGAAGCCTTCTGTCAAGCTTTCCGCTTTGATTAAGGGGCATTTTTTCAAGTCGCTCAACAAAATTCGGCACCATATATTTCGGAAGCTTTTCACGGCAGACATTTCTGACAAGAGCCTGTGCTTCTTCTTTTCCGCAGTAAAAAGCAACCAGAACCTCACGGTCATTGTGCTTTCTTATAACCGCAGCGGCGGAGTCTATGCCGTGAAGCTGAGAAATAACACTTTCTATTTCACCAAGCTCCACTCTCTGACCGTTAAGCTTTATCTGACTGTCACGTCTTCCGCAGAAGACAATACTGCCGTCTTCCCTCCAATATCCAAGGTCTCCCGTTCTGTATAGTCTGCCCCCTCCAAAGGGATTTTTAACAAACCTTTCATCCGTAAGAGCGTCATTGTTCAAATAGCCCTGACCCACATTTACACCTGCAATGCAGAGCTCACCCGTGACTCCGACGGGAAGAAGCCTGAGCTGACTGTCAACAACATACATCTGTGTGTTATAAATCGGCTTACCGATAGGTACGGGATCGGTATCTGAAGGTGTGCAGTCATAATAAGTTACGTCAACAGCACATTCAGTAGGTCCGTAAAGATTATGAAGTGTGACCCTGCCATAATCAAAGAGCCTGTAAAAGCGCTGAATAAGCTTTGACGTCAGAGCCTCACCCGAAAGGAACACATATCTTACACTGGCAAGCTTGTCAGATTCCAGCTTATGAGACTCAAGATAATTAAGCATCAGCTCAAAAACCGAGGGTACAAAATGAAGATGTGTGACCTTGCTTCTGCTGACCTCTTCAAGTATTTTTGCAGGAAGGAAATGCTCTCCCGGCTTTGATACCGCAAGCGTTGCGGGACACATTCCCCACCAGAAGATTTCCCACACCGACACGTCAAAGGTGTAAGGGGTCTTCTGTAAAATTACACTGTGATTTTCCAGAGGATATTTATCCTGCATCCACAATATTCGGTTAACTGCTGATCTGTGGCTAACCATTGCACCCTTGGGACTGCCCGTTGAGCCCGAGGTGTAAATCACATAAGCTGTGTCATCTGCTTCAGCGGCACATTCAGCAAGACCTTCAGCCTTGTCTGCTCTTCCGAGCACCTCGGTCATATCAATACACGGCACCTCTGTGACAAGCTCCGTGAATTTCTTCTGAGCAACAACAGCTGCAGCGCCGCTGTTATCAAGAATAAATCTGATTCTTTCCTGCGGATACTCCGGGTCAATAGGCAGATAGGCATTACCGCCGCGGATTATACCGTAAATTGCCGCATACATTTCTGCCGAACGCTCTGCAATTACCGCAATAACAGACTTTTTGTTTTTCGTAAGCTCTCTGATTTCAGCATCAAGATTTTCCGAAGCTTTCAGCAGCTCACCGTAGGTGAGATTTTTACCGTGTGCTTTAATACACTCCTTATCCTTATTTTCCGAGGCTGTTTTTTCAAACAGACTGTAAAGAGTGGAATCAGCAGGTATGTTGTATTTATGTGCGGTATCGTTGAAAGAATTGACAGCATTCATGTCAGCAACACAGATTTCACTGACCCTTTTGTTTTTGTCATCAAAATGCCCAAGAACTGTAAGATAACCTTCAACGAAAGCTGACATTTCCTTTTCACTGTACAGCTCCGCGTCATAAGCCGCTGTAAGTGTGTAGGTACCCTTTTCCTTCATAACAGTCAATGTCAGATTAAACTCTGTCTGCTCATCAAAGGAAATAAGCTTCGGTGAAAGAATGCCCTTTTCAAGCTCTGTCAAATCACCCGTGAAATAATTTTCAAAGACAAACAGTGCATCAACT
>JAZOWF010000080.1:0-49660 GCA_045659065.1 Acutalibacteraceae bacterium
TGCGCCTATGAATTTTGACCGCTGCGCCATAATCACCTCGCTTTTTCGTCCGCAGGACGCGCTACGGTCCCCTCTTGCGGTTCCCAAAATTCATTACGGCTTGGTGCGCCTATGAATTTTGACCGCTGCGCCATAATCACCTCGCTTTTTCGTCCGCAGGACGCGCTTCGGTGATTATGCCCGCGCCTTCGGCGCTCGAGTTCGAGTTCCTTTAAAATAAAAAAAGAAAGACTGCAGCTTTCTGCAATCTTTCTTCCTGGCGGAGTAGGAGAGACTCGAACTCTCGCGCCGGTTACCCGACCTACGCCCTTAGCAGGGGCGCCTCGTCACCAACTTGAGTACTACTCCGAGTGCCGTTTTTTGAATATAAAAAAAATGGCGGAGAGAGTGGGATTCGAACCCACGGTACGCAGGACGTACGACGGTTTTCAAGACCGTTCCGTTATGACCACTTCGGTATCTCTCCGTTTTTGCCTTAAAATATTAACATATAAAACGTACATTGTCAATAGCTTTTCAAGAAAAAGTCAAGAAAATATTCAACTAATTTTATTCCGTCCTTCTGACAATATTTTTCATAAGCCGCAGATGTATCCGCCAGTCCGGATACATCTGCTTTATTCTGTTTTGAAGCCTTATTTTTCTTCAGCAGTGAGCACCTTCACAAGTGCACTTGTCATTGAATCAATCTGTGACTGAGAGGGATTTGAGCTGATTTTCTTTATCTTCTTTTCATATTTTGCTCTCACGGTTTCATCGCACATATCAAGAAGATAATAGAAGGCGTCTGTGTAAATTCCCATTGCGTCTGAGAAGTTCTTTTTGCCCCACACGGTGCTTGAATCACTGCCCACACCCGTGAAGACTATGCTTGCTCTTTCAAGTTCCCAATCCCAGACAACACAGGGATAAATTGTGTATTCAACACCGTCAATTGTCAGCGAATATGCATTGCCGTTTTTGATAAGGACATTTTCAGTGTTGAGCTTTTTGTTCTTTTCAATATCCTTTTGAGTGATTGTTGCATTTTCAAGCACGGTCACTGCGGAAGAAATGCTTCTTGCAACCGCCTTGTAATTTTCACTGTCAGCACTACTGTCAAGAATGACCACATCCCAGTTGCCGTAAAGATCACTCTTTTTGATTTTTGTCACTGCATTTTCACCTGCATAAATTTCGGGCATTGCCATGGGCCAGCCGTCTTTTGTCCAGGTAAGCTCTCTGATATCAAGAGCCGATTCAGCAAGAACGTCAAGCTCATTTGCCTGAGCAAGTGAAGCTCCTGTTGTAATCTGTCCGTCAAGGCGGTAATAAAGCTGTGACTGAGTTGCAACAAAGCTGTCTCCCTGAGCTGAAAGCACAACTGAAGGTGAGCCGATTGAAGCTCTGCCGATGTTGCCTGAGCCTACACCGCTGCTGCTTGAAACAAAGCTGTATCCGCCAAGAAGCATAAAGCCCTTGCTGTACTGATTGTTTCTTGATGAAGAGGAGTAATCCGAAAGGCTTTCTCCGTTGTAATCGAGGTAAGGACCGTCAATGTTCTTTGATCTGCCGACTCTCACATTATAATTGCTTTCTGCTGTGCCGTAGGTAACAAAGAGATAAAAATATCCTGTGTCCTTGTTATATAAAATATCTGCGCCGCTGACAAGACTTCCGTCATTTTTGGTAAGAGCAGGAATTCTTCCGGGATTACAGATAACGGTACCTGCCTGGAATTTTGAGGAGCCGTGAAGAGTTGACACAAGCTCACCCTTATTGTATGAGCTCTGAGCCTTGATAAGACCTGTGGATCTGCTCAGCTCAACAAGATTAAGCTGTCCCTTGATTTCCTTTCTGCCCCAATATCCGCCGTAAACCATAAACAGACCGTTGTCTGTGTCAATAATTGCGGGATGAACTGCGTTGGCACTGTCGTAGCTTGCCTTGTAAGTAACCTTGCCCTTGTCTCCGTCACCCTGCTCTACAATTTCATTGCCCGCGTGACGTCCGCAGGTGCTGATAACAAGTCCGCCGTCGTTCCAGCTTTTTGTTTCAATGCTTTCAGCAAGGTTATCTGTTGTCACGCAGAAAATTGCTGACTCGTTGGCATCACTGATTTTTGAAAGTGAGAAATAAAGATAATAGGTTCCGTCAATCTTGACAATTTCGGGAGCAAGAGGAGTTCTGTCCTCATTCTTGTCAGAATAAGTCAGATCCTTGCCGTAGCCGTGCTCTGAAGCCCATTTCTTAACACTTTCAAAAGCGGAAAAGTCCATTATGCTGTTGCTTGCGGCATCCTCGGGAGATTTGAAATAAGTTGTTCTGCCTGTCCAGTTGACCATATCAGAGGAGCTGATAACAACATTGTCAGAGCCGAAGCAATAATAGGTTTTGCTTTCTTCATCATAGAAAACACAGGGGTCCTTGATGTCATAAGAGGCAAAGGAGCCGAGATAGCTGTTTTCTGCATATCTGTCAATTTCGGGAGCGGTTACATTATAATCCTTGACCTCTGATTTGTAATCGTCGGGTCTTTCACCCTCTTCAAAATAAACAAGGATGTTGAGCTTCTTTTTGACCTGAATTTTATATTCAAGCATCTTAACGCCCTTTGTTATATCCTCACCGTTTACAAGAAGCTTTTTGAGATTATAGTAAGTGGTGTCCGTTCTCTCCGGATTGATGTTAAGGGTAAGAGTTTCTCCGTTTTCGCAGCGTACCTTGTATTTCTCATCGCTTCCCGTGACGTGATTGCTGTCAACTGTTATGACACCGTTGCCGAAGGATTCAACAAAGACCATACATTCAGACTGGCGGACATAACGCCAATACATCACAAAGGCCGCACCGAAAAGCATAACCGTTACCGTGAAAAATGCCAGGAATTTTTTCATTGTATGCTTCCTTTCTTTTGGGTTGTGTTTTTGCTTTGAATTATTCAACCGTCAAGGCTGAAATTATATCAGAATATATTGAAACGGCATTTGCATAAAAATTCTTTTTTGCCACCTCAACCTGACTTTCATCGGGCGCATAAACGGTGATTTTCAAAAGCTCTGTGTCACCGTCTTCAACGGCAAAGGTGACGTGAAAGCCCTGCTCCAGCTTTTCAACAGAAACCTTGCACTCGTTGATAATACGCTCTCTTGAGAAAATTTTGTAAGCCTCCGAAACGGCTCTTTCTCTGAGAGAACGGGGAATTGTTCTTTCAATCTTGCACACCTCAAGCTCCATGCGGGGAGTGATTGAAATCAGCTCATCACCGTCTGAAAGCTCACTGTCAACCTGCTGTCCTGCAATAAGCTCACTGATTGCACTGTTGATTTCAAAATAATTTGCAATTTCGTGTTCACTGAAAATTTCATTTATCTGAGTTCTGGTCAGAGGTCTTTTCAAGGTTTTAAGAAGGTAGCATATAAGCACCTTGATATCACTTTTTTCTCTAAGTCCGCCTCTTGCAACTCCGTCTGTAAAAGTGTTCACATTCTGTCCCTGCCTTTCTGTGCAAATTAAATATCAATATACACATACATATTCATATTACATTTTACCACAACTGTAAAAAAAGTAAATAGAATTTTTGAATTTTAATAAAGTTGTAAGCAGCGGACAACAGAACATATCGGGCACCGTGACTCCGATTTGCCGTACCTTTAAAAATTATTGACAGCAAAATGATAATTTAGTATAATTTTGAGGAATATAAGAGCGTGTTTACAACACAGAAAGCGGGTGAATTTTTTGACCGGAAAATACACAACAATTCTTTTTGATGCGGATGATACCCTTCTTGATTTTCACAAGGATGAAAAGGAAGCTCTGCTGAAAATTATGGCAGATTACGGCATTGATCCTTCAGAAGAAAACTGCCGCAGCTATTCCGAAATCAATGCGGCACTCTGGAAGCAGTTTGAAAAGGGTGAAATCACCAAGCCCGAAATAAAATCAACCCGCTTCAGAAGATTTTTCAACTCTCTCGGCATCACCGAAGGCTTTGACGGTGACAAGGTCAACAGTGAATTTATGAATTACCTGTGCTTCGGAGGCAACACCGTTGAAAACGCTGTAGAAATCTGCAGACAGCTGAAACAGGAGGGCTTTGATTTATACATCATCACCAACGGCACCGCCTTTATTCAGAGATGCCGTTTCTCAAGAAGCGGACTTGAGCCTTTTTTCACTGAAAGCTTCATCTCTGATCTTCTGGGCTTCCAAAAGCCGCGCAGGGAATTTTTTGACCTTGTTCTTGAAAAAATACCCGAAAAGGACAAAAAGAAAATTCTTGTTGTTGGTGACTCTCTGACCTCAGACATCAAAGGTGCAATGAACGCGGGGCTTGACAGCGTCTGGTTCAATCCTAAGGGAGCCGAGCTTCCCGAAGAATTCACCCCCGATTACGTCATCGAAAAAATTGAAGAAATAAAAAAATATTTATAAAACAAGGTGATAATATGACTCATTACATTGAAAACGAATTTCTCAAGGTCGGCGTAAAAGAATTTGGCTGTGAGCTGACAAGCGTTTACTCAAAGCAGGCAGATTTTGAATATCTCTGGCAGGGTAATGCAGAATACTGGTCAGGTCAGTCCCCTATTCTTTTTCCCATTGTCGGCAGACTCATTGATGACAGCTACTGTCTTGACAAGGTGAGCTACACAATGCCCAAGCACGGCTTTGCAAGAAAGCTTCCCTTTGCTCTGCTTTCAAAAGAGAAGGAGGAAATATCCTTCATCCTCACGGAAAACAAAGAAACTCTCCCCCTTTATCCTTATGCCTTTGAGCTGATTGTGACCTTCGCCCTTGAAGGAAAAAGCCTTCGTGTTTCTCACAGAATCAACAACAAAAATGACAAGGTTATGTATTTCTCCCTCGGAGCACACCCAGCCTTCAACTGTGAAATCGGTGACAAGCTGATTTTTGACGAAAAGGAAACCCTTGACACAGTCAAGATTGACCTTGTCAATTCTCTCCGCCTTCCCGACACCGTACCCGTTCTTCGTGACGAAAATGAAATTGTCATCACAAAGGATATCTTCAACGAGGATGCCCTCATTTTCAGCGGTGTAAAATCAGAAAGCATCAGCCTTGTAAGTGACAGTCACGACAGAAAAATCCGTTTCAATCTCGGAGGAGCTCCTTATCTCGGAATCTGGGCAAAGCCCGGTGCACCTTATGTCTGCATTGAGCCCTGGTGCGGAGTGAATGACTCAACAGAAAAGAAGGAGGATTTCTCTCTCAAGGACGGCATCAATGCCCTTGAAGCAAAAGAAAGCTATACTTATACCTGGACAGCGGAATTTTCTCACTGATGTGCAACTGAATTATAAATAAAAAAGGACTCAGCCGAGTCCTTTTTCTTTTATATTGAGATATTAACCTACCCTCAGAAAGCTCATACCCTCAACGGTAACTCCGTTTACTGTCACGGCATCACTGTTGTAATTGACATAAATTCCCACGCTGTTGTCATATTCGGTGTAATAGACACCCTTGCTGACAAGATAATGATCAGTTATTCTTGCACCCGAAAGACCGTCAAAGGCAGCTGCCATTCTTTCATAATTTGTCTGAGCACCGCTGAGTCCGTTCATATAATAAAGCTTATCCGCTTTTTCCTCGGTTGAAAAATCCGTTCCCTGCCATCTGTAATAAAGCGCGGCACCGTATTCAACAGCCTTAAGGAAGGCTCTTTCTTCATTTTCGGCAGCATTGACGGGGCTGAGCGAATAACGGACAACACCGTGAAGCACACTCTGAATGAAGGGCACCCTTGTGCAAAGGTCTTTTCCGTGATTGGCTGCAGTCATAGGCAGCTCGACCACCATATCCGCATATTTGACGGAATAAACAAAGGTGCCTGAAAGCATCAGCTTTTTGTGAGCGGATATTGCAGCTGTCTGCTGTGAAAGAGTATCTGCAACCTCAGACTGTAAATGAAGCTCAGGTGAATCGTAATCCCAATAAAGCACATCACCGTCGGTAAGGCACACATTCAGCTGCTCATCCTTGACAAAGGAAAGAAGCTCACCTACCCCTGCGCTGATTTTATCAGCCGCAATGCAGTATCTTCCGTCTCTGACAACTGTCTGTCCGAACTGATGAGCCGACTTATCCTCATCCGCTGAGGTGAGAATACTGCTGTCGGCATAAATATCTATGCCCTGATTTGAGCAGTAAGAAACAAATTCATCAAAATCCTTTGCTGAGCCTGAGCTGTAATCAACTGCCAAAGAGCCCGAGCCCTTTTCCTTCAGAACGCCCTCAAGCCTCAGATTGATTTTATCAAAGCCCTTTGCCTTCATTGAGGAAAGAATTTCAGAGGCCTGTTCAAAGGTGGTTTTGTTTTCTCTGCCCTTTGAGCCGTCAGAGCTTTCATTTATAATAAGAGAAAGATTGAAGGGAAGCTGCTCATTACCGACGCCTTCAGATAAAAGCACGGAATTTCTGATAAGAAGCTCTCTGACAACTCCTGCCATACCGATATAGCTTGCCGAGTCAGAGGAAAGAAAGCGGTAAACAACCTTGATTTTTCCTTTATAGCTGTCGTCTGAAACAAGAATTCCGTCTTCAGTCTTCTCTGTTTCCTTCAGAGTGAAGAAGGGGTAAACACGATTATATCCGCCGTCCGCAAGAGCCTTTTCCGTTTTGATTGTTGCAATTTCGTCTCCCTGCTCAATGAGAGCAACAAAGGCGCTGTCACCCTTTTTCATTCCGAAGCAGCCGATAAGAGTCTGAGAATTTTCACCGTAAACATCAAGGCTGATGTTTTTGAAGCTTTCGGGATTTCTGCTCAGGTCAACAGTCAATCCGCAGCCGTCGGGAAGAAGGATGAAATCACCCGCCCGTCCCGTTCTGTCTGCCGCAAAATAAGGCAGAAGGCTCAGTCCCGTCAGTGCAATTTCCTTGTCTTGACCCTTTGAAGAAATTGAAGCACAGTCAACCTCAACAGAAAGTCCTCCGTCCAGAGCACGATAGGTCACGGGGACGGTAAGGCTGATTTTCTTTGAGCCCTCGGTTTTCTTTTCAAAGGTATAAATAACTGTTATTCCGTTTTCGATTTTTTCAAAGACCGCCTTGTCCTGACCGAGAGAATCACTCTGGGAATAAAGTGTATAAAAATTGCCGTCAATGAGCACCTGAAGACTGAGTGCAGAGCTCTTAAGTCCTGCATACTCCGTGGGGAGAGAGGACCAGAGAGTACCCGAAGCCTTGTCATAGGCACTGACAGTGTAATTCTTTTTATCAAAGCAAAGCTCTGTCATATCACTTGAAGCAATCACGGAAAGCTTACTTTTATCCTTACGGCTGACATAAAGGGATTTTTTTACTTCTGCAGAGGAGGCAGCAAGAGCCGTGTCCTCTTTTTTTGAAAAAGAATATCCTTCACTCTTTCCGCAGGCGGCAAGGCTCACAAGCATCAGAGCGCACATAAAAACAGCTGTTAATTTCTTTATACGTTTCATAGTTTTTCCTCATCTGTTCAAGTTGCGGATTTACTCACTAACTTATAAATTTTAAACAGTATAACATATCCGTATAAAAAATTCAATTAAAAGGAATAAAACTCCTCATCAGCCCAGCATATCCTTTCTCATTTTCAGTAGAATTGCTTTTTCCCGTCTGGAAACCTGCACCTGAGACATTCCGAGCTCCTGAGCCGTTCTGACCTGCGTGAAGCCCTCATAATATCTGAGCTGAATCAGTCTGCGGTCCTTTTCCTCAAGCTTGTCAAGCACCGCCTTCAGAGCCAGTCTTTCCGTCAGCTCCTCCTCACCCGAGGAAACGGGTACATCAAACTGAGCCTCCCCCTTTTCACTTTCGTAAGACATTGAAAGCACAGGCATTGAAATTGCAATCAGCTCAGCCGCCTCACAGATTTCAATTTTCATTTCTTCGGCAATTTCAGACACTGTGGGCTCCCTGCCAAGCTTTTGCTGAAGCTGCTGACTTACCTTCATTGCAGTACGTGATTTTTCCTTGAAGGTTCTTCCGACCTTTATAAGTCCTCCGTCACGGAAATTTCTTTTGATTTCTCCCAGAATAACAGGTACGGCATATGTGGAAAAGGCAAAGCCTCTTTCACTGTCAAAATTGTTTGCCGCCTTGGCAAGTCCGATACAGCCTGACTGAAAAAGGTCATCGTAATCAACACCCTTGCCGCGGAATCTGTTTGCGCAGGAATGGACAAGCCCAAGGTTTCTGCTCACAAGCTCCCTTTGCTCACTGCTGTCATTTTTCAACTCAAGGTCCTCCGATCATCAGATGATTTTTCCCCTGATTCTTTTTTCAAGGGTAACCGTAGTTCCTTTCCCCGCCGCTGAGGTAACCTTCACCTTGTCCGTAAAGGATTCCATAACTGCAAAGCCGAGCCCCGCCCTTTCATCAGAGGAGGTGGTAAACAGCGGCTCCATTGCCCTTGCGATGTCCTCAATGCCAACGCCCTTGTCCTTGATTCTGATTCTCACAAGTCTTGTGTCAAAGAGACTTACGGTTATGTATATCTTCCCCGGAAAATCACGGTAGCCGTGTACGATGCTGTTTGTAACCGCTTCACTGACAGCAGTTTTTATGTCGGTAATTTCCTCTATATTAGGATCAAGCCCCGCAACGAAGGCTGACACAGCCACACGGGAAAAGCCTTCATTCATACTTCTTGAGTCAATCACCATTTTCAGTTCATTTATGCACTTCATTCAAAAATCCTCCCTGATTTTTATTTCTCCGAGCCTTTCAAGTCCCGCAAGCTTCATCACCTTATATGCAAAGGGACTGAGATTTTCAACGCTTAACTCTGCTCCGATTCCGCTTAAAAGACGGTATCTGCCCATCACAAGTCCGATTGCGGAGCTGTCCATAAAGGAAACTCCCCCGAAATCCAGCACAAGCCTTTCGGGACTGCGTTTTATTATTTCTTCATCAATACCTGCTCTTATCAGCGAGGCACTGTGATGGTCAATTTCACCGTCAAGATATACCCGTATTTCCTTTTCTTTATATTCAAGTCTTGCAGACATAAGCCTTTTCCTCCAAAAAAATAAGATACCCTATTATACTAGGGTATCCCGAATGAGTATTTTGTAAAAGTTAGTCGTCAGCTCATATTTCTTATGTCACTGACAAGATAAAATGATCCGCACACAATAAGGCAATCCCCGTCACCCGTTTTTTCACAGGCAAGATTGAAGGCTTCTTTTACGTCACCGACAGCAAAGGCTTCACCGCAAAGACCCGAGGCGCAGTCTCTAAGCCTTTCGGGAGTCTCGCCTCTGAGAGTGTCCGTCTGAGTGAAAATCATATTTTCACAAAGAGGTGCAATAATCTCAAGGCTTTTCATATAATCCTTGTCCTTCATTGAAGCCATAAGCACATTTATTTTGCGCTCTGAAAGATATTTTTCAGCCATTGCTCTCAGAGCCCTCATACAGCCCTCATTGTGTCCTCCGTCGAGAATTACGAGAGGACTTCTGCAAAGCTTTTCCATTCTGCCCGGGATAAAAAAGCCTTCTATACCGCTGACAATGTCAGAATCTCTGATTCCGAGGCCCTTTTCACGAAGCTGAAGGGCACACTCGGCAACGGTAATCATATTTGCAATCTGATGCGCTCCGCAAAGCTGAGTTTTAAGCTTAAGCTTTTTATAAACAAATTCAGAGCCCTCAACGGTATCACTGAGAATTTTCAGCTGATTTATGTCCGGGGTAAAAAATCCGCAACCCTTTTCTGCGCTGACTCTTTTAAAGACCTGAGCGGCAGACCTGTCCTGAGGAATAAATTCCCCCTCACCTCTTTCAAGAGGATAAGAAACAACAAGGCTTCCCTCTTTGATTATGCCGCTTTTTTCTTTGGCAATTTTCTCTGTTGTGTCTCCGAGCATCTCTGTGTGGTCAAGAGAAACAGAGGTGAAAACACAGGCAAGAGGAGCGGGTATGACATTTGTGCTGTCGTGTTCTCCGCCGATTCCTGCCTCAAGAACAACAATGTCGCATTCCTTACGGGCAAAATAATCAAAGGCAAGAGCCGTTGTCAGCTCAAAAACCGTGGGCATCATATCCTCAGAAGCTCTGTCGGTGTATTCCTTGAGTCTCTGAACGCCAAGGCAGATGTCCTCGTGGCTGATATATTCGGAATTGACCTGAATTCTTTCACCGAATTCGACAACAAAGGGAGATGTAAAAAGACCGACTCTCAGTCCGCAGGAAATCAGAATTTCATTCAGAGCACCCGAAACGGAGCCCTTTCCGTTTGTTCCTGCAACGTGAATATATTTAAGCTTTTTGTGGGGCTGCCCGAGGTATTCAAGAAGCCCTTCAATTCTTTCGTGAGAGGAGCTTTTCTGCACCTTCCTTACGGAATAAATATAATTGAGGCTTTCTTCATAGGTCATAGAATTCACTTCCCTTTTTAATTTTTCTGCACTCCCGTCAAAACAAATTTTTCAAATTCCGTGAAATGCAGTTCTTTCTGAAAGGCGGCTTCATAAAGAGCCGACAGAAAAGTCATTGTATCAATTTCCGCGGGACACAAATCAAGATATTTTCTTTCTGCCCTGATTCCTCTTGCCGAAAAAACATTTGCGGCAAAGGGCAGAAGCCTTTCTCCCGCAGTAAAGAGTGTCCCCTTAAAGCCGAGAGGCACCTTTTCCGCATCAAAGGAAATAACCGTGCCCTTTTCTGTGGGGATTTCCCTTTCATCCGTTCCCGTGACAAGAGAAATGCCGTAATCCTTCATCAGCTTTTCTGCTGTCAGAGTATATTTTGCAGGTCTTTTAGTTATCACTCTTATTTCCGAAGCAAAGGGCACAAGTCTGTGAAGCTCATTTGTCAGATATGCCCTTTCATCAACAACGGTGATGCACATTCCGCCGCCGATACAGCTTTCCTGACTCAGAGCGGAAACGACTGTGTTCATCAGCACAAGCTCGGGAAAGCCTCCCGTCTTATAAAGCCTTAATCCCTCTGTGTCCACCCTGACGCCCGAAGGAAAAATCAAGCCCTCTCCAAGTGCAAAATCAATGTTGCGCAGCTTTCTCAGCTGAGCTTTTCCGTCAAAAACGGGAACACAAAGTCTGTAAAAGCATTCGTCTGAGCTGAGACTGATTTTTTCTGTATATATCTTTTCTCTGCCCAGAAAATGTCTGAGCCTTTTGCTGAAGGAATTTCCTCCGTCATAAAATTCAACCGTGGCAAACATCCCATCACCTCTGAAAAAGCTTATGAAAATAAAAGACGGGATATTACTTAACAGAGCTTACTTAAGAACAATTGCCTGCTTTCCGAGAAGATTCCATCTTGCTTCGAAGGTGCTGATGCTGAAATCCACCTGACCCTTATACGGGTCAACGATATAAATTCTGTCATCGGAATAGCCGTTAACAACCATAACGTGTGTGCCTCGGGGATATTCGAAATATTCTCCCGTACCGATTATATACCAGGAGTTCACAGTCTTGGGAATCTGCATCATATATGTTGCCCATACAATTGCCGGTCTGCCCGCTGAAATTTCCTTCAGAAGCTCAGAAAAGCTGCAGCCCGTGAGCATAACAGCCTTATGACTGCCCTTTCTTGCATCAACTGCCGCCTGAAGCGCTTTTGTAACGCAGGGAGAAAATGCTCCGTAGCCTGCATCGGCGCTTGTATAGCTTCCGCGGGGATTTCCCACGAAATATTCGTTTATATCCGGTCCCCAGCGCTTTCCGTCCTTGACATAAATGCTCATACTCGGAATGGTGTCAACCATCTGATCAAGGGTGATGCTGTAACCGTAATATTTCATAATACTGGCACAGGAGGCAGCCTCACACCCCGTGGGATAAGAGGGAAGCTGACTGACAAAGGGAACGCTCATTGCCTTCACGTTAACGGTGAAGCTGCAGCTCTTTCCGTTGGGAAGAGCTGCCGTTATAACAGCTGAGCCCATCTTATTTGCTCTTATGAAGCCCTCGCTGTCACAGTAGGCAACGGATTTGTTGCTGCTTTTATATGTCAGATTATTATATACTACCTTTCCGGGAAAGGAAAAGAGAGCCTTTGTTTTTCCGCCGATTGCAAGAGTATAGCTGCTTTTGTCAGCATAAATTGCCGAAGGCACAGCTGTCACCGTAACGGTGCATTTTGCCTTTTTACCGTTGAAGGTTTTGACCGTAACCGTTGCCTTGCCCTTTTTCAGCGCCGTTACAACGCCTGAGGAGTCAACGGAAAGGATGCTCTTACCCGAAACGGAATAGGATCTTTTGTATGATGCTGAACCCTTTGAAACATAGCTGTCAAAATCAAAGCTGTCACCGACTGCAAGGGTGAGCTTTGTTTTGTTGAGAGTGATGCTTTCAGGCGCAGGAAGAACAGTAACGGTACACTTTGCCTTTTTACCGTTGAAGGTTTCCACACTCACCGTTGTTTTACCCTTTTTCAGGGCAAGAAATACGCCCGAGCCCTGATGATCCAGAAGGGAGGTATCCTTGGCGGTGAATTTTCTCAGATAAGATGCTGTTCCCTTGGGAACACTGCTGTTAAAATCGAAGCTTTCACCTACTCCGAGAGTTATCTCCGTTTTGTTGAGAGTAACAGACTTCGGTGCGGGACGAACAGTAACAGTGCATTTTGCCTTCTTTCCGTTATAGGTTTCGGCTGTAACGGTTACTGTGCCTTTTTTAAGAGCCTTCACTGCACCCGAAGACTTGATTTTCAGTACCGTAGGGTCAGAGCTTGTATATTTCACAGTCTCTGAGGCGGCATTTTCATTCACCGAGGGCTTGAAGGTGAAGCCTTCACCCTTACCGAGAACAAGCTCTGTTTTATTAAGACTGAGCCTTAAGGGAGCTGAAAGCACCTTCACCTGACAGGTAGCCTTTTTGCCGTTGTAGGTCTCAACGGTAACTGTTGCTGTGCCCTTTCTGACGGCTCTGAAAACACCCGAGCCCTCATAGCTGAGCACTCCGTTTTCAGAAGCGGTATATTTTCTTTTCTGACTTGCACTTCCGTCGGGAAGCTTGCTGTTGAAATCAAAGCTTTCACCCAGACCCAGTGTAACAGTGTTTTTGTTTAAAGTAATTTTTTCGGGAGCAGAAAGAACTGTAACGGTGCAGGTAGCCTTTTTTCCGTTAAAGGCTTTTACTGTCACCTTCACCTTACCCTGCTTCAGAGCCCTGACTGTGCCGTTTCCGCAGTCCTCAAGTATTCCGCTTTGTGAGAAATAGCTTTTCAACGTTGCCGATGCAGAGCCCTCGGAAAAGCTCACACCGAAGCGGAACCTTTCACCCTCACCGAGAGTAATCTCCTTTTTGTTCAGAGTGATGCTTTCGGGTGCGGATAAAACCGTAACACTGCATTTCCCTTGTGTGCCGTCAGAGCCTCTGACACTGATGAGGGCACTGCCCTTTTTAAGGGCGGTGATTTTTCCTTTTTTTGAAACTGCCGCAACAAAAGTATTACTTGAAGAAAAGGTGTAAGTGACATTTTTAACGGGCTTTTTAACCGTCAGAGTATAGCTTTCAAGTACACCCATTTCAAGCTCACTGCTGCTTAGGGTGAGCTCTATGGTGTCTGCGCTCTTCACGGCAGAAATATTTTCTTCGGCCGCAGTCTCTGCTGCCTTTGCGGAAAAGAAAACAAGAGCCGTCACCGACAAGGCGGCAATAATAACGGCAAGAAGCCTTTTAATTTTCCTCATTTTTCTTTTCTCCGTAAAGCATATAATAATTATGTATCTTTTCCTTTTCGTAATACTCCTCACGGATAACCCTGAAGCCAAGCTTCTCATAAAATTTCACGTTATCGGGATTCTGAGCCTCAAGACCCAGCTTATAGCCCTGAGGTACAAGCTCTTCAATTCCTCTTTTGATAAGAGCTGTTGCAATTCCCTTGCCCTGATGCTTTTTATCAACAAAAACAGGAGAAATTATCTTTGTTCCCTCGGGGAACACCTTTGAATCAAGATGGCCGTAAACACGAAGAGTTCTGATTGTTCTGACAAAATAAATCAGAAGAAAAATCCAATGCCAGCAAAGCAGAAAATCAAACATATCATAATCATTACGGGCATCACGCCAGATACAG
Source organism: Acutalibacteraceae bacterium (assembly GCA_045659065.1). Lineage (GTDB taxonomy): Bacteria > Bacillota > Clostridia > Oscillospirales > Acutalibacteraceae > UBA6857. The sequence continues at coordinate 14,037 of JAZOWF010000080.1, forward strand.
ATTCCTCTGAGCTGCTTATCAACATAAATTATATCCTCTCTGTTGGAGGTGTGAAGTCTTTCCATCATAAAATGGTAGACATATCTTTTTCTCAGCTTTTCTGATTTTGTTGCATAAACATGGACGGGGTCGTCAACATAGCTTTCTGCCGCCATTTTTGCAAAATATTTCAGTTCTTTTCCTGTCAGCTTTCTTTTTTCCATTTTTTACCTCTGAAAAATCAGGGCTGCGAATTGCTATTCAATTCACAGCCCCGTTGTATTATTTATTAAGCTCTTGTGTAAGAAGCTGTCTGATAACTGCGGGGTCGCCGTTACCCTTGAGCTCCTTCATAATGCTGCCGAAGAGAGCCTGCATTGCCTTTGTTTTACCGCTCTTATAATCGGCAACGATTTTTTCGTTTTCAGCAATGACTCTTGTGACAGTTTCAAGAATAAAGCCTTCGTCGATTTTCTGATTGAGAGCATTTTCCTCACAGAAGGTGTCAACGTCAACATCCCTTTCAAAAACAGCTGAAAGCACCTTTTTACCTGCGGCACGGGTGATTTCTCCCTCTTCAACAAGCTCAATGATTCTTGCAAGCTTATCAGCGCTGATGTCAAGGCTGAGCATTTCAAGGCGCTTCATTGTGCCCATACACTCAGTGAGAATCCAACTTGCAACTGTTTTGGGGCTTCTGCCCGCTGCAACAACTGCATCAAAGGTGTCTGAAAGCTTTCTGTCTGATGAAAGAACAGTTGCTTCCTTTTCAGCAATACCCATTTCCATATAACGCTCTGCCTTTTCGTCTGCTGTGGCAGGCATGCTCTGTCTTATCTGCTCAAGCCATTCGTCATCAATGATAACAGGCATAAGGTTGGGATCGGGAAAATAACGGTAATCCGCAGCAGTTTCCTTGTTTCTCATGGGGAATGTACGTCTCTTCACATCGTCCCAGCGGCGTGTTTCCTGAACAAGCATTTCAGTGTGGCGCTCAATTGCATCAATGTGACGTACCTTTTCAAACTCAATTGCATCCTTGATTTCGGAAAGAGAGCTCATATTCTTGATTTCTGAACGTACACCAAGCTCATCTGAGCCTTCGGGACGGACGGAAATGTTGACATCACATCTCATTGCGCCCTCTTCACATTCTGAAATACCTGCAAACTGAAGGCTTGCCTTGAGCTTTTTCAGATAAGCAATTACTTCATCTGATGAACGGAAATCAGGACGGCTGACAATTTCAATCAGCGGCACACTTGTTCTGTTATAGTCAAGAAAGGAAGTGTTTGATGCATCATCGTGGACAAGCTTGCCCGCATCCTCTTCAACGTGAATCTGCTTGATGCCGATTGTTCTGTCACCGATGAGCACACTGCCGTCAACGCAGATGGGATTAAACCACTGTGTAATCTGATAAGCACAGGGAAGATCGGGATAATAATAGCTTTTTTTATCGAAGGTTGTGTACTGATTAATTTTGCAGTTGAGCATAAAGCCTGCCTTCACTGCAAGCTCAATTGCATGTCTGTTTGTCACGGGAAGCATACCGGGCATACCGCAGCAGGCGGGACAAACACAGTCATTGGGCTCCTTGGGGCTTGAGTGACCGCCGCAGGAGCAGAATAATTTTGAATCTGTTGAAAGCTCAACATGAGTTTCCAAACCTATAACAAGCTCGTATTTCATAATCAAGCCTCCATTCCTTCAACCTTATCGGCAATGCTCAGAAGAGTGCTTTCACCGAAATGGTCAGCAATAAGCTGAACTGAGCCTGAAACAACAGCGGGCATACCCGTGATGCTTGCGGGAGCGGTGAAAAGGCTTTCCTCATAAACTCTTTCAAAGCCTTCCGATTCGTCATATTTTTCAAATGCTGTTTTGCTGCTTACGGGAGTAATAACTGCATCGTATTTTGCAAACAGCTCCTTCATCTTCTCGCTGACAAGTCTGCGCACACGAAGGGATTTGTCATAGCAATTGTCATATTTGCTCTTTGAAAGCACGTCTGAGCCGTAAATAATGGTGGCTTTTGTAAGGAAGTTCATTCCTTCCGTACGGCTTTTGACATAAAGCTCGTCAATATTCTTGTAGCCTTCTGCTCTGTGTCCGTATTTTACACCGTCAAATCTTGAAAGATTGTTGCAGGTTTCAGCAGCAAGAAGAATCTGCCAGGCTGTTTTTGCCTGATAAACAATGTCAGCTGAAACGGTTTCAACACTTGCACCGAGCTTTGTCAGCTTTTCAATATAGGCATCAACCTTTTTCTTTGAGCTGTCATCGGCTGCGTCATAAAGCTCCCTGATAAGACAAAGCTTCATTGATCCGACCTGCTTATCAAGAGGGTATTCGTATTTTTCCTGAGGAAGACTTGTGCCGTCCTTGCTGTCGTGACCTGCAATGACAGTAAGAATTTCTGCTGCCTTTTTTGCTGAAGCGGCAGTTACACCGATCTGCTCACCTGAGCAGGCACAGGCAATTACACCGTAACGTGAAACTGTTCCGTAGGTGGGCTTGACAAAGCAGACGCCTGACACTGCGGCAGCACGTCTGGGTGCACCGTTAAGATCAACGCTGAGCGCAGCCTCTGCTTCACCTGAAGCAACAACAGCTGCCGCGGCACCGACAAGACAGTTACCCTCGGTCACTGCACCGAAATAAGAGCTTTCACCCACAAGGTCAAGACCGAACTGACCGACATTTGTTTTACCGGAAAGCTGATAACCTTCCTTTTCAAGTCTTTCAACTGCCTCGGCAGAGAAAAGAGGTGTGAAGCCTTCAAGCATTTTTGAGCCTGCAGTTGAAGGATAATCCTTGACAAGAATTGTATCGTCAACAGCAATGCTGCCCTTGGGATTGATTGTATTGATATATTTCACTTCCGTCACCTCACTTTACAAGTCTGGGAACCTGCCAGCTGTCTTCAGTACTCTGAGGAGCACCCTTAAGCAGATCCTTACGTTCAAAGGGCTGATTTCTCTTGTCTTCTCTGAGAACGTTTGTCATAGGCATAACATAAATCATTGCCTGAGTATCTTCTGTGTTGATTTCGCTGAGCTTTTCTTCCTGCTTGCCCATCATCTCAAGAATTTTCTGCATATTCTTTTTCTCACTGTCACTGAAGCTCAGCTCATTGACCTGCTCAAGTGAGTGGAATTTGTTTTCCTTGGAAGCGGCAGAAGCCTTTGCTGAGCTGACTGCGGCGGAGAAGGATGAGCCGTCACCTTCTGAGGAGCTGACCTCAACGGAGCCCTTGCCTCTGATGCTGACGTTTGCTTCATAAAGCTGAAGCTCTGTAACCTCACCGGGAGCGCCGAGCATCTGATCCTGTGCAGTACCGTCAAGGGGGAAGGCAATGACATCTCTGATTGTTTCTGTTTCTGCAAGAAGCATAACAATTCTGTCAACACCGGGAGCCATACCTGCGTGAGGAGGTGCACCGAACTGGAATGCATTGTAAAGAGCGCTGAAGCGTCTTTCAACCTCATCCTCACTGTAGCCGGCAATTTCAAATGCCTTTCTCATAATTTCGGGGCTGTGATTTCTGACAGCACCTGAAGCAAGCTCAATGCCGTTGCAGACAAGGTCATACTGATAAGCAAGAATCTCTGTGGGATCCTTGGTCTCAAGAGCCTCGAGTCCGCCCTGAGGCATGGAGAAGGGATTGTGTGTGAAGATAATCTTGTCTGTTGTTTCATCTCTTTCATACATGGGGAAGTCAACAACAAAGCAGAATTCAAAGGAATCCTTGTCAATAAGCTCAAGCTCATTGCCCAGCCATGTGCGGATAACACCCGCATTTTTATCTGCAATGTCGGAAACATTGTCACAGATGAAGAAGATTGTCTCTCCTTCCTTAACACCTGTGAGTGCAACCATTTCCTTCATTTCTTCCTCAGTCATAACCTTGCTGATGGGATCCTCCTTGAAAATAACATTCTTTTCATCAAGAAGGGTGATGTGGGCAAGACCTGCCATCTTTGCCTGCTTTGTTGCAAAGTTAAGAGACTTGTCAAAGAACCATCTTTCGTTTTTGCAGGGAGCAACAATTGCTCTGACCTGCTTGTTCATAAAGGGCTTGAAGCTGATTCTTGTGAAAAGCTCTGTCACATCACAGATAATGAGAGGGTTTCTCAGGTCAGGCTTGTCTGAGCCGTATTTTGCCATTGACTCAGCATAAGGAATTCTTCTGAAGGGAGAAGCTGTGACCTTCTTGTCTGTGAACTGACGGAAAATTCTGCTGACAACATCCTCGCAGATTTCAAGAACCTCTTCCTGAGTTGAGAATGCCATTTCAAAGTCAAGCTGATAAAATTCACCGGGTGAACGGTCTGCACGGGCGTCCTCATCTCTGAAGCAGGGTGCAATCTGATAATACTTGTCAAAGCCTGAAACCATCAGAAGCTGCTTGAACTGCTGAGGAGCCTGAGGCAGAGCATAGAATTTGCCGGGATGCTTACGTGAGGGAACAAGGAAGTCTCTTGCGCCTTCGGGTGATGAAGCTGTGAGAATGGGAGTCTGGATGTCAAGAAAGCCCTTTTCCTCCATAAGTCTTCTCATAAAGCCGATAACCTTTGAACGAAGAATAATGTTGTTGTGAAGAGCGGGGTTTCTCAGGTCAAGGAAGCGGTGCTTGAGACGGATATTCTCATTGGTATCATTTGAGCCGATTTCAAAGGGCAAATCTCTTGTGCAGGTGCCCAACACCTCAACACTGTCAGCCATAAGCTCAACAAGACCTGTTTCAATCTTGGGATTGACGGTGATTTCGTCTCGCTTTGTCACCTGACCGCTGACGGAAAGAACAGTCTCCTTGCCCACACCCTTGAGAAGATTTTCGTCGTGAACAACAACCTGTGTCACACCTGTTTCGTCTCTCAGGTCAACAAAAAGAACACCGCCGTGGTCACGGATAACGTCAACCCAGCCAGCAAGCTGAACGCTCTGACCGATGTGCTTTTCTCTTATTTCATTACAACGATGAGTTCTATACATATAAAATACCTCCGTATGTTATCATCAGAATATATGCTTTTAAAAACAAAAAATCCCGAGAATTACCGTTAAAATAATTCTCGGGACGAGTATGTGATATTACCCGCGGTGCCAACCCGTTTGACACAGTGTCTGTGTCCGCTGTTTGATTATTGAATTAAAAAGCATAAGCGAAGTGTTGCCGAGCTTACTACTCATCTGAAGTGTGCTTTCAGCCTCTGACACACTCTCTCTTTCAGACTTTCCACAAAAGTCGGGTCTTCAATGGTTTATTGTATCAAAATAAAGTTTTTTTGTCAACGGGAAATTAACATTTATTTAATATTTTTTATCGGCTCTTTCATTCTGATAACATCTTGACTTTCGGAGAATAATAATTATAATTCATTGTATCAGAAAAACAGCGAGGTAAACTATGACTTGCAGCAATAATCAAAAGGAAAAAATACTTATCATCCTCACAGGCGGCACCATCTGCTCCGTTGAGGACATCCACGGTGAAAGAAGCTCTGATACTGCTTCGGCAAAATATAAAATCATTTCATCCTTCAGAAGCAGCAGCTCCCCCTTCAGAGACACAGAGTTTGATTTTCTTGCGCCCCTTAACATCCTCAGTGAAAATATGACAACGAAAACCTGGACAAAGCTTCTTGACGGAATAAGATCAATTGAAAATCCCGACTCCTACAAGGGAATCATCATCCTTCACGGCACGGATACCCTTGCCTTCACAAGCTCAATGCTGTCTCTTATGCTCACCCATCTGAACTGCCCCGTTTTTCTTGTTTCAAGTCAGCTTCCTCTTGACAGTGAGGGTACAAACGGAAACGTTAATTTCAGAGCGGCGGCAGAGCTGATTATGAACGGCATCAAGCCCAATGTCTATGCCGTTTACAAAAACAGTGACGGCAATATTTATCTTCATTACGGCTCTCAGCTTCAGCAGTGCAAGAATTACAGCAACGACTTTTTCAGCAAGGACGCAATTAAAATTCAGGATGAAAGCAATGCCTGCGCCGAAGGTATTGCCTTTGAAACAAAAAATGATTTCATCAACACTCTCGGTGAGCTTTCCAATGAGGTTTTATACATTGCCCCCTATGTGGGAATAAATTATGACTGCTATAACCTTGATTCAATCCGAGCAGTTGTTCACGGCACCTATCACTCAGACACGGTGTGCGTTGAAAGAAGCAGACGCAAGGGTGTCACGACCAACTTTTCAATCATTGAATTTGCCCGCAAATGCGCCTTACACGGCACAAGCCTTTTCCTTGCTCACTGCAATCCCGAAACCTACGCCTATGAATCAACGGGTGATGCCCTTGAAAACGGAGCCCTTGCAATCAGCGGAATGACCGTTGAAATGGCTTATGTTAAAACTCTTATCGGTGTTTCACTGGGATATGAGGGAAACAGCCTTTCTCAGTTTGTAAACACGGGCATCAACAATGAGATAATATACTACTGAAAAATATATAGGTAAAAAATTACAGGTATTTTGCTAAGTGTAAAATACCTGTATTTCTTTATATACGATTACAGATGGCAAGCGTCGTGGTCGTGTTCCTCAATCTTGCCGACAATGGGCTCGGGATCAATGCCCTGACGTGTGTAATAATCAGCAAGCGCTGCCTTGATTGCCTGCTCAGCAAGAACGGAGCAGTGAATCTTGACTGCGGGAAGTCCGTCAAGAGCCTCAACAACAGCCTTGTTTGTAAGCTTCAGAGCCTCACTGATGGGCTGACCCTTGATAAGATCAGTTGCAATTGAGCTTGTTGCAATTGCACTTGCACAGCCATAGGTCTTGAACTTGACATCAACAATGATATCATCCTCAATTTTGAGATACATTTTCATAATATCTCCGCATTTTGCGTTGCCGATTTCACCGATTCCGTTTGCATCTGCAATTTCACCCACATTGTGAGGATTTGCAAAATGCTCCATTACTTTTGCACTGTATTCCATTTCAGTTATTCTCCTTTTCAGCTTTTTCATTATTTACAATGTGTTCCCAGAGGGGTGACATATCACGAAGTCTGTCAACGATGCCGGGAAGCACGCTGAGAATGTGATCAACATCCTCCTGAGTATTGTTTTCACAAAGTGACAGTCTCAGTGAGCCGTGAGCAACCTCATGCTTGAGTCCGATTGAAAGAAGCACGTGGCTGGGGTCAAGTGAGCCTGAGGTGCAGGCGCTGCCGCTTGAAGCGCAGACACCGTTCATATCCAGAAGAAGAAGAAGGCTTTCACCCTCAATTCCTTCAAAGCACATGCTGAAGTTACCGGGCAGTCTCTTTTCTCTGTCACCGTTGATTCTTGAATGGGAAATTTTGCTTGCGCCCTCAAAAAGTCTGTCACGGAGAGCCGCAACCTTTTTTGCATTTTCTTCAAGCTCTGAGCAAATTGCTTCAATTGCAACACCCAGTCCGACAATGCCGGGAACGTTTTCAGTGCCCGCTCTTCTGCCTCTTTCCTGAGCACCGCCTTCAATAAGGTTAGGCAGTCTGATGCCCTTTCTGCAAAAGAGAGCACCTACACCCTTGGGTCCGTGGAATTTATGACCTGAAAGTGAAAGCATATCAATGCACTGCTCAGCTACGTCAATTGCAACGTGACCTACAGCCTGAACAGCGTCAGTGTGGAAAAGAACACCCTTGTCACGGCAGAGCTTTCCGATTTCAGCAATGGGCTGAACCGTGCCAATTTCATTGTTTGCAAACATAACGGTTACAAGGCAGGTTTCTTCAGTGATTGCCTTTTCAACATCTTCAACTCTGACAATACCGTTTTCGTAAACGTCAAGATAAGTGACGCTGAAGCCCTCTTTTTCAAGAGAAGCAAGAGTGTGAAGAACAGCGTGATGCTCAAACTTGCTTGTGATGATGTGCTTTTTGCCCTTCTTTGCACCAAGAGCGGCCGCACCCTTGATTGCCCAGTTGTCAGCCTCTGAGCCGCCTGATGTGAAATAAATTTCATTTGCCTGAGCACCGAGAGCCTCAGCAACCTGAGTTCTTGCCTTCTCAACAGCTCTGTGTGCGGTCTGACCGACCTGATAAAGGCTTGAGGGATTACCGAAATTTTCGGTAAAATAAGGAATCATTGCTTCAACAACCTTGGGGGAAACCGCTGTTGTTGCCGCATTGTCTGCATAAACATATTTCATTTGAAACACCTCTTATTTTTATTCGGGACGGCATTCAACCGCCGTACTGAAATTTCTTTCTGCAAGATCCTTGAGAGTTATACTGCTGACAACGGAAATTGTTGCCTTATATATCTCCGTCCAGATAAAAGAAGTCACACAGTCACAGTAGTTTTCACATTTTCCGTTATCCTCTGCGCAGGAGACGGGAGCAAGACTGCCCTCGGTTGCTCTGAGAATCTGCTCAACAGTGATTTCCGATTCGTCCCTTGTCAGACAGTAACCGCCCTTTGCACCTCTGACGGAACGGACAAGCCCTTCCTTTGAAAGTGTGCCGATTATCTGCTCAAGATATTTTTCCGAAAGGTTTTCTCTTTCTGCAATATCCTTGATACTGACAGGTCCGCCCTTGCCGTTGACGGCAAGATCAGTCATAATTCTCAGACCGTATCTTCCCTTTGTTGAGATTTTCACACAGCATTCTCCTTTCCGTGTTAATTCCTACTTCATCACTAGTATATCACTGTTTTTAATTCATAGCAAGTATATATGAATTCTTTTTTGTAGAAATAAGTATTGACAGCGGGACTTTTTTTATGCACTTTGACTTACTTTTTATAAATCTGAGCTTTGCACAGTCTCAAGAGAAAGGCTGTCTCCTTATATATAATGTAATAACAAAATTCCGAAGAAAAACAGAAAGCCGGCTGAACAGTAACTTTTCAGCCGGCTTTATCATTAAATTATTATTCACTGCGGAGAGCTTCAACGGGATCCTTGTTTGCCGCCATCTTTGAGGGCACAAGACCTGAAATGAAGGTCAGGAAAACGCTGATGCCGATCAAAGCAACGGCAGAGATTGCAGGAAGCTCTGCATGGGCACCTGTGTTTGTAAGATAATCAAGAAGAAGGTTGATTGGGATTTCCAGCAGCAAGGTGCAGACAATACCCAATATACCCGCCGCAAGACCAATCGAGAAGGTTTCGGCATTGAACACTCTTGAAACGTCACTCTTTGAAGCACCGATAGCTCTGAGAATACCGATTTCCTTAGTTCTTTCAAGAACGGAAATATAGGTGATGATACCAATCATAATTGATGAAACCACAAGTGAAACCGCAACAAAGATAACGAGAACATAGGTAACAACATCAATAATCATATTGACGGTAGAAAGCATTGCGCCTACTGCATCGGTTACCTCAATTTTATATTCGGGATGTCCGTCAGCCTTTACCTGATCGTTATAATAGCTGATGACCTCCATAAGCTTTTCCTTGGTGTCGAAATCCTTGGGATAGAAATAAATTGAAACGGGATCGCCCTTAACTGCATAACCAAGCTTTTCCATTGTTCCCGAATAAGAGCACTGAGCGTTGATGGTGTCAACATAAGCCTGCTTAAGAGCAAGCACCTGAGCATCGTTGAGGTAGCCCTCAAGAAGCTTCTTCTGAAGCTCGGACATTTCTCCTCCGCCTGAACCGAGAAGAGACCCGATATCAGCAAAATTAAAGGATGAAAGATCAAAATTTTCAAGAAGACTCATAAAGGGAGTAAGATTGAGATAAGAGAAATCAATCTTTGTAAGATCAATGTCTGCAAGATCAAAGTCGTTGACAGACAGCTCAAAGAATTCCTGACCTGAAAGCACATCAACCTCAGGATTTGCAAGCTGCTCCTGAACAACCTGAGAGGCTGCCGCCTGAGCAAGAACAAAATCAACAAGCTCCGTGGTATAACCGATTGCACCGGTAACGGTTGAAATTGTGTTACCCTCATAAGGACGGATAATACCTACAACATTGATGTCCATACCGTTCTGAATGAGAGAGGTAAGGTAAGCTGAATTGGTGCTCTTATCCTTCCAGAGTCCCGTCTTTTCATTTTTGACAAGATATTCGTGATTGAGAACAAGCTTGAACTTCATTGAGCAGATCTGCTCATAAGAATAGGATTCTGAGGGGCCTGATTCAATGATTGTGCCGTTTGAAACGGAGTTCATAACATCACTGACAAACTTACTCTGATCCTTAAGACCGAGGCCGTAAAGAACAAGCTCGTTGATTTCATTGTTGGCGTCAACAACGACCACAACCTCATTGAGCTTTTCGGGAAGTCTGCCGTAAACAACGTCATACTGCTCCTCAATTGTTTTGTTGTCACCCACAAGCTCCTTCCAGATGTTAAGGCCTGCACCCACAAAATTTTCAAAAAGACTCATCATCTGCTCTGTACCGACGGAGCTGAGAAGAGTGCTGGGGTTAACCTGAACAATTCCGTTGCTTGTATCAGCAACGTAAATATTCAGCGGGGCAGCATATTTATACTGAATATCATTACAAACCTCATCAAACACAGGACGGTTTCCTTCAATATAATTGACAAAGGCTCTGATGTTGTTGGAATTTGACTGTGCAATGAAGGAATTGACCATTTCCGTGACCATGTCGTTGACATAAACCGCATCCCTTTCATGGTCGGGATCCGCCAGCATAATCATTCCCGACATCATATTGGCTACGCTGTCAAGATTCATTGATTCCTTTTCAATTGCAATGGGGAAGGCTCTGAGGGTATCGGTCTGAATACGGTCAACATAATTCTGAATACCCGTTGAAAGAGCGAGAACAAGGGCAATACCGATAATACCGATTGAGCCTGCAAAGGCGGTAAGAATTGTTCTGCCCTTTTTGGTGCCAAGGTTTCTGATGCTCAGACCGAAGGCTGTTGCAAAGGACATTGATGGCTTTTTGCCCTTTTTCTTTTCTTCCTCTGCCTTTTTCTTTTCAAGGAAGAAATCTCCCTCGCGGGGCTCAAAGGGATTTGAGTCATCGATAACCTGACCGTCAACGCAGCGAATGATTCTGTTTGAATACTGCTCGGCAAGCTCGGGGTTATGGGTAACCATAATAATCAGCTTATCTTTGGAAATCTCCTTGAGAATTTCCATAATCTGAACGCTGGTTTCACTGTCAAGAGCACCTGTGGGCTCGTCGGCAAGAAGAATATCCGGGTCATTGATGAGAGCACGGGCAATTGCAACTCTCTGCATCTGACCGCCTGACATCTGATTGGGCTTTTTGTTGATCTGAGCACCGAGGCCGACCTTTTCAAGAGCGGCAATGGCTCTTGTTCTTCTTTCCTGCTTTGAAATGCCTGTCAGTGTAAGAGCAAGCTCAACGTTTGCAAGAACAGTCTGATGAGGGATAAGATTATAGCTCTGGAAAACAAAGCCGACGGAATGGTTGCGGTAGGTGTCCCAGTCCTCATCAGTGAAGGTACCTGTTGATTTGCCGTTGATGATAAGGTCACCGCTTGTGTATCTGTCAAGACCGCCGATGATGTTAAGCAGGGTTGTTTTACCGCAGCCCGAGGGTCCGAGAATTGAAACAAATTCATTTTCTCTGAAATTTATGCTCATCTCACGCAGAGCTCTGACCTTGTTGTCACCTGCGGCGTAATCCTTGATTATATTTTTAAGTATAAGCATCGGTTATTCCTCCTCTTCTTTCTTTTTCAGTCTGCTCTTAAGGCTTTCCTTGACTCTGCCGTAAATCTCTCTGATCTTTTTACGGTTGAAGAAATAGACAATCTCAAGGCAGACATAAATTATAATTACCGTGAAAATAGTTTTTTTGTAATCCTTTTCTTCCTCATATTTAATCTGAGGAATGTATTCCTCGGTGGCAGATTCGTCCACCGTCACTCTTTCTCGGAAGAACAGCTGATAAATCCATTCAATTGTTTCATTTTCTGTTTTTGCCGCAAGCTCAGTTTTGATGTTCTGTGCAAAGGTTGCAACCGCCGCATTGTTGCTCAGAGATGAGGACATCAGAGAATCCATCAGACCCTCATTGCCGGGAGTCCTGATAACCTGCACAAGATATCTCATCAAAGCCATCATAACTGCATTCCGGTCAGCCTGTACATAAGAAACAACGGAATACTGACCCTGTGTGAGTCTCTTGCTCTGGGCAGAAACAAGTGTTCCCATTCCGGCAAAGGATTTAATGTCAAGAGCGGGAAGCTTAAGCTCAACCTCAAGACCAAGATCGAGCTCGGGAAGAGCCTCACCAAGCATTGAAGAAAGATTTGCCGGATCAATATAACCTAATCCGAGGCTGTTCTGAATGTCGAGAGCCTCAAAAACATCCTCAAAGGGATAAACAAGATTTGTCAGGCACTGAAAAAGACCTGAATCCATAAAGTAAATTATGTTGGGAAGAATACCCGTAAGAGTGTAAACGGGTCTGAGGGTAATCTCATCAATAAGATCACAGAGGGGATTAAGAACCGTTCTGATGATATTACCGCTTGCCGCTGCAGCCTTGAATTCCTCATAGGTGCAGATTGATTCGCTTTTACAGCCCAGAGCCTCATAAAGAGGAATCAGAGCCGAGTTATAACCGTTTGAGCCGTAAATGTCAATTGCTCCGAAAAGCTTTATGTTGCCTTCACAGAGAATCATTTTAAGAGCGTCCTCAAAAGGACGGAGAATGCAGGCGATACAGGAAACAAAGCCCTCTCTGTCACCCTCGGCAAAGCCCCAGCGGAAATTCTCCGTGTCAAGCGCAGACCATTTGCCGAAGCTTCTAAGCTGAGCGGCGGCCGATGAATAACCATAGGCTGCAAGACTGTCAGCAACGGCACCCACGGAAAAATCATAACCGATAAAGCTTAGTGTTTCCGCCATTTCCTCTTTTTCAAAGGCAGAGAAAAGCTCCTTCATCAGAAGTGAGAGAGTTTTTGAGGAATAAATCTCCTTCTGCATCAAAGAATGGAAGGTTGCAGTGGGATCGGCTTCAGCCACAAACTCATTGATAAGCTCATCAATTCCGTCAACCACTCTCTGAAGCTTTTCAGGGTTAAGGTTTTCGGTGTATGCAACCTGAGTCTGAACAAACTGAGGGAAGGACCACACATAATCGTTATAACGGCTTGCAGTCTGTGTCATAAGATTGATGAGAATTGAAATAATCTCATCCGTTGACTTATCCATAACACCAGCAAGAACAGTTGAAAGGTCAATTTTTTCAAGGAAACTCATTCCGCTGACTTCCTCGTTGAGAGTTGATTCGTTAAGCCTTGCGCTGTCGATTATCCATCTGAGAATAACCATAAACACATCAGCCTTGTCGGCAATGACTCTGTTTCCCGAAACAGTTCCGCAGGAAGCAATCAGGTCAAAGTCAATGTTTTCAAGACCGAAGCCGAGTGTTGAAAGAATATCATTGATATTGACGGCAAAATTCTGAGTGAAATCCTCTGACTGAGAAATGAGTGATTCAAAATCTGCAAGAGTTGCAATACCCAGAAGCTGAAGCTTCAGAGGCTGAAGCAGAGTTGAAAGTGCATTTTCAAGTCCGCCGTTGTTTGTGAAATAAGCAATTGAGGGAAGCTCATCCGTCAGTCTGTCGCAGGGAGCATCAAGCACGCCCTCAGCAAAGGTCAGCACATCGTTGACAATGTGATAAATCATATAGCTTTTGTTTTCTTCGGCGTGAGCATAAAAATCAGCAGCCTGTGTTATATTCTTGCAGCCCAGAGCCTCAAGTGTGGGTATAATTGCAGTTTCATAACCGTTTGAGCCCTGAATGTTAAGAAAAAGACCCGTGCCGATGGAAACCTTGCCTGAGCACAGCAAAGCATAAAGCACCTCATTGAAGGGAGTGAACATCAGACTGACGGCAAAGGAAAAATCAGCCTTGTTGGTGACACCCCAGCTTGCCGTGAAATCCTGCGCAGATGCCCAGCTGGGATAAGAAGCGAGCTTCTGTGCAACATCGCCGTAATTTCCGAGATGCTTTGCAACATCTGCCGTTGAGGTTTCAAGTCCCAGCACACCGAGTGAATCGGCATTTTCTTCAACAGCGGTATAAACGCCCACAAGAATTTTGCTGAGCACCTCATCTGAATAAATCATCGGTTCGGCAAGCTCTCTGAGAGTTTTGTTTTCTGTCTGCTTCAGAACGTAACTGATAACAGAATCAAATTTAAAAATTGCCTGATAAGCCTGTTCCTTGGTCACCCCTTCGGGATAAGCCACTGCCGCAAAAGAGGGCATTGCAGTGACGGCAAGAATAACAAGCACCGTCAACAGACTAACAAGCTTTCTGAATGTTCTTTTTATTTTCATCGTGGCGGTCACCTCTTTTTCTTAATCTGGTTGAGCTTTTTGAGAAGCCTGAGAAATTCCCGCGCATCATCTTCTCCAAGCTCATCAACAACATAACCGATGCCTGATATAAGCTCATTTTCAGTTGCTTCGGCCAGCTTTCTGCCCTTTGCGGTCAGACACACAATTGTACAGCGTTTATCGTTCTCATCCTTTTTCTTTTCGATGAGACCTTTAAATTCCATTCTTTTGATAATCACTGAAAGTCTGGCATTTGTGAAATCAGTATATTCAAGAATCGCTCCGGGAGAGCTGACTCCGCCGAGCTGTGAAAGGACGCAAAGAAAACGATCCTCGCCCTTCATTGATATTTTAAATTTTGAAGCCGCCTGTTTTCGTCCCAGAACCTCGAAGGCTTCAATCATTTCTCTTATAAGAGTTGCTCTGTCCATACTCATGCAAACTCCCCCTATTATAATATTTAATAGTGTTAAAAATATATCACAGCTACTTAAAATAAACAATAGACAAATAATTAATTATAATTAAATTTAATTAAACAACTGAATATGTATCAGACACCAATTTAACAGTATAGACAGTCACTTTTATCTAAAGTAAACAAAACTGTTAACTGTTTTTGAATTTTTTCTTTTTTTACCTTGTTGACACGGAATACTTTTTCGTTTAAAATATGTTAGTCGGCTAACATTCCGCCGGCTAACAATTCACATACAAGCGAGGTTAAACCTATGAAGGAACGAAGGCTAGGCTTTGAGCTCAGCCGTACCTCCCGTCACATCAGAAGATATATGGACAACGATGCGTCAAAAATATACGCTCAGAAAATGACGGGAACTCACGGGTGGGCAATCGGCTTCTTTTTTCACAACAGCCACAGGGACACCTTCCAGAAGGATTTTGAAAAGGAGTTCGGAATAAGACGATCCACCGCAAGCAAGATTCTCACCCTGATGGAAGAAAATGAGCTCATCAGAAGAGAATCGGTGCCCTATGATGCAAGGCTGAAAAAAATCACTCTCACCGAAAAAGCGCTTCAGGTGCACCGCATTGTTACCGAAGCATTTGACAAAATGGAAGAAACAATCAAGCAGGGCATCACCCCCGAGGAGCTTGAGATTTTCTTCACAGTTTTAGAAAAAATCAATTCCAATCTTGAAAGGACTGATGAAAGCAATGATAAAACGTCTGAGTAAATGCATCAGAGAATACAGATTTGCCACTGCCGTCACACCTTTTTTTGCCGCAATGGAGGTTGTAATGGAGGTTTTCATCCCTCTTCTTATGGGCAAGATAATCGACAACGGCATCAACAAGGCTGACACGGGCTATGTTGCAAAGGCGGGAGCTCTTCTCATCTGTATCTGCGCATTGAGCATGTTCTTCGGTGTTGCCTGCGGTGTCACCGCCGCCAAAGCATCGTCGGGCTTTGCAAGGAATCTGCGCCACGATATGTTCCACAACATTCAGAGCTTCTCCTTTGCAAACATTGACAAATATTCAACCTCAAGTCTCATCACAAGACTCACAACCGATGTCACAAATCTCCAGAATTCATTCCAGATGATAATCAGAATTGCGGTGCGCTCCCCTTCAATGCTCATTTTCTCTCTGATTATGGCTCTTTCAATCAACGCAAAAATTTCCCTTATTTTCGTTTGTATTATTCCCTTCCTTGCTCTTGCCCTTGCATTAATTGTCTCAAAGGCTCACCCCATTTTCAAAAGAGTTTTCAAAACCTTTGACAAGCTCAACAACGTTGTCAATGAAAACCTTCACGGAATCCGAGTTGTGAAATCCTTTGTCAGAGAAAAGCAGGAGGAGGAAAAATTCACCAACGTTTCCGATTCAATCTACAAGGATTCCAAAAGGGCTGAGGGCATCATCGCCTTCAATTCACCCGTAATGCAGTTCAGCACCTATCTTTGTATGCTTCTCATTGCCTGGTTCGGTGCAAATCTTATCATCTCCACAGGAGAAACTGAAATGACCACCGGTGAGCTTTTCTCACTGATAAATTACACAATGCAGATTCTTTCCAATCTGATGATGCTTTCAATGATTTTTGTTATGATGACAATGTCAAAGGCCTCAGGTGAAAGAGTCTGTGAGGTTCTTGACGAAAGCAGCGACCTTCATAACCCCGAAAACCCCGTTACACAGGTGCCCGACGGAAGCATTGAATTCATCAATGCCGGCTTCAGCTATTCCGGAGAAAAGGATAAGCTTTGTCTTAAAAATGTAAATCTGCGCATCGAAAGCGGTGAAACCGTAGGCATAATCGGCTCAACAGGCTCATCAAAGACCTCCCTTGTTCAGCTTATCCCCCGCCTTTACGATGTCACCTCAGGATGTCTTAAAATCGGCGGAATTGACGTCAGAGAATATGACCTTGACACTCTCAGAGGTCAGGTTGCAATGGTGCTTCAGAAAAATGTTCTCTTTTCGGGAACAATCAAGGATAATCTGCGCTGGGGCAAGGAGGACGCCACCGATGAGGAAATGATTGCCGCCTGCAAGGCAGCCCAGGCTCATCCCTTCATCAGTGAAATGCCCGACGGCTATGACACCTTCATCGAGCAGGGCGGAACAAACGTTTCAGGCGGTCAGAAGCAGAGAATCTGCATTGCCCGCTCCCTTCTTCAGAATCCGAAAATTCTTATTCTTGACGACTCAACAAGTGCTGTTGACACCAAAACTGATGCCCTCATCAGAAAGGCCTTTGCCGAGCACATTCCCGAAACCACAAAGCTGATCATTGCTCAGAGAATCTCTTCAATTGAATCAGCAGACAAAATCATTGTTCTTGACGACGGTGAAATCGTGGGCTTCGGCACTCATGAGGAGCTTGCCGAAGGCAACGAAATTTACCGTGAGGTTTATTTCTCCCAGACGAAAGGAGGCAAAGTAAATGAGTAATGCCCCTTTTTCAAAGACACCCCCGAGAATGTCAGGTCAGATGCCGCCGAAAATGCCTATGAGCAGACACGGCGGAATGCCCGTCAGACCCAAGGGTGAAAAGCTTGATTTCAAGGTTATCAGACGCATCTTCTCCTATATGAAGAAAAGCCACCGTATTCTTATGGCAGTTGTTGTTCTTTGCATACTTTTGTCAAGTGTGGCAAGTGTATTTTCTTCACGTTTTATCGGTGACATAATTGACGGCTATATCACACCGATGCTTGAAAGCGGCTCCACGGATTTCGGCCCCTTTATCACTCTTCTTGTAAAAATGGCGGCCATTTTCCTTGTGGGTATTGTGTCCACCTTTGCATATAACAGAATTATGGTTGTTGTTGCTCAGGGTGTGCTCAAAACCGTCAGAGACAAAATGTTTGCACACATGCAGACCCTTCCCGTAAAATATTTTGACACCAACAGCCACGGTGACATTATGAGCCGTTACACCAACGATATTGACACTCTCCGCCAGATGATTTCGCAGACAATTCCCCAGGTCATCTCCTCCGTTGTCACCATTGTTTCAATGTTCATTGCAATGTTCCTTGAAAGCATTCCCCTTCTGCTGGTGGTGATTGTCTGCATTTTCTGCATGATTACCGTCACGGGTAAGGTTGCGGGCAACAGCGGAAAATTCTTCTTCAGACAGCAGCAGTCTCTCGGTGACATCAACGGCTATATCGAAGAAATGATTACCGGACAGAAAGTTGTCAAGGTCTTCTGCCACGAAGAAAAAACGAAAGCGGAATTTGACGAAAAAAATGCCGAGCTTTATGAAAATGCCTATTCGGCCAACAAGTTTGCAAACATGCTCGGACCTGTCAATAACAACCTTGGTCACCTTCAGTATATCATTATTGCCATCATCGGCTGCATCCTTGCAGTGCTCACCGCAAAGGATATCATTGCCCACGAAGGATTGGGAAAAATTTTCACAATCACAACAGGCTCTGTTGCCGCCTTCCTCGGTTATTCAAAGTCCTTCACAATGCCCGTAAACCACATCTCTCAGCAGCTCAATTCCGTTGTTATGGCAATGGCGGGCGCAAAGAGAATTTTTGAGGTTCTCGACTCCGAGCCCGAGCAGGATGAGGGCTATGTCACCCTTGTCAACGCCAAGGAGGTTGACGGACAGCTGACCGAAACTTCCGAGCACACAGGTCTCTGGGCGTGGAAGCATCCACACGAGGACGGCTCAATAACCTATCAGCAGCTCAGAGGTGAGGTCCGCTTCTTTGATGTTGATTTCGGCTACACAGAGGAAAAGACAGTCCTTCACAACATCACCCTTTATGCTGAGCCGGGACAGAAGGTTGCCTTTGTCGGTGCAACGGGTGCGGGTAAGACAACAATCACAAACCTCATAAACCGTGTCAATCACATTGCCGGCGGCAAAATCCGATACGACGGCATCAACATCAAAAAAATCAGAAAAAGTGACCTCAGACGCTCTCTCGGTATTGTTCTGCAGGACACAAATCTTTTCACGGGAACAGTACGTGAAAACATCAGATACGGCAATCTTGATGCCACCGACGAGCAGATTATTGCCGCGGCAAAAAAAGCAAATGCCCACTCCTTCATTTCACGTCTTCCTCAGGGCTATGACACAATGCTCACAGGTAACGGAGCAAATCTTTCACAGGGTCAGAGACAGCTTATCTCAATTGCAAGAGCCGCTGTTGCAGATCCTCCCGTTATGATCCTTGACGAGGCCACCTCCTCAATTGACACAAGAACAGAGGCTCTTGTTCAGAAGGGAATGGATGCTCTGATGAAGGGCAGAACGGTTTTCGTCATCGCCCACCGACTTTCCACCGTAAGAAACTCTGACGTTATTATGGTGCTTGAAAAGGGTGAAATAATTGAAAGAGGTACTCACGAAAGCCTGATTGAAAAAAAGGGCAAATATTATCAGCTTTACACAGGCGCATTTGAGCTTGAATAAAAAACTGACATTCCGTCTCTGCTTACGGCATAAAGGAGCAGAGGCGGATTTTTTCTGAAAAAAATTTTGATGAAAATTAAAACTTTATGCCTGAAATCCGGTTGACTTTAATGCGCATAATAATGTATAATAACTATTCGTAAAGAACATTTTTTCAAAAGGAGGTGGGCCTGAATTGGATAACGGAGACAGTAAACCTAACGGGCGTATTTTTCAAAATTCCGGTGCAGGCCTTGCCCATCACTGACGGCTCTGCACTCAGAAAGTCGGTGAGTTAAATTGAATGAAAATTTATTCGGCGGCCTTTACAAGCTGCTGGCAAAAAATCAGCTCAAGGAGCTGAAAACCGAGCTTACGGATATGGCATATCCCGACATTGCGGATTTCATAATGGATCTTGAGGATGACAAAATTGCCGTCAAGATTTTCCGTATTCTTCCCAAGGACATCTCTGCCGATGTCTTCTCTTACCTTGATCCCGATGTTCAGACCCTCATTGTCCAGTCCATCACTGACAGTGAAATTGCACGTCTTATCGATGACCTTTATGTTGACGATGCCGTTGACTTTCTTGAAGAGGTCCCCGCAAACATTGTCAGACGTGTTCTTGCAAACTGCGACAAGGAAACAAGAGACATTATCAACCGCTTCCTCGAATACCCCGAAAACAGTGCGGGAAGCGTTATGACCATTGAAATGGTTGAGCTTCACGACATAATGAATGTTGCCGAAGCAATCAAAAGCATCCGCCGTTCAGGTGTTGACAAGGAAACCATTTACACCTGCTACGTTATTGACGACAAGCGTCACCTTATCGGTACAATTCCCCTCAGACGTCTTCTTCTCAACGATGAGGAAACCCTCATCACAGACATCATGTCCGACGATGAGCAGCTCATTTACGTTCACACAATGGATGACCAGGAGGAGGTCGCTTCAATTGCAAAGAAATATGACCTTCTTTCCGTTCCCGTTGTTGACAAGGAAAGCCGTCTTGTCGGTATCATCACCATCGACGACATCGTTGACATCATTGAAGAAGAGGCCACGGAAGACTTTGAAAAGATGGCTCTTCTTAATCCCTCTGAGGACGAGTACCTGAAAACAGGCATCTTCAGTCTTGCAAAAAACCGAATCGGCTGGCTTCTCATTCTTATGGTTGCCTCCACTCTTACGGGTCAGATAATCGACGGCTTTGAAAGCAAGCTTGCTGCCGTTGCAGGTCTTACCGCTTGCATCCCCATGCTTATGGGCACCGGCGGTAACTCAGGTAACCAGGTTTCAACCCTTATCATCCGCGGTCTTGCTCTCGGTGAGGTTAAAATCAGAGACTATTTCCGTATTCTCTGGAAGGAGTCAAGAGTTTCTCTGATGGTCGGTGCTGTTCTGGGCATTGCCAATGTTGCAAGAATGCTTCTTCTCAGGCTGACCACGGGCAGTGATATTTCCAACGGAGTTATTCTTGTGGTCTCCCTTTCACTTGTGGTTGTTGTCTTTGTTTCAAAAACAATCGGCTGCTCACTGCCCATTGTTGCAAAGGCGCTCAAGCTTGACCCTGCCCTTATGGCAGGCCCGCTGATCACAACCCTTGTTGACACAATTTCTCTGATGATTTATTTCGGCTTTGCAAACGCAATCATTTTCTGAAAAAAGCAGGGACTGTCTTACAGTCCCTCTAATATCGTATAACCAAAAATAAAACCAAGGAGGTCTGCCCTTTGGCAAAACGTTTTCTTTCCTTCACCAAGGGTTACAGAATTCTTACTCTGCTTTGTCCCTTTCTGATTTATTTCGATGTTCTCATCGAGCTGAAAATCCCCGAGGCAATGGGTGATGTTGTTGATATTCTGACCAACATAGCAAGCTATTCTGATCCCGCTCAGGTGCGCTCAGAGCTTTTCAGCAAGCTTCTGGAAATGTTCATTTACTGCATTGCAACTCTCATTGTCGGCTATATTGCGTCAAGATTTTCTGCAATTGCAAGCATGGGCTTCGGAGCAAATCTGCGCCGTGAGCTTTTCTACAAAATTCAGGACCTTTCCTTTGACAACATTGACAAGCTGAAAATTTCATCACTTATCACAAGAATGACAAGTGACGTTTCAATGTGTCAGAGTGTTTACAAAAGCACCATCGTCACCTTTATCAAGGGACCCATCATGCTTTATAAGGCTCTTGATTATGCCCTTGAAATCAGCAGGGATCTTTCAAAAATGTTTGTTGTGGCTCTGCCCGCAATTGTAATCATTCTCGGTCTGATGGGATACCTTGCCGTTCCCCTTTTCAAGCAGATGCTTGAAAAAACCGACAAATTCAACGGTGTTCTCAGAGGCAACATCAACGGCATCCGTGTTGTAAAGTCCTTTGTCCGTGAGGATCATGAAAAAGAGCAGTTCCGCAAGGCAAATGAAGGTCTTATGGAAATGAACATCAGAGCTCAGAAGATTATGCTTTACATAAGCCCCTTAATTATGATGGTAATTTACGGCTGTATGGTCTTTGCCCTGTGGAACGGAAGCAAGCTCATCCTTGCAGGCGGCGGAAGCTTCACTCTTGGTGAAATGACAACCTTCGTTTCATATATCTCAACAGTTCTGACCTCAATTCTTACTGTTCTTATTGTTTTCCTGAGCATGATTATGTCAAAGGCATCAATCGGCAGAATCGGTGAAATCTTCAAGCAGGAGCCCTCTGTCAAGGATGACGAAGGCAAGGAAGGTCTCACACTCGAGGACGGCAGCATTGAATACAGAAACGTTACCTTCAAGTATGAGGAATCAGCAAAGAATATTCTTGAAAACGTAAGCTTCAGCATCCGTCACGGTGAAACAGTGGGCATCATCGGCTCAACGGGCTCTGCAAAATCAACCCTTATTCAGCTTATCCCCCGCCTTTACGATGTCACCGACGGCGAGCTTATTGTAGGCGGAAATAATGTCAAGGATTATAAATTCAAAAACCTCAGAGACGAAATTTCCGTTGTTCTTCAGCAGAACATCCTTTTCTCAGGCACAGTCAGAGAAAACATCCGCTGGGGCTGTCTTGATGCAACGGAGGAAGAAATCATTGAGGCTGCAAAAGCGGCCCAGGCTCACGATTTCATTATGGACCTTGAAAAGGGCTATGACACCGAGCTTGGTCAGGGAGGTAACACCGTTTCAGGCGGTCAGAGACAGAGACTCTGCATTGCCCGTGCACTTTTGAAAAAGAGCAAAATTCTTATTTTTGACGACTGCACAAGTGCCGTTGACACAGCAACGGATGCAAAAATCAAAATGGCTCTGCGCAGTGAAAAATACAAGGATATAACAAAAATCATCATTGCTCAGCGTATCACTTCAATTATGGACGCTGACAGAATTATCGTTGTTGAAAACGGAAGAATCGAAAGCATCGGCACACATGAGCAGCTGACTCAGACAAGTGCTGTCTATAAGGAAATCTTCCTTTCACAGCAGGAAGGAGTGTTGGCACAATGAGTACTCCTTTAGAAAACAAAAATCCTCAGCCCGTAACCGAGGAAGCTGAAGTAAAAAAGGAAGAAACCGCTGCTGCGGCTTCTGAGGAAAGCACAGCTTCTCAGGAAGAAAAAACCGAAAACACAGACACAAAGAAAAAGAAAAGAAAAAGAACCGTTACCTCAGCAAGAACAAAAAAGATTCCCGAAAACGAAACCGAGGAACAGAAAAAAGAGCGTCTTGCAAAGGAAGAAAAAAAGAAAAAAGCAAAGCCCAAGGATATCAAAGCGGCAACAAAAAGACTTTTCAGTTATCTGAGACCCTTCAAGTCCCGTCTTATCCTTGTTGCATTTCTTGTTGTTCTCGGCTCTGTTGTCACAATCCTTTCTTCAATCACAATGTTCCCTGTTTATAACATTCTCACCGATGTGCTCAAGGGCGTTGAAATTGAAAATGCCTTCGGAAAAATCAGCTTCTGGCTCATTCTTATGGGCTCAGGCTATATTCTCGGAGCACTGTGCAACCTTTCTTATCAGAGAATTATGCTCACCGTTTCCGCAAGAACTCTTGCAAACATGAGAAGAGATCTGTTCAATCATCTTCAGTCCCTTCCCCTTGAATTTTTTGACAAGAGAAAAACCGGTGCAATAATGAGCCATTTCACAAATGACGTCGGCAGAATCAACGACCTTGTTTCAAACTATCTGCCCACCCTCATTTCATCCTCAATTTCTGCGGTTATGACAATCACCATTATGGTATTGATTTCCTTCAGGCTGACTCTGACAATCACAGTTGCAATTGCCCTTATGCTTGCAACAGTGCTCATTGTCACTGCAAAGTGCTCACCGCTTTTCAAAAAGCAGCAGAAGGCCGTTGCGGAAATGAACGGCTTTACCGAGGAATACATTAAGGGCATCAAAATTGTCAAGCTCTTTTCACACGAGCAGGAAACAAAGGAAGCCTTCCATGTCCTTAATGAAAATTACCGCAAGACAGGTGTTAAGGCAAACATCATCGGCGGCTTTATGTCACCTCTTATGAGCCTTATCACAAGACTCAATTATGCAATTGTTGTTTTCTACGGTGCATCCCTTGTCCTTTCAGGCTCAATGACAGTCAGCGCCCTTGTCAATTATGTCAAGCAGTCTCAGGGCTATGCCTCACCCATCATTTCAATTGCAAGCTGTTACAGCTCCCTCATCTCTGCCCTTGCAGGTGCAGAAAGAGTTTTTGAGGTTCTTGACACAGCTCCCGAAACAGACGAAGGCAAGGTCACACTTGTAAGAATCATCAGAAATGCTCTCGGTGAGCCTGAGGAAACTGACAGCAAGGACGGTGTGCTGAGCTGGAAGGTTCCCTCAGAAGAGGGCTGTGAATATGTAAAGCTCGGCGGCAACATCTGCGTCAAAGACATTACCTTTGCTTATGTTGAAGGCACCGATGTTCTGAAAAACGTTTCTGTTGAAGCCGAAAGCGGAACAAAGGTTGCCTTTGTCGGCTCAACAGGTGCAGGTAAAACAACAATCACAAACCTTATCAACCGCTTTTATGAAATTGACAGAGGTCAGATCACCTATGACGGAATTGACATCAAGGACATCAGAAAGGATGACCTTCGTCATTCAATGGCAATGGTGCTTCAGGACACAAAGCTTTTCTCAGGCACAATTGCCGACAACATCCGTTACGGCAAACTCGATGCCACCGATGAGGAGGTTATTGCGGCGGCAAAAATTGCAAACGCCCACTCCTTCATTGAAAAGCTTCCCGACGGTTATCAGACGGAAATCAAGGCAGACGGAGTCAATATCAGTGTCGGTCAGGCTCAGCTTATCAACATTGCAAGAGCTGCCATTGCGGGTGCTCCCCTTCTCATTCTTGACGAGGCTACCTCATCTGTTGACACAAGAACAGAGCGTCTGATTGAGGTTGGTATGGACTCCATTATGGAGGACCGCACCGTATTTGTTATTGCCCACAGACTTTCCACCGTCAGAAACTCCGAAAAAATCGTTGTTCTTGAAAAGGGTGAAATTATCGAGGAAGGCAATCACGATTCTCTCATCTCAAAGGGCGGAAAATACTATCAGCTTTACACCGGCACCTTTGAAATGGAATAAGCTTATCAAAAGCACGGCAGATTCTGCTGTGCTTTTTTGCCGTTTTTTAAGTCATTTTCATCCTCATTTACACCAGCCTGAATGTAAAATAACACAATATCACGGGCAATCAGATAAATGAATTTGTCTTTATTGTCAAAAATAACTTTTGTGGCACTTGTTAATTGACAAAGCCGACGTTTTTGTGCTATACTTTACAAGTGATTTGTTCACATAAATAATGTATGTAAAGTTCTTTGAAACTGACGGTAAAAGTGGAGCACCACACTGGATCAAAGGACTCAGCAAAACTCTTTGTCGACCGTCTGGGCAGCTTATATCAGGGAACTTTCAGGTACCCTTATGTAAGTGTGCCCTTTTTTGTTTAAAAACTTGAAAATCAGGAGGCTTCAAACATGAAAAAAGTTGCAATCATTATGGGCAGTGACAGTGATTTGCCCGTTGTTTCAAAAGCAGCTGACACCCTCAAGCAGTTCGGTGTGCCTTATGAAATGCACATCTTCTCAGCTCACCGCACTCCCGAGCAGGCAAGAGATTTCACCGTTTCAGCAAGAGAAAACGGTTTTGGTGTAATCATTGCCGCAGCAGGTATGGCAGCTCACCTTGCAGGAGCAATTGCCGCCAACACCACTCTCCCCGTAATCGGCATCCCCATGAAATCAAAATACCTTGACGGTATTGATGCCCTTCTTTCAACAGTTCAGATGCCCTCAGGCATTCCCGTTGCAACGGTTGCAATTGACGGAGCAGTCAACGCTGCACTGCTTTCTGTTGAAATTCTTGCAGTTTCAGATGCTGAGCTTGCAGAAAAGCTCAGAGCAAAAAGAGAAGCTGACACAAACACAGTTCTTGAAAAAAATGCCGCTGTCGAAAAGCAGTGGAATAACTAATAAAATTATTAACGGAGGTTATTGAAAATGGAAAAAATTTACACAGGCAAAACAAAAGACGTATTCAAGCTTGAGAACGGCAACTGCCTTCTCAAATTCAAGGACGACTGCACAGGCAAAGACGGTGTTTTTGATCCCGGTGAAAATGCAGTAGGTCTCACAATTGACGGTGTTGGTGATGTTAACCTTCGTATGTCAATTTACTTCTTCGAAAAGGTTAATGCAGCAGGCATCAAGACCCATTATGTAAATGCAAACCTTGCAGACACAACAATGGAGGTTCTTCCCGCAAAGGTATTCGGCCGCGGCCTTGAGGTTATCTGCCGCCACAAGGCAGTAGGCAGCTTCATCCGCCGTTACGGTGATTATATCGAAGAAGGCGCAGACCTTCCCGCTTATGTTGAAATGACCTTCAAGAATGACGAAAAGGGCGATCCCCTTGTTATCAAGGATGCTCTTGTTGCTCTTGGCGTTATGACAGACAAGCAGTACGATGACATCAAGGAAATGACTCAGAAGATCACCCAGATTGTTGCTGATGACCTTAAGGAAAAGGGCCTTGTTCTTTATGACATCAAGTTCGAATTCGGCTATGATCCCGAAGGCAACGTAATGCTCATCGACGAAATTGCATCAGGCAATATGCGTGTTTACAAGGATGGCAAGTACATTGATCCCATGACCCTTTCCGAGCTTTTCTTCGCATAATTTAATAACATCTGCGAAATAGCCTGAAGGATTTCCTTCAAGGCTTTTCGTGTTAATTAAGAGGTCTGTGCTTTTTTCTGCGATATGTCTGAAAAGGCACTTTCCTGTCCGCAAATTCAGTTTTTTCACATCGCAAAAGGCAAAAATTTCCGCATTTGCAAAGCTTCTGCGGATTGGTTTTGCCGGCTAAGGAGCAATTAAATGGGTGGTTTTTTTGGAGCAGTCAGCAAGAACGATACTGTCCTTGACGTTTTCTTCGGCACTGACTATCACTCTCACCTTGGTACCCGCCGCGGCGGTATGGCCGCTTATGACGAGTCAAAGGGTTTACAGCGTAAAATTCACAAAATTGAAAATTCTCCCTTCAGAACAAAGTTTGAAAACATTTCAAACTCAATGAAGGGCACGGCTGCAATCGGCTGCATCAGTGACTCAGATGCTCAGCCCCTGCTTGTCCGTTCAAAGCTTGGCCTTTATGCAATCTGCATCATCGGTCTGATAAACAACCGCGAGAAGCTTGTTGAGGATTTCCTTTTTTCAAACGGCGGACATTTCGGCGCCGTAACCAATGAGGGTATCAACTCAACTGAGCTTGTTGCCGCACTCATCAACCGTCAGGACAGCTTTGCAGAGGGTATTGCTTATGCTCAGAGTCTTATTGACGGCACAGCTTCAATTCTCATTCTCACAGACAAGGGTAACATCATTGCAGCCCGTGACAGACTCGGAAGAATCCCCGTGCTCATCGGTAAAAATTCCGAGGGCATGTGTGTTTCCTTTGAGGACTTTGCCTACAAAAAAATGGGTTATGAGGATTACATGGAGCTTGGTCCCGGTGAGGTTATTGAATTAACGGCAGATTCTCTCACCGTTCTTAAAAAAGCAGAGGAGAAAACAAAAATCTGTGCATTCCTCTGGTCTTATTACGGATACTCAACCTCCTGCTATGAGGGAGTCAACGTTGAGGTAATGAGATATAAAAACGGCAAAATCATGGCTGAAGCAGACCGTAAAAACGGAATCGCCCAGGACATTGATTATGTCAGCGGCGTTCCCGATTCAGGCACACCCCACGCCATCGGATATGCCCATGCAAGCGGAATCCAGTTTGCACGGCCCTTCATCAAATACACACCGACCTGGTCACGCAGCTTCACACCTGCCAACCAGAAGGAACGAAACCGCGTTGCAAAAATGAAGCAGATTCCCGTTCATGACCTTATTCAGAACAAAAAGCGTCTTTTTGTTGACGACAGTATCGTCAGAGGCACTCAGCTTCGTGAAACCGTTGAATTCCTTTATGAAAACGGAGCAAAAGAGGTTCACATCCGTTCTGCCTGTCCTCCGATTATGTACAGCTGCAAATACCTCAATTTCTCAAGAGCAACCTCAGAAATGGAGCTGATTGCACGAAGCACCATTGCAGAGCTTGAGGGTGACGAGGCCTGTCTTCACATTGACGAATATATTGACCCCTCAACTCAGAGAGGTCAGAATCTGAGAAAAGCAATTTGCGAAAAGCTGCATTTCACATCCCTTGAATTCCAGTCAATTGACGGAATCATTGAAGCAATAGGACTTCCGGCTGACAAGGTATGCACATACTGTTGGACCGGTAAAGAATAATAAAAAAAATACAGGAGAGTTTACTTATGGATCACAAAAATTCCTTTTCCGCAAGCTATGCTGCTGCGGGCGTAGATATTACCGCCGGCTACAAATCGGTGGAGCTTATGAAAAAGCATATTAAAAGAACCCGTAATGAAGGCTGTCTTGACGATGTCGGCGGCTTCGGCGGCTGCTTCGACCTGAGCAGCATTGCAGGTATGGAGCACCCCGTTTCAGTTTCAGGTACAGACGGCTGCGGCACAAAGGTCAAGCTTGCAATTCTTATGGACAAGCATGACACAATCGGCATTGACGCAGTTGCAATGTGCGTCAACGACATCATCTGTGTCGGTGCAAAGCCCCTTTTCTTCCTTGACTATATTGCCTGCGGCAAAAACTATCCCGAAAAGATTGCTCAGATCGTCGGCGGTGTTGCAGAAGGCTGTGTTCAGTCAGGCGCTGCACTCATCGGCGGTGAAACAGCAGAGCATCCCGGCCTTATGCCCGAAGAGGATTATGACCTTGCAGGCTTTGCAGTAGGTGTTGTTGATAAGCCCAAGATGATCGACAACAGCAAAATGGCTGCGGGAGATGTTGTTATTGCTCTCCCCTCAACAGGCATTCATTCCAACGGCTTCAGCCTTTGCCGTAAGGTTTTTGATATTGACAACAATAATCCCGAGCTTTACGTTGCCCGTGAAGAGCTTGACGGAAAGAGCATTGCAGAGGCTCTGCTTGTTCCCACCAAGATTTATGTAAAGCCTGTTCTTGCCCTCATTGAAAAGGTTAAGGTCAAGGGTATTTCACACATCACAGGCGGCGGGTTTTATGAAAACATTCCCCGTTCAATTCCCGACGGACTCTGCGCAAAGATTGACAAGTCAGCAATCAAAGTGCTTCCCATCTTTGATGTAATTGCAAAATGGGGCAACATTCCCGAGCGCGATATGTATAACACCTACAATATGGGCGTCGGAATGAGCATTGTTGTTCCCGCTGACGAGGTTGAGCTTTCACTTTCAATTCTCAAGGAAAACGGCATCGATGCTTATGTTATCGGTGAAATCATTGAAGGCGATGAAAAGGTGATTCTGTGATGAAAAAGTCAATTGCAGTTTTTGTTTCCGGCGGCGGAACAAACCTTCAGGCCCTTATTGATGCACAAAACAGCGGCATCATAAAAAACGGTGAAATCAAGCTTGTTATTTCGAACAATAAGCTTGCCTACGCTCTGACAAGAGCAAAGGAAAACGGCATTGAGCATGCAACAGTGCTCAGAAAGGATTTTCCCTCACAGCAGGATTTTGAGGGTCAGATTATTTCCCTTCTCAGAGAAAAGGAAATTGACCTGATTGTTCTTGCCGGCTTTATGAGTATTCTTTCCGAGGATTTCACCAAGCTTTATGCAAACAAAATAATCAACGTTCACCCCTCACTTATCCCCTCCTTCTGCGGCAAAGGCTTTTACGGACTGAGAGTCCACGAGGCTGCCCTTGATTACGGTGTGAAGGTGACAGGTGCAACAGTTCACTTTGTTAACGAAATTCCCGACGGCGGTGCAATCATTCTTCAGAAGGCTGTTGAAATTCAGCCCGAAGACACAGCCGAAAGCCTTCAGAAAAGAGTTATGAAGCAGGCAGAATGGAAGATTCTTCCCGAGGCCGTGGAGCTTTTCTGCAGTGGCAGACTGACCGTTAAAGATAATAAAGTTTATATAGGAGAATAAAAATGAAGATTTCAACAATCAAAGAAGAACTCAACTCCCTTGCTTATCACGGCAGAGGAATCATCATCGGTAAAAGTGCCGACGGCAAAAAGGCAGTTACAGCTTATTTCATTATGGGCAGAAGCGTAAACAGCCGTAACCGTGTTTTTGTTCTTGAAGGTGAAAACATGAGAACAAAGGCATTCGATGAATCAAAAATGACAGACCCCCACCTTATCATCTATTATCCCGTAAGAGTTCTCGGCAACAAGACCATCGTCACAAACGGTGATCAGACTGACACAATTTATGACCTTATGGACAAGCAGATGACCTTTGAGCAGGCTCTTCGCACAAGAGAATTCGAGGATGACAAGCCTAACTTCACTCCCAGAATTTCAGGCATCATCCGTCTTGAAAAGGACGGCATGAATTTCGCAATGTCAATTCTCAAAAGCGCTGAGGGTGACGACAGCTCCTGTGAAAGATTCACCTATGCTTATTCAGATCCTCTTTGCGGCAGAGCAAAGTTCATCCACACCTATAACGCTGAGGGAGATCCCCTTCCCTCCTTTGAGGGTGAGCCCAAAACACTTGAGCTTCCCGACATCAGCATTGATGAAATGACTGACCTTATCTGGTCAAATCTCAACGAAGATAACAAGGTTTCCCTCTTTGTCAGATACATTGACATCGAAAGCGGTGAAGCTGAAACAAGAGTGGTCAACAAAAACAAATAAGGAGAAAATCAGATGAAAGAATTAGAACTCAAATACGGTTGTAATCCCAATCAGAAGCCCTCAAAAATTTATATGCACGACGGAAGCGAGCTTCCCATTGAAATTCTTTCAGGCAAGCCCGGTTACATCAATTTCCTTGATGCTTTTAACTCCTGGCAGCTTGTCAAAGAGCTCAAGGAAGCAACAGGTCTTCCCTGTGCAGCCTCCTTCAAGCACGTAAGCCCTACCTCAGCAGCCTGCGGTACCCTTCTTCCCGAAAAGCTGAAGAAGGCCTGCTTCGTCGACGATGTTGAAGGTCTTGACGAAAGCCCCCTTGCCTGTGCCTATGCAAGAGCAAGAGGTACAGACAGAATGTGCTCCTTCGGTGACTGGGTTGCTCTTTCAGACATCTGCGATGCAACAACCGCAAAGCTCATCAAGAGAGAAATTTCCGACGGTGTCATCGCTCCCGGCTACACAGACGAGGCACTTGAAATTCTCAAGCTCAAGAGAAACGGCAATTATAATGTTGTTAAAATCGATGCTGACTTTGTTCCTGCCGAAATCGAAACAAAGCAGGTTTACGGCATCACTTTCCAGCAGGGAAGAAACAATTTTGAAATCAACGAGGCTCTCCTTGAGGACATCGTAACAATGAACAAGGAGCTTCCCGAAAGTGCAAAGAGAGACCTTATCGTTGCACTGATTACTCTCAAATATACACAGTCAAACTCCGTATGCTATGCAGTTGACGGTCAGGCTATCGGTGTTGGTGCAGGTCAGCAGTCAAGAATTCACTGCACACGCCTTGCAGGCACAAAGGCAGATACATGGCTTCTGCGTCAGGCTGACAAGGTTCTTAACCTTCCCTTCCTCCCCACTCTCGGCAGAGCAGACAGAGACAACGTCATCGACGGCTATATCAACAAAAATGAAGAGGATGTATGTGCTGACGGAATCTGGCAGAAATATTTCACCGAGCAGCCCGAGCCCTTCACAAAAGAGGAAATGGAGGCTCACCTTGCTTCCTTCTCAGGAATTGCTCTTGGCTCAGATGCCTTCTTCCCCTTCTCAGACAACATTGAAAGAGCTCACAAGAGCGGTGTAAGCTATATTGCAGAGCCCGGCGGCTCAATCAGAGACGATGCAGTTATTGAATGCGCCGACAAATACGGTATGGTAATGGCTTTCACAAAGATGAGACTTTTCCACCATTAATTATTTTACAGGAGACACAGATATGCTTTCATATTTTAACGAACTTAACAAGCTTGACTCAGAGGTTTTCGCTGCCTGTGAAAAGGAGCTTGACAGACAGCAGACCTTCATTGAGCTCATTGCTTCAGAAAACATTGTTTCCAAGAGTGTTCTTCTTGCTGCGGGCAGCGTTCTTACAAACAAATATGCAGAGGGCTATCCCGGCAAGCGTTATTACGGCGGATGCCACTGCGTTGACGAGGTTGAAAACATTGCAAGAGAAAGAGCAAAAAAGCTCTTCGATGCTGAGCACGCAAATGTTCAGCCCCACTCAGGTGCAAACGCAAACCTTGCCGCATTCTTTGCACTTGTTGAGCCCGGTGAAACAGTTATGGGTATGAATCTTTCCCAGGGCGGACACCTTTCACACGGCTCACCCGTAAACATTTCAGGTAAATACTGGAACATTGTTCCTTACGGTGTTGATGACGAAACAGAAATGCTCGATTATGACAAAATGCGAGAAATTGCTCTTGAATGTAAGCCCAAGCTCATCGTTGTGGGGGCAAGTGCTTATTCAAGAATCATTGACTTCAAGCGCTGCCGTGAAATTGCAGACGAGGTCGGTGCTTACCTTATGGTTGACATGGCTCATATTGCAGGTCTTGTTGCTGCAGGTGTTCATCCCTCACCCGTGCCTCACGCTCACGTTGTTACCACAACAACCCACAAGACCCTCAGAGGTCCCAGAGGTGGTCTTATCCTTTGCACAGCTGACCTTGCTCAGAAAATCGACAAGGCTGTTTTCCCCGGCACTCAGGGCGGTCCTCTTATGCACGTTATTGCAGCTAAGGCTGTTGCCTTCGGTGAGGCTCTCACAGATGAGTTCAAGGCTTATCAGACTCAGCTTGTCAAAAACTGTGCAGTTCTCTGCAAGGCTCTCACAGATGAGGGTATTGAAATTGTTTCCAAGGGAACAGACAACCACCTTATGCTTCTGAATCTTACAAAGTTCGACCTTTCAGGCAAGGAGCTTGAAAAGAGACTTGACGAGGTTCACATCACAGCAAACAAAAACACAATCCCCAACGACCCCAAGAGCCCCTTCGTTACAAGCGGTCTGAGAATCGGTACTGCCGCTGTCACATCAAGAGGCTTCAAGGAAGAGGAAATGCTTCTTATTGCAAAGTGGATCAAGGCTGCAATCTGTGACTTTGAAAATTCAAAGGATCAGATCAGAGCTGAAGTTATTGCACTTTGTGAAAAATATCCCATCTATAAATAAAAAAGCCTGTCGGATGAGGTGCAAGGGTCTTTCCAGTGCACCTCTCCGCCACGAAAGCAAATAACCAAAAGGAGCTTCGCTTATGAAAATAATGGTTGTCGGTGGCGGCGGACGTGAACACGCCATCATCAAAAAACTCAAAGAAAATAAAGAAATAACCGAAATCTTTGCTCTCCCCGGCAACGGCGGCATCGCAGCTGATGCAACCTGCATCGGCATCGGAGCAAAGGACATTCCCGCAATCTGCGATTTTGCAAAGAATGAAGGCATCGATTATGCAGTTGTTGCACCCGATGATCCCCTTGTTCTCGGCTGTGTTGACGAGCTGAACAAAATCGGTATTGAATGCTTCGGTCCTTCAAAGGCTGCAGCAATCATTGAGGGCAGCAAGGTCTTCTCAAAAAATCTGATGAAGAAATATAACATTCCCACTGCAGAATATGAGGTTTTCTCTGACCTTGAAAAGGCTCTCGACTACCTTGAAACTGCTCCCATTCCCACAGTTATCAAGGCTGACGGTCTTGCTCTTGGCAAGGGCGTTATCATTGCAATGACAAGACAGGAGGCAAAGGATGCCGTACGCTCAATGATGGAGGACAAAATCTTCGGAGAAAGCGGCAGCAATGTTGTTATTGAAGAATTCCTCACAGGTCCCGAGGTTTCCGTGCTCTCCTTCACCGACGGTAAAACCGTTGTTCCTATGATTTCCTCAATGGACCATAAGCGTGCCCTTGACAATGACGAGGGTCTCAACACAGGCGGTATGGGTACAGTTGCTCCCAACCCCTATTACACAGAGGAAGTTGCGGCTGAATGTATGGAAAAAATCTTCCTTCCCACAATCAATGCAATGAACAGTGAGGGAAGAACCTTCAAGGGCTGCCTTTATTTCGGACTTATGCTCACAGAAAAGGGTCCCAAGGTTATCGAATATAACTGCCGCTTCGGTGACCCCGAAACTCAGGTTGTTCTTCCCCTTCTCGACAGCGACCTTCTCACTGTTATGAAGGCAACAACTCACGGCACTCTTGACAAAACAGAGGTCAAATTCAAAAAAGAAAACGCCTGCTGTGTTATTATGGCTTCAAAGGGTTATCCTCAGAAATATGACAGCGGCTTTGAAATCTCAATCCCCGATGATGTTGCTGACAGCGTTTATGTTGCCGGTGCAAAGCTTGAAGGCGGTGCTCTTCTCAGCGCTGGCGGACGAGTGCTCGGCGTGACCGCAATCGGTGAAAGCCTCGGCGAAGCAATTGATGCTGCTTACGCCAAGGTATCAAAGGTTAGTTTTGAAAATGCATTTTACAGACACGATATAGGCAAAAAGGCCAAGGAGGCAAAATAATGGTATATCGCATTTACGTTGAAAAGAAAAAAGGACTTGAAAATGAAGCAAAAGGGCTTCTCAGTGAAGCAAAAAATCTGCTCGGCATTGAAAATCTGAAGGATATCCGTATTTTCAACCGCTACGATGCAGAAAACATCACTCAGGAGCTGTTCGATTATGCAGTGAAAACTGTTTTCTCCGAGCCTCAGCTTGATAATGTTTCCGAAAATGTGGAAATTCCCGAGGCTTATGTTTTTGCAGTTGAAGCACTCCCCGGTCAGTTTGATCAGAGAGCTGACTCAGCCGCTCAGTGTATTCAGATTATCTCTCAGGGTGAGCGTCCTCTTATCCGCACTGCAAAGGTTTATGCCCTTTACGGTGAGCTTTCACAGGAAGACATTGACGCCTTCAAGCATCACGTAATCAACGCCGTTGAAAGCCGTGAGTCATCCCTTGAAAAGCCCGAAACTCTTGCCGCAGTTTATGCCGCACCCGAAACCGTTGACACAGTTACCGGCTTCATCGGTATGGACGAGGCAGCTCTCAACGAGCTTCTCAACGAAAAGGGTCTTGCAATGGATCTTGACGACCTCAAGTTCCTTCAGGCTTATTTCAGAGACACAGAGCACAGAGATCCCACAATCACAGAAATCCGTGTTGTTGACACCTATTGGTCAGACCACTGCCGTCACACAACCTTCTCAACTCACATTGATAACGTAAGAATCAGTGATCCCGCTGTTCAGCAGGCTTATGACCGTTACCTTGCCGCAAGAGTTGAGGTTTACGGTGAGGAAAAGGCTGCAGCTCGTCCTCAGACACTTATGGACATTGCAACCATCGGCACCAAGACTCTCAAAAAGAGAGGTATGCTTCCCGAGCTTGACGAAAGTGAAGAAATCAACGCCTGCTCAATCCACGTTACTGCAACAGTGAACGGTGAGGATCAGGACTGGCTTCTTATGTTCAAGAACGAAACCCACAACCATCCCACAGAAATTGAGCCCTTCGGCGGCGCTGCAACCTGTATCGGCGGATGCATCCGAGATCCCCTTTCAGGCCGTGCATACGTTCATCAGGCAATGAGAGTTACCGGTGCAGGTGACCCGAGAAAGACCATCGCAGAAACTATGGCAGGCAAGCTTCCTCAGCGTAAAATCTGCCAGACTGCCGCAGCGGGCTACTCATCATACGGTAACCAGATCGGTCTTGCAACAGGTCATGTTGCAGAAATCTATCACGAGGGCTTTGTTGCAAAGCGTCTTGAATGCGGTGCAGTTGTTGCTGCAGCTCCCGCTTATAATGTGCGCCGTGAGCGTCCCGCACCCGGTGATGTAATCGTTCTTCTCGGCGGCCGTACAGGCCGTGACGGTATCGGCGGCGCAACAGGCTCATCAAAGAGCCATAACATGAAATCACTTACCACTATGGCT
>JAZOWF010000081.1:0-19987 GCA_045659065.1 Acutalibacteraceae bacterium
TTGCATTTTCATTTCTAACAGTTCTTCTTTGTGTTGCTGTATTCGTTTGTATTCTCTCTGCATATAGCAAAACCTCCTATGGTTTCATTATACCATAGGAGGCGGTTTCTTTTCATTGTCCGTTTTTACTGGACTTGTTCAGTTCCTTGCGGGGATTGATTTTTTATTCGGATTTTTATCAGCCGAACATTGCAAGAAGGAAGCCTGCTGCAACAGCAGAGCCGATAACACCTGCAACGTTGGGACCCATAGCGTGCATAAGAAGGAAGTTTGTGGGATTGTACTTTCTGCCTTCGTTCTGAGCAACACGGGCTGCCATGGGAACAGCGGAAACACCTGCTGAACCGATAAGGGGGTTAACCTTACCGCCGGTAACGATGTAAAGAAGCTTACCGAAGAGAAGACCGCCTGCTGTTGAGAAGCAGAATGCAAGAAGACCCAGAACAACAATCTTGAGGGTTTCTGCCTTAAGGAAGGTCGCACCGTTTGTTGTGGCACCGACTGTAAGACCGAGCATAATTGTAACAATGTTCATAAGAGCATTCTGAGCTGTGTCTGAAAGTCTGTCAACAACACCGCATTCCTTGAAGAGGTTACCCAGCATAAGCATACCGAGAAGGGGAGCAACAGAGGGAAGAATGAATGCGCAGATAACAAGAACAACAACGGGGAAAACAATCTTTTCAACCTTACTTACTTTACGAAGCTGCTTCATTTCAACCTTACGCTCCTTTTCTGTTGTAAGAAGCTTCATAATGGGGGGCTGAATGAAGGGGATAAGAGCCATGTAAGAATAAGCGGCAACAGCAATGGGTCCTAAAAGGTGACCTGCAAGCTTACCTGTGAGGAAAATTGCAGTGGGGCCGTCAGCACCGCCGATAATTGCAATTGAAGCTGCCTCCTGAGGAGTGAAGCCGAGAGCAATTGCAATGATGAAAGCAACATAGATACCAAGCTGAGCTGCAGCACCGAGAAGAAGTGAAACGGGGTTTGAAAGAAGAGGGCCGAAGTCAGTCATACATCCGATACCGAGGAAGATAAGACAGGGGAAAATACTTGATTTAACACCTGCATATATAAGCCTCAGAACACCCGAGTCATACCAGTGAGCACCTTCAACAAGGTTTGAAGTATCCATAATACCCGTGGGGTCATCCATAAGACCTGCACCGGGAAGGTTTACAAGAAGAATACCGAAAGCGATGGGAACAAGAAGAAGAGGTTCACACTTCTTTGCAATTGCAAAATAAAGAAGAACAAAGGAAACAAGAATCATAACAAGATTCTGCCACAGGAATGTTCCGTCTGCAAAGAGCGCGTAAAAGCCTGATGATTCCCACAAGCCGATAAGGACATCTTTAATCATTTGAGAAAAACTCCTTTCTTTTTATAACTGCGGGAATCAGATAACAACGAGTACGTCGTCAGTGTTTACTGTTGAGCCCTTTGAAACAAGAATCTGCTTGACTGTGCCGTCACAGGGAGCAACAATATCGTTTTCCATTTTCATAGCCTCAAGAACGAGAAGCACGTCACCTGTCTTGACAGCCTGACCTGCAGCAACATTTACGCTGAGGATTGTGCCGGGCATGGGTGAGGGTACGTTTGTGCCTGAAGCTGAGGGAGCAGCGGCTGCTGCGGGTGCTGCTGCGGGAGCACTTGCCACGGGAGCGGGAGCTGCCACGGGTGCTGCTGCTTCACTTACGTTGAGAAGAACTGCTTCACTCTCTGTTACTTCAACCTCATAATTTTTTCCGTTTAAGGTAACTACATATTTCATTTCTTTTCGTCCTCCAGTAATTTAATTGACTTGAATGAAAGTCTGTTAAGGGGAATGCCGCTTTTGTCTGAAACAATTGCCATAATGATAGCGGCGGTTTTTTCATCTGTGTTGATTAATTCAAGCTCACCCTGATTCATGCCTGAGGGCATGGGAATGCCGGCGGGTGCGGCAGCTGCTGCGGGAGCACTTGCCGCGGGAGCAACGGGCTTTGCAGTTTTGCTTTCAAAGGCCCTGATAACCTTTGAAACAAGGATAATGAGAACTGCAATCACAGCAAGAATACATATAACTGTAACGATACCGATAACAGCGGTGGAAAGAGCATCAGCCATTGTAAATTCCATTTTCCTGCCTCCTTACACTTCTTTAATTGTATATTTGAAGGTGTTTCTTATTTTTTCCTCACGCTTGTCGAAGAATGCTTCTGCCTGAGTGGGGAAAGCAATATAAGAAAGAACATCCTCTTCACTCTTTGCCTTGTCGCCGATTTCAGCCTTTGCCTTTTCGATGTAGGGCTCAAGGATATCTGCATAACGGCAGGTCACAGGCTTTTCGTCACCGAGAATCTTCTTTGCAAGCTCTTCGTTGACCTTGCCGGGAGCCTTTCCGTAGAAGCCGAAGAAATAATTTTTGATTTCCTTTGAAATGTTCTTGTATCTTTCACCGTTGAGAACGTTTGAGGTTGCCTGAACACCGACCATCTGGCTCATGGGTGTGACAAGGGGAGGATAACCGAGATCCTCTCTGACTCTGGGTACTTCAAGAAGAACCTCCTCAAACTTGTCAAGCTTGCCTGCGGCTGTAAGCTGAGCAACAAGGTTAGAGAGCATACCGCCGGGAACCTGATAAACAAGAGCGTCAGTGTCTGTTGAAAGAACAAGGGGATTGAGAAGACCGCTTTCAAGAGCCTTTGCTCTGATGGGCTTGAAGAAATCGTTGATCTTCTTAAGTGAATCCATATTTACGTCAACATCATAGCCGAGCTGCTTGAGTGAATAAACAAGTGTTTCCGTGGGAGGCTGTGATGTGCCGCCTGAGAAGCAGGAAATTGCGGTGTCGATGATGTCTGCACCGGCTTCAACAGCCTTCTGAAGAGTAAGCGCGCCGAGACCTGTTGTTGAATGTGTATGAACAACGAGGGGGAGATTGACCTCAGCCTTGATTGCTTTTACAAGGTCGTATGCCTCCTGGGGTCCCATAATACCTGCCATATCCTTGATGCAGATTGACATAACGCCCATCTTTTCCATATCCTTTGCAAGCTGAACATAATTTTCAAGGGAATGGATGGGAGAAAGGGTGTAGCAGATTGTGCCTGAGGGATGAGCGCCGTTTTTGAGAGTTTCATCAACTGCAACCTCAATGTTTCTCAGGTCGTTGAGTGCATCGAAGATTCTGATGATGTCAATGCCGTTTTCAACAGCCTTTCTGATGAAGGCGCGGACAACATCATCGGGATAATGCTTGTAACCGAGAAGGTTCTGACCTCTCAGAAGCATCTGAAGCTTTGTGTTGGGACAGGCCTTGCGGATTTTTCTGAGTCTTTCCCAGGGATCTTCGTTGAGATAGCGGAGGCAGGAGTCAAAGGTTGCGCCGCCCCAGCACTCAAGAGAATAATATCCCGCTTTGTCAAGCTCAGCAAGAATGGGCTCAAATTCGTCAAAGCTCATTCGTGTTGCAATAAGAGACTGGTTAGCATCTCTGAGTATTGTTTCTGTAAATTGTACTTTCAAAATACCACCTCGTTAGTTGTGATTTTTTTAATATTGTTGCCGAAAAATCGGCAGGAATGAAAAAATTTTCCACTCATTTTACATCATACGATAAAAGTTATCAAATTTCAATAGTTTTTAAAATCTTTAATAGTTTGTACCGTTTTTAATTGTTTTATATGGAGTTTTAATGTAAAATAAGTTAAGTATAATATAAGGGCAATATAAACGTAAAAGTAATAAATTTGTAAGAATTGTTAAATTGTCTTGTAATTATTTGATGCTATTGTTAAGTCAAGGGTTAACCGGAGGAAAGGAGCATAAAAATGTACAGAGTGCTTATTTGTGACGATGACGAGGCTATACTTCGTTCAATTGAAATTTACCTGAAGGCAGAGGGCTATGAAACCGTGGGTGCGCACAACGGTCTTGAGGCTATCGAAAAAATTGCGGCTCAGGATTTTCAGTGCGTGATTATGGATGTTATGATGCCCGTAATGGACGGAATAACGGCTGTTGTCAAGATCAGAGAAAAAAGCAATGTACCGATTATTTTCCTTTCAGCCAAAAGTGAAGATACAGACAAGATTGCAGGTCTCGGCTTCGGCGGAGATGATTATGTGACAAAGCCTTTTAATCCTCTTGAGCTTTGCGCAAGGGTGAAATCACAGGTCAGAAGATATGTTTCCTTTGCTTCGGCATCAAAAAAGGAGAGTGTTATCACAACGGGAGGACTTTCCGTTGACACGGAGGCACGTGTTGTCACTCTTGACGGCGAAGAGGTAAGGCTGACTGCCACAGAGTATAAAATTGTTGAGTATCTGATGATAAACATGGGCAAAACCCTTTCTTCAAATCAGATTTATGAAAACGTCTGGAACGAGAACGCTTTTTCAACAGAGAAAACCGTAACCGTTCACATCAGAAGAATCAGAGAAAAAATTGAAATTGACACAAAAAATCCAAAATACATAAAGGTGGTGTGGGGAATTGGATACCGTATCGAAAAAATTTAATATCAAGGCAATAAGAAAAGCCGTTGCCTTTATACTGTGCCTTGTCTGTGTGGCACTGATGACGTCAAGCGGCGTAAACTCCTTTTTACTTGCAAAAGATAACAATCTTACAATGAATTCTCTCAGAGATGCTCTTTCCGGTGCTTCGTCAAAGTCCGTGTGGGAAAGTGACTCATTCAAAAGTGCTTATAACGGATATATAAATGCGCTTTCCTCTATGGTAGGCTCCTACGGAAACGGCTCAAAGGAGGCCTTCGAGAGTGCCGACGCAAAAATTCAGGAATATAACGAAGCAGTCTGGGCACAGGCAAAAACCAACCTTGTCAAGCATCTTCAGAAGCAGAGCATCTGCTATGATTTTCTGGTTGCCGAATATGACGGCGTAGTTTCATCTCTGGGCTGTATTGCGCCCACAGATTTATCAGAGGAAGAAAGCTATTATTATGTTGAAGATGTTCTGAAGGACAGGGACTTCGATTATAATCTTCTTATTGAGCATGATTATGATTTTGATGATACTCCGCAGATTACCATTTATAAGGAAATGCTTGAGTCCGCCAAAGAACTTGGTGCTGACGGTATAGTGAAGCTTGATTACAACTGTATGATTACTTTGGATTATGAATATGAGAATACGGCAGTTATCAAAGAATATCCGTCGGGCTATTATGCCTTCAAGATAAACGAGACTGCTCTTAAAACCAAGCTTTGCGAATACGATGTGATGAAAAACTTTCTCGATTATGAGACCTTCAGAAAAAGCTATTCAACTCTTAAGCAGACGGTAGAGCAGTATTATGACACGGGAAGATATTTTGTTATGGACAGTAAGGGTAACACCTACACCAATATGAAGGGACTTTCCGCAAAATCAACAACTCAGGAGATTGCAGAGGCTTTTGAAAAGCTGGGCTTCTTCTGTTATCAGTCGGCAGGTGAAATGTACCTTCCCGACGGAAGAGCTTATTCGTTTATGTCTATTGACGGCTATACATATTACTCCGGCTATTATGAGGTCACAACCTTCCCCAATGTTGATGTGTACTCCGCTACAACAGACAGTTACCCGACATTGACAACCCTGCCGCCCGAGACTTCGGAGGAGGCAACAACATTTATTGTAGAAAGCACAACCTCTCTCAGTGCGGTAACAGCTCCCGTAGTTACACCCCTGAGCTTTACAACAACTCTGCCCGCCGATTATCCGGTGTATGATTCAACTCCCTTTATTGCCGACGGTGAAATCCTTTGCTTTGTGGGCGTCGATATTTATGCCGATGATGACTCTGTTTCCTCATATAACAGATTCAAGGCTGTCAGCGGTGAAATCAGAATGGCAGAAACAATTGTCAAAAACTTTCTTCTTATCTGGGGCGTCTGTCTGGCGGTTTTTGTGATTGCTCTTATCAGACTGATTGCTATGAGCGGTAAAAGAAGCGGTGACAAAAAGAGTGTTTATCTGCACAAGACAGATAAAATTTTTGCTGAGATAAGAATTGCCGTTTCAGCGTTGCTTTCTCTTTTCGGTGCCTGGCTTGCCCTTGTGATTTTTGATTTTGTGGATTCCTCAACGCATATGGGAGGAAGCATATATGTTTACGGTCTTGCTGCTGTTGCAGTTTTTGAGGCGGCGGTGCTGATTGACATTCTTTTATATTTCACAAGACTTCTTAAAAGCAAAAGGTTTTTCAAAAGCTTCTTCGTTGTCAGATTTTTCGGCAAGGCGGTGGCTCTTGTCAGAGGCTTTGTAAGAAAAATAAAGGATTTTGTCAAAAAGCTTAAGGCGAAGCTCCTTTATGTAAAGGATCTTAAAAAGACGGTGTTTATCAGAACTGCAATTGTCGCCGCCGTAAATGCGGTTGTTCTGATGTTCACCATAGCGCTTATTTACAGCAGCGGTTTGCTGCCGGGACTTTTCTCACTGTTTGTGCTTGGTCTGTTTGATTTGTTCATCATTTATAAGGGTCTTATCTTTGTGGGCGGAGTTGACAGACTTTTCAGAGTTGTTTCCGAAATGCGCAAGGGTAACCTTGAGGAGAAAATCAATAAAAATGCTCTGCCCGATTATCTTATGCTCCCTGCAGAAAATCTTCAGGGACTCGGTGACGGTCTTAAGGTTGCCGTTGAAGAGGCAGTAAGGCAGGAGCAGACAAAAACAGAGCTTATTACAAATGTTTCTCACGATCTCAAAACTCCTCTTACAAGCATCATCAATTATGTTGACCTTCTGAAAAAGTGTGATATCACCGATGAAACGGCAGTTTCCTATCTTAACGTGCTTTCAGAAAAGAGCGACAGGCTGAAAACTCTTATCGATGATCTTGTTGAAGCATCAAAGGCTTCAACGGGTGCAATCAGCGTCAGCTTTATTGACGTCAGCCTTAAGGAGCTGCTCAATCAGATTCTCGGTGAGTACGAGGATGCTTTTGAAAAGAAAAAGCTTTCACTTATTGTTGATCTTCCCGAAAATGATATAATTGTCAGGGCGGACAGTAAGCTTCTTTACAGAGTGATGGAAAATCTGCTTGTCAACGTCAGAAAGTATGCTCTTGAAAACAGCCGTGTGTATATCAGCATAAGGACAACGGACAAGGAAGGTCTGATTGAGATTAAAAACATCT
Organism: Acutalibacteraceae bacterium; assembly: GCA_045659065.1. GTDB lineage: Bacteria > Bacillota > Clostridia > Oscillospirales > Acutalibacteraceae > UBA6857. The sequence continues at coordinate 7,133 of JAZOWF010000081.1, forward strand.
CCGCCGCACCGCTGAATATTTCTGCCGAAGAGCTTAAGAGCCGTTTTGTCAGAGGCGATCAGTCAAGATCCACTGAGGGCAACGGCCTGGGACTTTCAATTGCAGAAAATCTCTGTGTTATTCAGGAGGGCAGACTTGAGCTTGAAATAAACGGAGATCTGTTTGTTGCAAGAGTAGAAATGAAGCTTTCAGACCGTCGATAAGGTCACAGGAACATATATGAAGCGGCAACTCAAAAAATAATGCAGCTTAAATTTAATAAATGAAGAACGGAAAGCCGGCGAAACATTGCATTTCGTCGGCTTTTTCATATATTTTTTTCGCCCGCTCATAGTACACAAGGTGCCGGCAGTCTGAAACAGCTGAAAAAAACAGCTGTTTTTTTCAAAATACTGTTTATAACATCAAAAATTTCTGCTATACTTGATTTATAAAAGGAAAAGGAGATGTTTTTATGGAAAAAAGAGTTGATCCCACAGCATTATTCAACATCGGATACGGTCTTTATGTGCTTATCACCAAGGACGGAGAAAAAGAAAACGGATGCATTGTCAATTCAGTTATGCAGCTGACAAGCTCACCCTGTATGGTGGCTGTTGCTGTGAATAAGGCAAACCTTTCTCACGATATGATTAAAAATACGGGCAAAATGAACATCAGCTGTCTGACAACAGAAGCTCCCTTCGGTGTTTTTGAATGGTTCGGCTTTGCAAGCGGCAGAGATAAGGACAAAATGAAGGGAATGAATGTGAAAAGAAGTGAGAACGGACTTGCTTATCTGAATTTCTTCTCAAATGCCTTTATGTCCCTTGAGGTCAGAGAATATACTGATATGGGAACTCACGGTCTTTTTATCTGTGAGGTTACCGAATCTCAGGTGCTCAGCAAGGAAGAGACAATGACTTATACTTACTATCACAAAAATGTCAAGCCTAAGCCCGAGAAAAAGGAAAAGAAGGGCTATGTCTGTAAAATCTGCGGTTATGCTTATGAGGGCGAGGAGCTTCCCGGGGATTTCATCTGTCCCGTATGCAAGCATCCCGCTTCGGATTTTGAAAAAGTGTGACAATTATTCTCACTTAAACAAAAAACAGGTATCTTTCTCAATCGGAAAGGATACCTGTTTTAAATTTTACATCAGAGAGCCTGCAACAGATGAAATAACATTTTCTGCAAGAATTGCAATGAGGGCAAGCAGGGGGGAAACACCGCCATAACGGATGACTTCAATCACGGAGTTTCTGTCAAGGGGTGAAACGTGTCTTTCATAAATTGCGGAAATGAGATGATTTTTATACATTTTGTCTGCAATAAAACCGCAGATGAGATGAAGAACAAACTGTGCCGCCATAAAAAACAGAACAGGGGGATATAAGGCTTCAAGCTCAGCAAGCTGAGCAATGAATTCAGCCTCTGTTGCGGTTGAGAGATTTTCCGCAATGGTCAAATAAAGCTCATAAAACTTTATCAAAGAGGGAGTTGCAACGATGCTCAGGCACATATAAACGGTGGAAAAGATAATTCCCGGCTTGATGAGCTTTCTGTAAAAGAACCAATAGGGTGAAAAGAGAAACGCCGCCCAGTTGAAGGAGATTCTTTTTCCCGCTTCAAGAGATTTGAATTTTTCAATATATTTCATTGCATTCTGTCCGAGGACGGCGCCGAGGAAGTTTGTGGGAATTCCGAAGGTTTTGTCCGTCGGAGAGAAGGGGCCGGGGAAGGCGGGCTGAGGCTGCTGAGCCGAGCTGTGCTGAAAATCCTCTTCGGCTACTTCTGCTTCTGCAATTATTTCGGGCTTGTTCTGATTGTCAAAGCCTTCTCCTTCACCGAGAGTGAAGGGGGCTTCATATTTGGGAACATCTGCCGAGGGGTTGACTTTTTCCTGCTCTTCGGCTGTTGCATCAACAACATTGAAGCCGAAAAGAGTGAATTTCATTGAACACTGTCTGCAGCTTTCGGAGCCTGCGGGATTTTCAAAGCCGCAGTTGGGGCAGGGAATCATTTTCACCTTTTCCTCAGTGCTTGCGGGTGTGTTCAGCTCACCTGCGCTTTGCCAGGTGAAATCCTCACCGTGCTTATCGTAATTTACACAGCGGTTATTTGCTTTATAGCATTCTCTGTGCTGAGGAGTGGCGCATTCAGGGCAGACAACAATTTCGTCGTCCTCGGAAAAAAGCTTTCCGCAGCCGTCACAGGTCTGATTTGAATATCTCATTGTTTATTTCTCCTTAGGTATAATATTAAGTATTGTATAACTAAAAACGATTAAAAGCAAGAAAATTATAACAAATTCTTCCCGGGGGCAGAAAAAAATATTTATTACGTATTGCTCTTTAAAAAGAAATGTGTATAATGTAAAAGGATAAGTTTGTATATTACTGTTATGAGCACATAATAACAGCAATACTTAAAATTCGGTTTAAACGCATTTATACGACATATATATAATTGAAAGGAAAAAAGTTATGGTTCAGTTTGAAGAATTAAGATTAAAGCTTATGGAAAGTGAAAAGCCCATGGGCGAGCTTGCCGCAGCTCTCGGTCTTGAGGAGCTTGCAAAGGAGGTTGCCCTTCTTGAGGAGCAGACTGTTGCTGAAGATTTCTGGGGTGATCTTGCAAATTCACAGAAGGTGCTTCAGCGCATTGCTTCACTTAAAAATAAAATCAAGGCTTACGAAGATCTCAAGTCCGCTTATGAGGATGCTCTTGTTATGATTGAGCTTTCCGACGAAGAGGGCGACCTTGATATGCTGCCCGAATGTCAGGCAAGTGTTGAGGCTGTTGAGGCTGAGCTCGACAAGCAGATTCTTGCAACGCTCCTTTCAGGTGAGTACGATGCAAAGAATGCAATTCTTACCTTCCACGCAGGTGCCGGCGGAACAGAGGCTCAGGACTGGTGCCAGATGCTTTTCAGAATGTACGGACAGTGGGCAACAAAGCACGGCTTCAAGTTCACAACCGTTGACTTCCTTGACGGTGATGAAGCAGGTCTTAAATCTGCAACAGTTGTTATTGAAGGTGAAAACGCTTACGGCTACCTTAAAAGTGAAATGGGTGTTCACCGACTTGTCCGTGTTTCTCCCTTTGACTCATCGGGAAGAAGACACACCTCCTTCGCTTCACTTGAGGTTATGCCCGAAATCGATGACACAATTGAGGTTGAAATCAATCCCGAGGACATCACAATGGAGGTTTACAGAGCTTCAGGTGCCGGCGGACAGAAGGTTAACAAGACCTCATCGGCTGTTCGTCTTATCCATAACCCCACAGGCATTGTTGTCTGCTGCCAGGTTGAACGCAGTCAGCATCAGAACAGAGAGGTTTGTATGAGAATGCTCAAATCCAAGCTTATCGAAATCAAGGAAAGAGAGCATCTTGAAAAAATCGAGGACATCAAGGGTGAACAGAAGGAAATCGGCTGGGGCAGTCAGATCCGTTCCTACGTATTTATGCCCTACACTCTTGCAAAGGATCACAGAACAGGCTTTGAAATGGGTAACATCAATGCTGTTATGGACGGTGAAATCGACGGCTTCATCAATGCTTATCTTAAAAAGCAGAGCCTTGATGCACTTGCAGGGGAATAAAAAACAAAATGAATTATAAAACGGTTCCGTTGCTCATGGCGGAATCGTTTTTTTGTTAGCCCCTAAATAAAGAGGATGTAAAAAACTAGTTTTTTACATCCTCTTTATTTTATTTTTTAAACTGTTTTTTTCTTTGTTTTTTTTCTTTTTTGATTTTTGCTTTTTCTCGTTTTGCCAGCTTTTCCGATATAATGTCTTCCTGTTCCTCTTTCTGTACCTGAGCGGTATCAAGAGCCTTGATTTTTTTGGAATGAACAATATATAACCATATTGCACAGACAATTGAAACACCAACACAGCACAATTGCCAGAAGGTCATATTAAAAAGAATGTCTCTCTGTTCAGGCTTTTCATAGTATCTGAGAAATTCTGCGAAGAAACGCATAAAGCAGTAGAGAATTGTTGTGGCAGGATAAACGGCACCCTTGACATATCTACCAGATTTGAACGGATACCAGAAGCTGAATGCAATTATGAATAACATAAAGAATACTTCAATAATCTGGATGGGGAAAACGGTGACGTTGATCTTAGGACTCATAACACCAAAGGAGCACTCTATACCAAAGCAGCAACCGGCACAGAAGCAACCGAATTTTGCACAGGCAAGAATAACAAAAATGCCGGGAGCCAGCATATCAATAACCCTTCGCCAGTCTTGTTTGAGGATTAAAGATGTTATTGCCATAAATAAAGGAGTGAAAATAACAGCACCGAAAATTGCCACGTTTGAATCAACGGTGAATCCCATTGATTCCATCAGAGCCATATAGGAGTGGCCCATAATCATAGCTCCGGTAACGCCTGCAACATAGGTTATAAGAGTAATGATAACCGTGTTTTTTGTGGAGAGTCTGTATTTTTTGTGAGTTTTGAGGTTAATGACCATCATAATAGCAAAACCTACAACATACATCATCTTATATACTGTACTTGAACCGGGGAACATAATATACCTTCTTTCTTTAGATTATTTTTTTCTGTGTGTTTTCTTTTGTTTGATTTTTTTCTTATATTTTTTTCGGGTGGATATATTGTTTTTAGAGAAATTTTTCTTTATATATTCACTAAATGATGGTATTGACGGTAAAAACAAAGGATCATCTTTTTTTACAATATCATAAACGAGTATAACATGAATTAATTGTATAAATTGAAGAATTATACATAAAACAGATGTTAAAAAGTCCATACTCAAATACAAGAAATGTCCAGCCGCATCAGCTATAAATCCAAAAACAGCAAAACCTAGATAATATTTAGAGGGAGGATAATCGATTTTATGTATATAATACAATAAACATAACCAACCGGTGATTGTATTGGCAAAACTTGTTCTTAATTGCCACATAGGCAATTTAAATACAAAGTGCATTATGAACATTCCAACTAATAGAAGAAGATAGTGAAGTAATATTATTTTTGGCTTGTCTTTGTATAGTTTGAAAAGAGCTACTGAAAAAAAAGCAAACTGCAAAACAAAAAAAGAGGCTCTGACCACAAAAACATAATTAAGTTCAATGTCATTATTTGAAATATATTCGATAACCGCCGAAAACTCCCAGGCCAAAATAACTATCGAACCCAGGGGAGGAAAACCTGGAACCTTTTCTTTAACAGTACCTATAAAGCATAGTGCGTACGCAATAACCCAACTGAATCCAACAATTACATCTGCAAAAAATTGAATGTTATATTCAAATCCCTCGAACAAAAGATATCAACTGCTTTCTTGATGATATAATCTATAATTACATAAACGATTATATCAAAAAGAATAAAAATGTCAACTACAGATACAATTCTGTCAGACTCGGTGCAAGTATTTGGTCGACTATGTTATACATACAGATTGATTGTGGTCAAAAAATTACATACTACAATTCAACTGTCAAAATTAACAATTACTTGTTCATTTTTTAGTCACAAAAGACAAAAATTCAAATATATTAAAAGATTTCTTAACTCGTTCTTGACTTTATTGATTTTTTAATGCTATACTGATACTGACTAAAAGTGACTCTTTATACCCTTTTGGGGATTTTGTGCGCCAAAAAACGGTCAGGTCAGGGGCTGTGGCGATGAATTTCCGGAAGGAAAAAGTGTACACGGTGAATTTCGTTTTTATGGCGTGAGCCATTTTATGAAATACATAAGTTAATTTTTATTAAGGAGGAAAAATCTTAATGAAAAAGAATTTAAAGAAGTACTTGAAATTACAGGCAAAAAAATCAATGTCACTGTTTCTTGCAGTGATGATGCTCCTTTCCTGCTGGGTGTGGGTTGCTCCCACTGAAGCAGAGGCTGCTAACCAGCACGACGGTTATTATTATGTCGAAGTTCGTGCTAAGTTGGACGACTGGGATAATGACGAAAACGTTCGCAGAAACAACTGGATAATTGAGTATGCAGGCGGATCCACAACTCTTTCAACAAACAGCATTCATAATGGCGGTAATAATGATTTATCGGGTAACTATGTTCACGCTTACGGTTGGGTTCCCGGCTTTCCTACAGGCATCAGGCATCAGTTTGGACAGGCCTATACAGAATCCACAACTTGCGGTGTTACATCAAAAGAGTACAAAGGTGACGGTTGGGGCGTTAGAAATGCTGCAATCTGGGTTGGTGACGGCACAACTATGATTCAGATCAGTGAATCCGGTGGAGGTTACAAGACTACAAAAGAAGAAGGCGAATACTCAGGCACCCAGATTACAACATTCTATGCTGAAGCTGATATCAAGCCTTACGCTGCATCAATCAAATCATCAGCAGGCAATCAAACAAAGACAATTTCCGTTCCTTCACTCGGTGCAACAAATAACGGTTCAGCTTCCTTCACAAAGGGTGGCGTTTATAACCAGTACGGTGTAAGAATGAGTGATGTAGACAGCTATGCTCTTTATGCTGATAATGCAGGTACAACTGCTGCATACGCGAAAGAAAGCGGTGTATGGGTAAGCGGTACAACTGTATATGCAAGTGCTGATGCTCAGAAAAACATTCCCAACGCTTCAGGCTCACAGAAGGTTTATCTTTTTGGTGAAGGCTCAGGTTTAAAGGGTTATCTTGCTGAAATCACACTTAAGTATCCCTCATATACAGTTAAGGTTGATCCCGACGGTTCAATCTCAGGTCTTGGCTCAACAATGGATATGAGTGACAAGACAACTCAGACAGGCGCATGGACAACTTCAGGTCCTTACAGCTCAACTGCTGCAAAGTATCCCAGCGGTACTGCAACAAAAAAAGGTTACACCTTCAAGGGCTTCTGGACTGTTAAGCAGCCCACAACAGGTGATGCAGGTATCAATGCTGACGAAGCAACATTTGCAACACCCGTAAGCTCAGAAGAATTTGTAACAGTTTACGGCGGTACTGCAGGTGCTGAGTATGTTGAAAAAGACGGCAAGAAGTATTTCAACGCAGGTACTCAGTGGGATGCTGCTATTCATAAGGAAATTCTCGGTAACAACACCTTCTACGGTTGGTGGATTCCTCAGGATATCATAGTTAAGTTCTATGATGTTGACGGTAAATACCTCGGCACAAAGACTGCAAAGTACGGCTCAAAGCAGGCTGCAGAATGGTACCTTAATCCCAAGGACGGCTACAACTCAGGTGCTTATGAATATCAGGGCTTTGCAGGCAAGTGGAGAGATATCACAGGTATCGAAGTAGTTGAAGGCTCATACGTATTCGGCGAGCTTGAAACCCTTACACTTACTCCCATTTACACAACAAAAACATATAAAGATAAGTATCAGATTAACTTTATTGACCCCGCAAACGGCGGTAACCTTACAGCATACAGTAAGGAATATACATACAGAGATATTCTTGAAGGTACTGAAATCCCCTCAGGCATTGCTGTACCCAACACTCTTGCAAACGACCCCGGTTATACATATAGATTTGCCGGTTGGACATCACTCAAGCCCGCAAGCGGTAACTATCATACTCTTGCAGAGGGTGACACAGCAATCACAGAAAATTCAGACTGGGTTGTAAGAGAAGACATCACCTACTATGCTGTTTTCAGAAGCACAGTTAAGGAATATCTTGTTGCTTTCAATTATATTGACTCAACAGGCGCTAACAAGACAGAGCTTCTCTCAGTTCCCTACGGTTCAGCTATTGCAACTCCCAGTGTTGTTAACAGAACATACGCTACAGGCGGTTACGGTTACACACTTGCCGGCTGGACATATAAGAACGGCTCCAACGCTTCTGCAACTCTTGATGCAGATGCTACCGTTGTTTTCGATAACACAAAGGTATTCGTAACAACAAACAACCTTGCACCCAACGGCACAGCAATCGTGTTCACTGCTGCCTACGGTGAAGGACAGCCCACTCCTTACACAGTAACCTTCAAGTATAAGGATGCTACCGGTAAGGATAAGACTATCACCGGTGAGGTTTACCACGGATACAATATTACTCAGGAACTCGTTAACGAGCTTGCTGCTGTTCCTGAAACCTATGACGACGGCACAGCACTTTACACCTTCTCAAATCTCTGGAAGGTAACAGAAGGTACAGCTGACAAGGCTGAATACACAAAGGACGAATTCACATCATTCGCTCCCGTTACACACGTAACCTTCGAAGCTCTTTACGGTGAAGGTGTACCCTTCTATACAGTTAAGTATATTGACGGTACGAACACTTACGAAGAAAGAGTTCTTGCAGGCAACAACATTCCCGCATGGGTGGTTGACGGTGAAGAGTATGTGCCTTCAAAGGCTGACACTGAAACAGGTGAATATAAGTTTGAAGGTTGGTTTGATGCAGCTCAGACCGATAAGGACTTTGCTGAAACAAACGGCAAGAAATATACAACTGCTGATGCTGTAAACAGCGATCTTACCCTTTACTCACAGTTCAAGTTTACACCCTTCAAGTTCATAATCAAGTTTATGAACTATGACGGTACTGTCCAGCTTGCTGCTGCAGAGGTTGAAGCAGGACAGAGCTTTGAGGCTGCTTATATTGAGGCTCAGAGAGCAGCTCAGCACAGACCTGCTGATGAAATTTATTCATATACATTCATCGGTTGGGATTATAAGGTACCTGACAATTATCTTTGCGAAGGCAAGGATATGACTTACACAGCACTTTACAGACCCGGCTATGTTTACTACAAGGCTTATTGGTATAACAGTGTTGATGAAATGAATGCTGGCGGTCTTCTTGCGACAACAAATCACACTTATAACGGTGCAGTTTATGCTCCCTCAGTTGCATTTGATTTACCTGAAGCAGAAAAAGCCGGTTACACAACAGTATTTAACGGCTGGTATTATCTTAAGGACGGCGTTGAAACCAAATATGAGAGAGGCATGAAGATCACTGCAGAGATGAGCTTCTATGCAACATATAAAGAAGTTGCAAATGCTCTCACTCTTACAACAATTGTTGGCGATGTTGAAACAACTTATCCCGTTGAATACGGTAAAACTGTTGCAATCGGTGATCCCGTTGACGGTTATGTAGACGAAAATAATCACAACAAGTTTGCTGGTTGGTACACAGATGAAGCTTATACAACTGCATTTGATGCAAATACAGCAATCACAGCTGACACTACTATCTATGCTAAGTTCGAAACAGCTGAACATGACAAGTCACTCAAAGAACTCGTATCAGCTCCCACTTATTACGCAAAGGGTAGCGAAAAGATCTGGTGTGCATGTAGCAGAACAGATACAGAAGAAACTGTAGAAATCCCCATGCTTACTGATACAGTTGCTCCCACAGGTACAATTTATCTTGGTACACAGGGAAGCTGGAGCTCAACAGATAGTGAGGGTGCTGCAGCAACAGATAATGATACCGTAGCATTCTATGCTAATGATGATACAGACATCATTCTTACAATCAATGATACAGGTGATGTAAACGGTGCATACAATCCCGCCGGTGAAGGTAAGGGTATTGCAGTTATCCAGGGTATCATTTCAACAGGCGTATTCGGTGCAGACACAACTGAAATTGCTGGCATCCAGACTATCTTCTCAGATAATACAGAAACTCTCAACAACACAGCTAACTATGTAATCAGACTTGGTTCATATGAAGGTCTTGTTGACGGTCAGACTTACATTGCATACTATTATGCGAAGGATAAGGCAGGCAATGTTCTTAACAAGAACGTAAGAACTGCAAAGTTCATCTATGATACCACTGCTCCCGAGTTTACAATCGCAGGTGACAACAACAATGCTGCTGCAGGTGCAGTAACATACTGCGGTAAGGCTACAGTTACAGGTGTTGAGGTTGGTGCAACACTTAAAATCAACGGTGAGGCAGTTGAACTTACCACCACATCTGCTGCAGGTATCGGCACATATGATATCAAGCAAGCAGGTAACTACCTTGTAACAGTTACAGATAAGGCAGGTAACAGCACAACAAAGAAAATCAAGGTTACCGAAGGTCACGATGAAATCAAGACAAGTCAGGCTGTTACATGTACAGAAGACGGTTATGAGAAAATCATTTGTGCAGTTTGTAACAAGGTTATCAAGGAAGAAACAATCACAAATGAAGGCCACAAGTACGGTGAACCAGTAAATGTTCCCGCAACATGTACTGAAAACGGCTACACTGTTAAGACTTGTTCAGTCTGCGGTGACGAGGACAAGACAAACGAAGTTGCTGCTGCAGGTCATAAGCACACCAGCTACACAGTAATCACAGCTCCTACTTGTACAACAGCAGGTAAGAAGATTTCTAACTGCGATGTCTGCGGTAAGGACACACTTACAGAGACTATTCCTGCTGATCCTGAAAACGGTCACGTTTACGGTGCAGTCAAGACTCTCAAGGCAACTTGCGATGAAGCAGGTGAAGAATATCAGAACTGTAAGTACTGCTTCATAAAGAAGAAAGTGCGAGATCTTGCTAAACTTGATCATGAGAACACAGGCAGATATACAAAGGTAACAACTGCTGCTACATGTCACAGTACAGGTATTAAAACAACCTACTGTAAGGCTTGTGATGATCCTATGGGTACAGAGACTATTGCAGTGACAGCTCATACACTTGTTCTTGTCAAGTATGACACATATATGCAGTATGAATGTCAGATCCCCGGCTGTGTTTATACAGAAGGCAGAGAAGATATTGCTGAAAAGGCAGAGTACACTGTAACCTTCGTTGGCGCAGCCGAAGACGGCACTGATGTTGTTTTCACCAAGACCGAAGGTGAGTCAATCGCAGCAGGTGCTGTTGCTGATCAGACAAAGGCTTCAGACGAATACAACGATTACACATTTGCAGGCTGGAAGGGTGAAGACGGTAAGGTTATCAAGCTTCCCGTTAAGGTAACCAAGAACGAAACCTACACAGCTGAGTTCACACCAACAAAGAGAATCTACACTCATAAGTTCCTTGTTCCCGCAGATGTAGCAACATTTGCTGCAGGAGACGAAGGTAAAGAATATGCACTTATTGTCGGCGGCTACAATGATACCAACAAGAAGCCCGCAGTAGATCCTGTCAAGGCTGCAACAGCAACTGAAGAATACACATTCATCGGTTGGCTTAAGGTCGGTGAAACAGAACTCACAGATGACTTCACAATGACAGGTGACGCAACATTTGTTGCACAGTTCAGCACATCTTATATCAACTTCGGCGTTATCTTCTATGATGATGATCATAAGAATGTTATCTGGAACACAACAGGCAATACTGCAAACACAGTTGTATATCAGGGCGCTCTTCCCACAAAGGCTCCCGATGCTGACAACCATTACACATTTGCAGGCTGGAAGCTCGGCAGCGCAGTATACGACGATGTTGACTATGCTTTCGGACCCTTCACAGAAACAACAAGAATTTATGCAACCTACACAGGTACAGCCCATAACTTCGAAGTTGTTAACGACGAAACAAAGACCTGGGCAGCAACCTGCATCAAGGAAGGTCAGACAACTGAAGTATGTTCATGCGGTTATGAAAAGGTAACAGCAGTTCCCATGACTGAGCACGTTTACGGTGAAGCTGATGAAAACGGTGTTCAGTACTGTCAGACTCCCGGTTGTGATGCAAAGCGTGAGCCCGATGCAATTATAGTTTCAATCAAGTTTATGGAAGGAACAACTGAGCTTAAGGAATATGATGAAGTCAAGGAAGGCGAATCCAAGACATTCACAGCTCCCGCTAAGGCAGCAACAGCTCAGTATGAATACAAGTTCGTTAAGTGGACAGATGCAGCCGGCAAGACTGTTGCTGAAACAGCTGAAATCACTGTAACCGCAGGTAGGACTGATGCAGTTTACTATGCTGTTTACGATGCAATTGAACGTATTTATAATGTTTCTTATGTTGACGAGAGCGATAAGGTCATCGGTGAAACTTATAAGATTGCTTATAACGGAACAGTTCCCGCAGCTCCCAAGTTTGAGCTTGCTAAGAAGTATGACGACAACAACCATTACACCTTCAAAGGCTGGACAGTTGCAGCAGGCACAGTAGTCACAGGTGATATCTTAATCAGACCCATTATCGTGGCTGAAGGTCATGAGTATGATATGGAAAACGGTAAGCCTGTCAATGCAACCTGCACAAGTGCAGGCGGCACAGAGTACGCATGTGCTTGCGGAAAAACATTCATCAAGGCAAATGACAACTCTGCAATTCGTCCTCATAACTGGGGTGAAGAAATTCAGGTTGATCCTACATACGACGCACCCGGCTCAATCACAAAGATTTGTGAAGATTGCGGATTTGAGGATGTAAAGGTTCTTCCTCAGCTCAAGAGAACTGAAATCAGAGTTACAGTTAAGAATGCAGAAGGCAAGACAGTTGAAGGCGCAAAGGTAGATCTCTACAAAGACGGAACCTGGCTTGCAGTTAAGTATTCAGACAAGGACGGCCTTGCAGTATTCGAGGTTGAAGAAGAAGGCAAGTACACAGTTCTTATCTCCGGTGTTGACGGCTCAAAGAACAATCAGTTCGACGTAAGCACAGGTGAAAGCGTTGAAAGCAAGCCCGAAGCAATCGGATGCGAATGCTCATGCCACCGTAACGGTTTCTGGGGCGCAGTATTCAGATTCTTCCAGAAGATCGTTAAGTTCTTCACAGGTGAAATCAGATGTTGCGCAGATCCCGACAGCAGATATTAATTATCAGCTTTAACGGATACGGAACAAATTAAATCAATCAAAACCCCCGGCCGGTTTTTCCTCGGGGGGTTTTGTTTTGGGTAAAGGAAATCATACTAATTGCCCCTTTGTCAAAAAAAGCTGGA
>JAZOWF010000082.1:0-17947 GCA_045659065.1 Acutalibacteraceae bacterium
ACAGCACATTGAACGAACGTCGCTTGGCTCCATATCACTGTTGATGTAGTTGGAGAAATAAGGTGTACCATATTTAGCGGTCATTTCAAAAAGAAGCTTGTTGTTTTCTGTTTCTGACCAGTCAAAATCACTTGTGATTGAATATGTGGGAATAGGATACTGGAAGCCTCTGCCGTTGGCATCACCTTCAATCATAGTCTCGATGAAGGCGCGGTTGACCATATCCATTTCCTTTTTGCAGTCCTTATATTTGAAATCCATTTCCTTGCCGCCGACAATTGCATTAAGCTCTGCAAGGTCGTTGGGAACTGTCCAGTCAAGAGTGATGTTTGAGAAGGGAGCCTGTGTACCCCAACGTGAAGGAGTATTAACACCGTAAATAAAGGATTCGATGCACTTTTTGACCTGCTCATAGGAAAGATTGTCAGCCTTGACAAAGGGAGCAAGATAAGTGTCAAAGGATGAAAATGCCTGAGCGCCTGCCCATTCATTCTGCATAATGCCGAGGAAGTTTACCATCTGATTGCAAAGGGGTGCAAGATGCTTTGCGGGAGCTGAGGTGATTTTACCTGTTACACCGCCGAGGCCTTCCTTGATAAGCTGCTTGAGTGACCAGCCTGCACAGTAGCCTGTAAGCATTGAAAGGTCATGAATGTGAATGTCAGCATTTCTGTGTGCGTTGCCGATTTCATCGTCATAAACCTCACTGAGCCAATAGTTAGCTGTGATTGCGCCTGAGTTGTTAAGGATAAGACCGCCGACAGAATATGTAACGGTTGAATTTTCCTTGACTCGCCAGTCGGAAACATTAACGTAATTGTCAACAATCTCCTTATAGTCAAGAAGTGTGGTGTTGATGTCACGAAGCTTTTCGTGCTGACGGCGGTAAAGGATGTATGCCTTTGCAACATCTGAATAACCTGCCTGAACAAGAACATTTTCAACGCTGTCCTGAATGTCTTCAACGGCAATGTTGTGATCTCTGTTGATTTTCGGTTCAAAGTCTGCAGTGACCTTCAAAGCAAGAAAATCAATGATTTCAGGGTTATAGTTTCTCTGCTGTGCTTCAAAAGCAAGGGTAATTGCTTCAGTGATCTTTTTGATTTTGAAATCGACGACCTGTCCGTTTCTTTTTAAAACTGAATACATAAAAAAACTCCTCCTGTTATTTTATCTCCATATCTTGTGTAATCCCCGTAATTTACGGGGGAGCAAGTTGAATTGTATCACAAGATATTGTAAAAATCAATAGGAAGAGCACAAATTATTGTGTTTATTTAATATTTTTAATATTGTGAGTTTTCTTCACTGTCCGCGCAGTGAAACTTTGTATCCCTCATCTGCCGCAAAGGTGCATAAACTCTGGATTTCCTGCTCAGACCAGGGAGAAAGGTTTTGACAAATCAGGTTGCCAGAATCTGTGAACTGCTGAAAAAACAGGGGTGAATCCTTACCTGCAAGGCGGCAGATTTCAAGCAGATCCTCCCTTGTATGAAGCTCTCTGACCACAGTTGTTCTGAATTCATAACAGGGAGCCTTCTCCTTGATGAGTGCAATGCTTCTGAGAATTTTTTCTTCGTCAACACTCACTCCTGCAGTGACAGAATATTTTGCAAGAGAATTTTTTATATCCATTGCAACATAATCACAGACGCCCTCAGAAAGAATTTTCTCAAGCATGTCGGGATTATATCCGTTTGTGTCAAGCTTGACGCAAAAGCCCATATCCTTGATTCTTTTCATAAAAGAAATCAGATCCTTCTGAAGCGTCGGCTCGCCGCCGGTTATACACACGCCGTCAATGAGACCCTTACGCTTTTCAAGATAGGCAAAAACCTCCTGCTCATCAATTTCGTATTCATTCTTCTGAGTTACAAGAGCTGCATTGTGACAGAAGGGGCAGCGGAAATTACAGCCATAGGTAAAAAGCGTGCAGGCTGTTTTTTCGGGATAATCAAGGAGTGTAAGCTTCTGCATTCCTGAAATGAGCATAATATCACCTCGCTGAATTATATTATCATTTAAGCTTTGACAATTCAACAGTTGACGGTAAAATTTTTTAATTGTATAATAAAAACAACTTTTAAGGAAAGGAGTAAGAATATGTTCAGGCTTGAAATAAGAGAAAACGGTTCTGTGAAAACAGTCACCGCCGAGGCGGGCACTCCCCTTTCACTTATTCTTGAAGGAAGCTCAGTTCCTCATTATTGCGGTAAAAACGGACTTTGTAAAAAATGCGCCGTCACCGTCAACGGAAAAAAGGAGCTTTCCTGCCACTACACAGTAAAGGAAGACGCTGTTGTTGAAATTGAATCAGAAGACAGCATCCTTTCACCGACGGGAGCCAAGGAAAGCCTTCAGACTGACGAAAAGATGTGCCTTTGCTTTGATATCGGCACAACCACACTTGTTCTTGCTCTTGTTTCTCAGCTGAAAAGGGAAATCATTTTTTCCGTCAGCAAAAACAATCCGCAAAGAATTCACGGTGCCGATCTGATGTCCAGAATTGATTATGTGAGAAAAAACGGAGTCAGCCTTCTCAGACGTGAGCTTCTCGTTTCTCTCAGAGAAATGCGTGAAGAAATTTTTTCACGCTTCGCCATTGAAGAAATTGATACCCTCTTTGTTTCAGGCAACACGGTTATGCTTCATATTTTTCTCGGTGAGGATTGCTCCTCAATGGGAACTGCACCCTATACTCCCGTTTTTCTCGAAAGCAGAAGTCTTTCCGCAGACTCTGTGGGTATAGAAAAAATCCGTAATATTACTGTTCTGCCGTCAATCTCCGCCTTTATAGGTGCCGATATTACGGCGGGTCTTAACCTTATTCCCTTGCCCGAAAACGACCGACTTTCAGTGCTTATGGACCTTGGCACAAATGCGGAAACAGCTCTCATCTCAGACGGCAGAATCCTCTGCACCTCGGCTGCAGCAGGCCCCTGCTTTGAATGTGCAAACATTTCAAAGGGAATGAGTGCCGTCAGCGGAGCCGTCTCCAAGGTAAGCCCCGAAGGGAAGCTGACCGTCATCGGAAACGGAGAAGCAAAGGGAATCTGTGCCACCGGTCTGATTAATCTGATTGCCTTTCTGCGCAGAAAAGGTATAATCGACTCAACGGGGCTTCTTCTTTGCTCCGGAGATTATCATCTGACAGAAAAGGTGTCTCTCACTCAGGAGGATATCCGTCAGTTTCAGGTTGCAAAGGCGGCAGTATTGGCTGCACTGCACTGCCTTTTCAAAAAAGCAGGTGCCGACCTCTGCAACGCTGATAGGCTTTATATAAGCGGAGGCTTTTCTGCCGCACTTGAAGAAGAAAGTCTGATTGAAAGCGGAATTGTGCCGCCCGAGTTCAGAGGAAAAATTGTACCTCTGGGGAACTCCTCTCTTCTCGGTACAGTTAAATTCGCCGCTGAAGGCAACGATCTTTCACTTATAACCGAAAAAGCCGAGTATATCGACCTTGGCGGTGACAGAGATTTTGAAAGAATTTTTATAGACAATATAAATTTCAGATAATAAAAAATGCTCACAAATCTGTGAGCATTTTCTTTTGTTTGATTATTTTACAAGAGCCTTGATAGCTTCAACCTTGTCAGTCTTTTCCCACTGAACGTCAAGGTCTTCTCTGCCGACGTGACCGTAAGCGGCAAGCTGACGGTAAATGGGAGCACGAAGCTTGAGAGTATCAATGATAGCTGCAGGACGAAGGTCAAATACCTTGTCGATGATTGCGCCGATTTCCTCGTTGCTGATTTTGCCTGTTCCGAAGGTGTCAACCATAACGGAAACGGGCTTTGCAACACCGATTGCATAAGCGAGCTGAACCTCACACTTTGAAGCAAGACCTGCAGCAACAATGTTCTTTGCAACATATCTTGCAGCATAAGCAGCACTTCTGTCAACCTTTGTGGGATCCTTACCTGAGAAAGCACCGCCGCCGTGACGTGAATATCCGCCGTAGGTGTCAACAATGATCTTTCTGCCGGTAAGACCGCTGTCACCCTGAGGACCACCTGTTACAAAGCGTCCTGTGGGATTGACGAAAATCTTTGTGTCTTCTCTCATAAGCTCTGCGGGGATAACGGGGTCAATAACGTACTTTTTGATATCCTGTCTGATCTGTGAAAGCTCAACATCAGCACTGTGCTGAGAAGAAACAACAACAGCTGTCACTGCAACAGGCTTTCCGTCATCATATTCAACGGTTACCTGACTCTTGCCGTCTGCACGCAGATAAGCAAGTGTACCGTCTTTTCTGACCTTTGTAAGCTGCTTTGAAAGCTTGTGAGCAAGTGAAATGGGAAGAGGCATAAGCTCAGGTGTTTCATCACAGGCGTAACCGAACATCATACCCTGGTCGCCGGCACCGTTGAGGTTGTAAGCATCATCCTCACCGTCTTTTCTTTCAAGAGACTTGTCAACACCCATTGCAATGTCGGGTGACTGACCGTCAAGAGCAACAAGAACTGCACAGGTGTTGCCGTCAAAGCCTTTTTCACCGTTGTCATAACCGATTTCGTTGATAACCTGTCTTGCAATTTTTGCAACGTCAGGCTTGTGAGTTGATGTGATTTCACCCATAACAAGAACCTGACCTGTTGTAACAGTTGTTTCACAGGCAACTCTAGCCATAGGATCGTGTGCATAAATGTCATCGAGAACCGCGTCGGAAATCTGGTCACAAATTTTATCGGGATGTCCCTCTGTTACGGACTCGGATGTGAAAAGATACTTTGCCATTTTTTAATCCTTCTTTCTTTACTTTTTGATTTTATATTTCATAAATGAACGTTCCTCATAAAAAAACGGTCAGACTTCATCTGACCGTCAAGCCTTATCTTTCGGTCATACCGCAGGATTTGGCACCTTGCTGATGCAGGTTGCCGAGCTTCACAGGGCCTGTTCCCTCAGCTGCTCTTAATAAGGAAATATTCAATTTACTCTGCTTAGTATACCAACTAGTTACCTTCTTGTCAATACACAGAAATAACTTTTAATTATTTAACAAATTTTTTAAGTCTGTCAATCACAACACGGATGAGAGGGAAGCTTACAACAGAAAGCATTACACCCTTGATTCCGTTGATTGCAGTTGCGCCCCATACAGCCGCCCAGATTCCCGCAGAATCAAGAGTGATTCCGAGGAAATGCTTGAAGAAAAGAGGGGCAATGAGATAATTGGCAAAAAAGCCCACCACAAGAATTGTTACAGTACCCGCAAGGCAGGCAAGAACAATCCCTTTTTTACCGTCCTTCTTTTTCATTTTGCCGTAAACAATGCTGAAGGGCACAACATAAGCACAGCCCACAAGGAAATTCATCAGATTTCCGTAGCCCATCTGTGTTCCCATTCCCTTGATGATAAGCTCAAGAAGGTTTTTCACAAGCTCAACAACAATTGCGGAAACGGGTCCGAAAATAACACCTGAAACAAGTGCGGGAATGTCACTGAAATCAAGCTTGAGATGGGAGAGAGAGGGAATGACGGGAAACTCAAGGAAAAACAGCACGAGGCTGATTGCCGAAAGCATTGCAATTAAAGAGATATGCTGGATTTTGTTTTCTTTTTTACTCATATTTACTCCTCCTTGGTACTTAAGTACCTGTAAAAACAAAAAGCCCACAGAAAAAAATCTGCGGGCAAAAATAGAACAAAAATGTTATATTTTTTCTTCTTTCGTCCGGACTGTACCGTCGGCTTCGGAATCACACCGAATCTGCACAAAGTTTCCTTTGGCTCGTGGGCTTTACCACCGGTGAGGAATTGCACCTCGCCCTGAAGATTTGTCTGGTATTATGATAGCACCCTGACTGCACTTTGTCAAGGATAAATCACACTCTTGACTCAATAACGGTAACTGCACCGAGAATTTCAACCTCTCCCATTCCTGCAGGAATAAAAAGACTTTCTCCCTTGTAAAGAGTAATACAGCTGTCACCGTGAATAACAACACCGTTGCCCTCAACGGCAACAAGAGAAACAAAGGAGCTTTCGTCGGCAATTACGGTTGCTTTTTCCTCAATCTCAAGCTTTTTCATTGTGAAAAGCTCACAGGTGCAAAGAAGGGTTTCCTTCCAGCCGTCGTGCTGCTGAGTTTCCTTCACGGGCTTGCCGTCAGCATTGATTGCCTTTGTTGTTGTGACGTCGATTGCCTTTTCAACGTGAAGCTCACGGGGCTTTCCGTTCTGGAGTCTGCCGTAATCGTAAACTCTGTAGGTTGTGTTTGAATTCTGCTGAACCTCTGCAAGAAGAATGCCCTTGCAGATTGCATGAAGAGTACCCGCCTCAATAAAGAAAATGTCACCTTTTTTAACCTTGACTCTGTTAACATATTCAAGAAGAGTGTTTTCTTCAATGCTCTTTCTGAATTCTTCCTTGGTCACATCCTTTTTAAAGCCGTAGATAATTTCTGCACCCTCATCACAGTCAACGATATACCAAGCCTCTGTTTTTCCGTATTCGCCTTCATTTTTAAGCGCGTATTCATCATCCGGATGAACCTGAACAGAAAGATTGTCCAGAGCGTCAATAAGCTTGATGAGAATGGGGAAGCTTTCAAATTTTTCACAGTTTTTACCAAGATAAGCCTTGCCCTCATTGCTGAGCACATCAGACAGATTTCTTCCTCTGAATTCTGTGTTTTCAATCACACACTCACCTGCTTCGTGACAGGAAAGCATCCATGCTTCAGCCTGTCTGTCGGTGAAGGAAACAATGTCAAATTCCTTTGAAAGTCTTGTTCCGCCCCAGATGTAATCCTTGACTGCGGGATTAAGTTTCAATATTTTCATATTATCACTCCTGAAATGTCATATTTTTACAGTTGGTTTTATATTATCTTTAATAAAGAAGGTGAAGCTGTGTTTACAATAATAGCCCCGACCGTGCTTTCGGCACTGATTATACTTTTAGTGATGCTCAGAAGCAATCATTTTACATATTGCCTTTTTCTTTCAGCTCTTACGGGAGTCGGCTCTCTTTTTGCCGTCAACACCCTTGGCAGCATCACGGGAGTAACACTCGGCATAAATGACATAACCCTTATGGTTTCCTCTCTGGGAGGTATGCCCGGAGTCATCGGCCTTCTTACAGTACGCGCCTTACTGAATTATACTATTGTGTAAGTGTTTTTGCAATACCCTGAGCAATTGCATTTCCGAGAAGCCTGATATTCTCTGTTTCAATGAGCTTAAAGCATTCCTCGTCGTTTGTCATATAGCCCGTTTCAATCAGCACACTGGGACAGTCCTCGACTCTGAGCACACCGAAGGGATAATATCTTGTTCCGTCAAGAAGCTGACTGTAAAGCTCCTGTCTGCCGGGATAAAGATTATTTCTGAAGACCTCACCGAGCTGAGAATAAATGTTTTCGGCAAGAGAAAGAGAGAAGCCCTTGTAATAATAAACACTTGTGCCGATGTCACTGTTTTTCGGTGAGCCGTTGCAATGAATGCTGACAAACAAGTCAGGCTTTGCGGAATAAACAATGCTCTTTCTCTGATCGATTGAAAGGCTTTCATTACCCTGTCTTGTAAGCTGAACTGTTGCACCCATTTCTCTGAGTCTGTCTCTGACAATATAAGTAAGGGCAATGTTCACATCGCTTTCCTTCACCTGCTCACCGATGCCGAGAGCACCCGAGTCAACTCCGCCGTGGCCCGCATCAAGAAGCACAAGAGCTCCGTTTAAGCCCTGAGGTCTGTTGTGAATGGTGATTTCAAGCTCTCCCCCACTGTTATATTCAAAGCTGCAGCCGTAATATTTTCCTGCAAAGGCAAGAGGCATTCTCAGAATCATTTCATTGCCCGAGGCTGATTTATACCAGCTTGCGCCCGAAATAACATTGCACACAGAGGTGTCGATTTCACCCTGAGCTGATGCTGTATGATAAAAAACAATTTCAATATAATCTGCGGTAAAGCTGCTCAGATTATATTTTTTTGTGTATGCGCTGAAATAATTCTGCGGAGTATGAGTGATTTTATAAGGCACCTTCCATTTTGTGCTGAGCCGTATTTTAAGGCTGCCTCTGTCGCCGTGGGAGGAAAGCACCCTCAGCTCATTCTGACCCATATTCTGTCTTGCAGTCAGCTGAACGTGATCAGCTTTAACTCTGACACCCGAGGAAAGCTCATAATAAGTCACGTCCTCCTCTTCATCGTCGTTATAAATAACCGCTTCATTTTCAACATAGTCAACGGTTCCTCTGACAAGAGTTGAATAAGAGGGATCGTAGGTATCGTCATTATAGAAAATCGGTCTTGTGTCGGCATACTCGGCAGTAACAATGCACATCTGATCACCCACATAAGGAGTGTAAACCGTTGTGCCCTGTGTTGTGGGCGGATTTGTTGCCGCATATTCGTCATTTTCAAGCTCGGGAATGAAGTTTTCAAGGACAAGCTCCGTTGTAAGCTGATTTTCCGTAACTGCAGGAGCTGTTGTCGGCTCGGTCACAGGCTCCTCGGCGGCAACAATGAGAGCGCCCTTTTTCTGCTCGCTCACCTCACCCAATGAGCCGATGACGGTTATCATACCGAGAGAGGCAACCTCACTGAAGCTTGAGGGCATTTTTGCCTTTGCAACAAATGCGGTATAGCCCTTGGCAGATTTTTCCTGCTTATGAGCCTTGTATTCCTTTGTGCCGAGCTTAACAGTAACCTTGGCAGAGGAATGGGCAATTGTGAGAATATTTATTTCTTCTCCCGGATAGGCCACAACCTCATCAAGAGGAATAACCGCGCGGATAATTTCACCGCTGAAGTTCATTGTAATTTTATAAGTAATCTTTTTTCCGTTCTGAGTGAAAACAAATTCATTTTCACCGATATCAAGGTCAAGGGTTATTTTTTTGCTTCCCCTTTCACCGAGAGAAATCTTCTTACCGTCAAGATAAACGGGAAAAATATCGGAGCCGCAAAGCTCGAATTCAGCCGTAAGCTCATTTGTTTCAAGAGCCTGACCGTCATAGCCGGTGATACTCAGCTCTCTGAGCGTCAGCTCGGGCACAATTCCCGAGGTGATATATTTTTTCACGGCAGAAAAGCTGCCCTGATAATTTTTTCTCACCTGACTGTAAGATGACATACATCGGCTTTCAAGAGCCTTCGCCTTTGAAAGCTCCATAAGAAGCTCAAGAGCATAAGAGGGTCTCTTCTTTTTTTCGGATTTTTCAAGGTCAATGACACAGCTTGAGCTTATGTCTGCTTCGGCACAAAGGCTGTCCATTGCAAGAAAGCTTTCACAATCCTTTTTATCCGAAATCAAAAACAAAATCCCGTCACAAAGCTCCTTGCTGAAGGAGTCCTGCTGAGAGGAAAGATAAACAAGAAACTCCTTCTCCTCACCTACCGCCTTTCTGATGCGGACAAGCTTCTGCTCCTCAGCTGCAGATGTGACAATGAATCCGTCACAGACAAGCGCTGCCGCTTTGTACTGATAATCCGCAAGAGAATCGGAGACAAAGAGAAAGCATTGCTTTCCGCTTTCCTTCATCTTTTCACAGATAAGAGTCACTCTCTGAAGATTTTCACGGTAATTGCCTTCTCCCCCGGAAAAAAAGCTGTTTTCGATGAATATTCTGTCAAAAACCGAGGACTGCAGATAAGCCACGGCTGAATCAAAAGCTTCACTGTCCGAAGCAAAAGGAAAATCCTCATTATCTCTGACAATCAGAGCGTTGCTTTTGCCTGCCGCCTTTTCTTTTTTCTGATTCATCAGATAATCGTCAACACCGCTTTGAATATTTTCCCCCTCGAACACATTTTCGGCAGCATTTTTCTTTGAAAAATGAACTGCAAGAGTGCTTATGAAAACCACAAGAAAAACAAGAGCGGCTGCTATAATTATATT
Organism: Acutalibacteraceae bacterium; assembly: GCA_045659065.1. Taxonomy (GTDB): domain Bacteria; phylum Bacillota; class Clostridia; order Oscillospirales; family Acutalibacteraceae; genus UBA6857. The sequence continues at coordinate 9,854 of JAZOWF010000082.1, forward strand.
TTTCTTTTTCATTTTACCGTTCCTTAATTTTATTTGATAATCATTGTATCACATTTTTCAGATTTTTTAACTCCTCTGACAAAAAAGTTTCAGAAAAATTTATATATGAGGCACTGTAAAGGGCAAAATCACCGTAACCCTTTTCATTAAGAAGCTTAACCTGACGTGATATTATGTCAGTGCTTTCCTTCCACTCATCCTTACCCTCTCCTGCAAATTCATCGGCAATACCCGATTTATAAAGAGCAAGACCTGCAGCAAGAGTAACCTCAGGCTCAGAGCAAAGCTCTGCCCAGCGGTCAAGACAATCCTCAAAGGGAAGCCTTGAATGCTCAAAGCCGTAATAAATCTGAGGCAGAATAACGTCGCAATAACCCTTTTCACTGCACCAGAGCGAGACATCGGCACAGCTTTCCGACTCACATTTTTCAATGTCTCCCGAAGGACTTACAGAAAAAATCTTATCCTCACCGAAGCTTTTGACAAGACTGTAAACGGAAGCCATAAGGCTGTTTACATTTTCCTTTCTCCATTCATTCAGAGAAAGCCCTCCGCCCGAAGAACGATAAAGCTCATAGGAAGCCTTGTCAAACTCACTGTCATCGGGGTAAAAATAATCGTCAAAATGTATTCCCGCAAGAGAATAATTTTCAAGAAGCTCTCTCACCCCGTCAATAATCAGCTTCTGAACCGAAAGCGATGAGGGGTTGAACCATATACCGTTTTCAGTAACGGCAGCGTCACCTGTTTCTTCCCTGAGCCAGCGGAGAGCAACATTGTCTTCACTGAGTCCGTCAACGCTGCTGAAGGAGGACACACGGTAAGGATTGATCCAGGCGTGAACCCTCAGCTGTCTTTTTTCGGCACAGGAGATAACCTTCTGTAAAATATCGAAATCAGCTCTTTCACCCTGTCTGCCCGAAGCGTAAAAGCTCTGAGGAAAAATTTCCGAATAATAAAGAGCGTCCGCATAAGGTCTGACATGAACAAAAACATCCGTAACACCCAGGCCGGTCATACTGTCCATAAGTGAGCAGATATAATTTTCATATTCCTTTTCTGTTTTTCTGCCGTCAGTAATCTGCAGCTCCAGAAAGCTAAGCCAAGTATATATGCTTGTCTGCTTTTCTTCCGTGACAGGCCGAGCTGTAGTCTGCTGAGTCTCAGACGGTATCTGAGCTTCATTTTTTCCGCAGCCCGAAAGCAAAAATACAAGACAAAGCAAAAGAGAAAAAAATTTTTTCATTTTATTCACATCCCAAAGTTGACAATAAAGCAAAAACTAATTAAAATAAAAGGAAAGAAGTTCTATCGCGGAGGTAAGCTATGGCTATTAAAACCATTGAGAATTTAAAGGCTAAGGATGAAGGCTATTCGGATTTTGTCACCTGCCCCAAGTGTCAGAAATATATTGCAATGAGACTTTTTTATCTTGATGACAAATCAAAGGTAAATCTCATCAAGGGTGAGGACAAAAATATGCTTATTGCCGTATGCCCCTGCTGTGCAGAGGTGTTCTCCGTAAATATGCATTACTATGAGGAAAAGAGCAAGGGAACAACGGTTTATATGACCGAAAGTGACCTGAAGGATATCAGAAATGCCTGATGGGGTCAATTTCATTCTGCCGTTTTTTTACTGTTTTTTCATTATATCACTGATAACGGCTTTTGTAACTGTATATGACAAAATTTCCGCAAAAAAATCGGCAAGACGCATTCCCGAGAGAACCTTGTTTATCCTCGCTTTTCTTGGCGGAAGCTTTGCGGAATATCTGACAATGCGCCTTATCCGCCATAAAACACTGCACAAAAGATTTATGATCGGTCTTCCGCTGATAATGCTTTTACAGCTTGCAGGTCTTCTTGCAGTTTTATATTTCATTTCAAAATAACAGATGTACCCGGACTGAGAATACATCTGTTATTTTTATTTTCAGCAGGGAATAAGAAGTACACCGTCCTTTTCCATAATTTCTCCCTCAAGAGAATTTTCCTCCATAATCACGCTGACACCCGTTTTGTATTTTTTGCCGATATCCCATAAGGGCTGACCCTTGCGGGCAAAAAAGAGAATAAGCTGAGACTGTTTGCCTTCGGCATCCTTGCCTTCAGTTCCCGTTGCAGCGGTAAGATGCTTATGCTTTTCCGTCACATCAGCTCTGAAATTATAATCAAGCTCACATTTCACTCTGATAATGCTGTCCTTTTCTGCTGAAAATTCAAGAGAAACAATGTCTCCGCTTCCCTCACAAAGCAGATTTTCATTTCGGACCCCGGACGCAGCAGAAAATTCAAATGCACAGTTTTTCTCAGCATACCGTACGGCAGAGCTGCCGTCAAGAAAAACCGAGCAAAGAAGAAAATCACACCTTCCGATAATCTCTCCGTCCTTTTCTCTGAAGCTCAGAGCTGTGTCCTTATGCCACACATCATAAATTTCTTTAATCCTTTCTGCTGAAAAATCAACGGTGCAATCCTTTGATGCCCTTTTTCTTTCAGAAAGCAGAACAAGGGGAAACTCCCCGAATTTATATTCGTCCTGCACCTGACAGTCTGTGCAGTAGCAATCACTGATAAGGGTTATATCCTTTTCCTTTTCGCCCTTGACAAAGGCAGAAACCCTTGCGGCAATTTCAAGAAGTCTGCCCTTTCCCGAGGAATCAGCTCTCACCGCAGCCACACTCTGACGGCAACTGAGACCGATTGTGAGAAGGCTTTTTTCATCTATTCCCGGCAAATCAAGAATCTGACTTATGGGCATTGTATGAATAAGCTTCACAGGCTGAGACTGATTTTCAGTGCAGTAAAGGATTTCACTTCTGAGCTCACCCTTTATAAGAAGCTTGTCGGCCACCGCCTTTTCCGAGCTTACGGCAGGATAGCATCTGAGACGGATAATTTTTGCAACATCAGGCTTATCCTGGCTCAGAGCAACGGTTTCATTAAGGTCAAAGGTCTTTTCTCTTTGACAAAGCAGGTGCCTTACCCGTACAGTTTCTTTTTTACATTCTGCACAGCAGTCTGTAATCTGAGAAATAACACTCATTTCCTTTTCCCTGAAGGCCATCACATTGATTCCGACACTGCCTGTAATGCTTATACGCCTCTGACTCAGGGCGCGGCAGTTTATGTAATCCGTTTTTGCCTGTGCCTCCAGGCAGACATTTTCCGTCATTCCTTTTATGTGTGTGCTGCAGTTAAAGGTTGAATTATGCTCATAGCAGTCTATTCTGTCATCCTCTCCGACATAAAGAAGTCTTGTGACAATCACTCCCGACAAATTTACACTTTCTCCCGATACGGAAATATTTGCAACTCCCGGAGTTACAATGCATCTGAGTATACGCTTGACATCCGAGCAGTAATCAGGCAGATTAACCTCTGCATTCACCGACTGCTCACACTTATTGTGAGCAAAGCATTCACTGACACTGAAGCTGTCTGTGTGTGTTTTAAGATTCATATTGACATCTCCTTTGTTTCTTTTTCTTTAAATTGTATTCTTACTCAAAGGAAAATATGAAGCGGTATTTTATTGACAAAAATCTTTCATAATGATAAAATTGCTTTGTATCGGAAAACACATATATTGAAAGGAGCAAAGCAACTATGAAAGTCGGTATTCTTTCCCTTAATATTTACACAACAGACCTTAACCCCGCCTGTAGAGTACATAGCTATGCTTTCCAGAAATTCCTTGACAACAACGGAATTGACAACGTTATTGTGGACTATTTCCCTCAGCACTGCAACCCCAAATACGATATGCGTCATCCCTATGACTATTATCTTGCCCATCCAAAAAAGGATGAAAAGCAGCAGGAGCTTGCACTTAAGAAATGGAAAACACTTTATAAGCAGCGTGAAAGAAGAACGGATGTAACTCAGGCCTTCATTGACTCACATCTGCGCAAAACAGAAAGAAGATACACAACCAAGGACCTTGACACTCAGGATCCCGGTTGCGACATTTATATTGCCGCAACAGACGTTCTCTGGAAATACAGAGATAACGGTATCGGCTTTGATCCCGGCTTTTTCCTTCGAAGCAAATGTATGGAGGGAAAGGGCAAAATCGCTTTTTCCGTCTCCTACGGCGGCAAGGAATACAACGACGAAAAAATTGCTCAGGTCAGAGAGTGGACAGAAGGCATTGACTTCGTTTCCACCCGTGAAAAATATCTTTATGACCTTTACAGCGGAACCTTCGGCAGAAATGCCGCAATCACCCTTGACCCCGTTTTCCTTCACGACAAGGACTTTTATGCTCCCATTGCAAAAAGACCCAAGGATGTTGAAGGCAAGAAATATGTTTTTGTTTACAACGTAATCAAGAATTCAAAGAACATTCTTGAAAGTGCTGTCCGCTTTGCTGAAGAAAGAGGTCTTGAGGTCATTGAAATGAGTGACTTTCCTGAAAACAAAAACTTCCCCAAGGGCACAACCCACAAGGTTACCTATAAGCCCGGCGTTGAGGAATGGCTCGGCTATATCAGACACGCTGAGTATGTTTTCACAAACTCCTTCCATTGCTGCTGCTTCTCAATTATTTTCGGAAAGCAGTTTTATGCAGGCAACCGTCTCGGCACGAAGGTTCAGTGGCTTCTGAGAGTTTTCGGTCTTCAGAACCGCTGGGTTGAAAAGGGCGTTGTTCCCGACGGCAAAAAAATCAATTACCATGAGGTAAATGCTCTGAGAAATAAATACAAAAAGCAGACGGGAGATTTCATTCTTGCCGCAATTGCCGCAACTGAAAAAAGACTTCAGGGTGACGCGGCTGCCTATGAAAAGCTCAGCGCAATTGAAAAGGATGTTCTTAAGGATGAGTTTGTAATCACAAAGCATTACCCCGATTTTACCGAAGAACAGACCGTTGCACTCAATTCAGGTGAGGAAAGCATAACAAACAAGCAGCTCAGACGTTACGACTTTATCGGCTGGTACAGTGATGAAAACTTCAAGCACAAGGCAAATCTTGACCTCATCTCAACAGACAAGGTCATTTATGCAAAATATGTCAGACAGCCTGATATTTTCACAAAGCTCGGAAGCAGAATCAAAAACAAAAAGCTGCGCCGCTTATTGAAAAAGCTTCTCAGACTTTTCAGAAGAAAATAAGCTTGATTCAGGCATTGTATGAAATTTCTCTGCAATGCCTGTTTACTTTTTGTTAACAATTTCTATTGACATATAACACTAATATATGTTATTATCCAGAAGATGAAAAATTTAAGGAGGTTTTTACAATGAAAAAAGCTTTATCAGTTATCCTTGCACTTACAATGATTTTCTCATTATGCCTTGTTTCTTCCGCTGCAAGTGAAAAGCAGCAGAAGGATTATAAGTCATACGTCCTTCTCGGTGACAGTATTGCTGCCGGCTGGAGCGACCTTGAAGAAAAAGACACAAGCCTTACAAGAGTCGAAGGCTCATACGGTGCTCTTCTTGCCGATGACCTCGGCGCTGAATATCACCCCTATGCATGTATCGGCTTCAGAACTCTTGAAATCCGTTATATGTTTGAAGACGACTTTGTCGGCGATGAATTTATGTTCTATTCAATCGACAAGAGCCGTGTAGATGCAGTTATCCCCGAAATCCGCCAGGAAGTAGCTGATGCAGATCTCATCACCCTCAACGTCGGCGGTAACGACTGGGGCTCATATGTAGGCTGGCACGTTGAAAGAGCTGTTGCCGAAATGGCAGGCACTGAAAACTTTGTTGAAATGGCTCTCCCCTATCTTGAGAATACAGTAAACTTCAATATCGAAACAATTGAAACTCTTGTCGGTATGGCTGACCTTGCTCAGTGTCTTCCCGAGCTCGCAGCCGTTCTTCCCTTCGCTATCAAGGAAGGCTTTGAGCATTACATCAAGAACTGGAACATTATGATTGAAGATATCTATGCTCTCAATCCCGATGTAACTCTTGTTGTTCTCGGTATGTTCGACAACTCAGTTCAGGACGAAACAATGGACAGCTTTGAAGGTGAATACACAAGCTCAGGCTTCGTTGTTCCCTCAGTTGAAATTGCAGGCATCAATATCGGTCAGACAGTTGTTGACCTTGCCAACACTCCCATGCGTGAAGGTGCTGAAAAGTATGGCTACATTTTTGTTGATCCCGTAGGCACTCTCTGTGAGGTTAATCACCCCAGCGCAAAGGGTCACAGACACATTGCTGATTTAATTCTTGAAGCACTTCCCGATGCAAACTTCCCCTATGAAGATGTTGCTCTCGGCTCAGATTACTATACTGCAGTTGAGTATATGTATAAGAACGACATTATGGACGGCGCTTCAGCAACAAGCTTCGGCGTTGACGAAAAGCTCACAAAGGCTGACCTTGCAGCTGCTCTTTACAACCTTGCAGGCAAGCCCGAGGTAACAGCATCTGCATTCAGTGACGTTGCAGATGCAGACCTTGCAGCCGCAGCAACCTGGGCTGTTGAAAACGGTCTTCTCAAGGCTGACGGTGACAAGTTCGATCCCGCAGACAAAATCAACACTGTTGCACTTGCAAGAATCCTTTACAAAGCAGAAAAGCTTGCAGAGGGCTCAGATTTCATGAGAAGCATCAACACTCTCGTGTTCTTCTTCAGAACCCTTATTTCAAACTTTGCAATTCTCGGCAACAACATCACAAGAGGCGATGCAGCTAAGATTATCTACAGCTACGCAAAGCTCTTCTGAGTTATATAACTGAAAATAAAGGAGCGGTAATACCGCTCCTTTTGTTTTGCTCAGCGCTTGATTTTATGTGTTGATGTTCTGTCAAAATCAGTTTTTCTGACAACAACCTTCTTGATGCTTTTATAAGAGGGCAGCTTTCTGTTTGTCAGTCTGACCGCCTCCGTCACAGCCTTGTCAATATCCGATTTGTCAGGGCTGTCTTTTTTATATTTCTTTGCAACCTCCTGTTCATCGGCAATAATTTCCGCACAGACAATATAATCTGATTCGGCATAAACCAGACTGTCCGCAATTACCCTTTGCTGAGAAAGATAATATTCAAGCTCCTCGGGGTAAATATTTTTTCCGTTTTTGGTGACAATGACATTCTTTTTCCTGCCCGTTATGTGATAATTACCGTTTTTATCACGGAAGCCCATATCTCCGGTACAAAAATATCCGTCAACAAATACCTTCTGAGTTTCTTTTTCGTTTTTGTAATAGCCCTTCATAACCATAGGACCTTTGACGCAGATTTCACCAATCCCCTTTTCATCTGTATCAATCAGCCTTATCTGAACATCTCTCAGAGGCTTGCCCACAGAATCACAGGTGGGATGAGAAAAGCTGTTGCAGATGATAATCGGTGAGCACTCAGTAAGCCCGTAGCCGATGATAACAGGAATACCGAAAAGTCCGAAATCCTCGGCAACCTCACTTTGCAAGGCTGCGGCTCCGCAGATTATTTTTTTAAGTCTGCCGCCGAAAAGAGTGTGAATCTGAGAAAAAAGCTTTTTCTTCTTTTCTTTCGGCAGGGCCGAGGCAACAACGGATATCATCTGAAGCTTTTTTCGGGAGCCCTGCTGTGAAACGCTCTGAAGAATCCTTTTATGAAATTTTTCAAGAATCAGCGGCACTGTCACAAAAACCGTCGGTCTGTAAATACGGAAGTCCTCCTTCAGATGTCTGACAGAGCGTGCAAAGCTGACAGCACCGCCCGAGTAAATTATCATCAGAAAAGCAATTGTTTCATAAGTGTGATGAAGAGGAAGCACCGAAAGGCTGACATCCTCTGTGCCGACATCAACCCGTTCTTTTACATTAATTAAATCGGAGCAGATGTTTATGTGAGTGAGCATAACTCCCTTTGCCATACCCGTTGTGCCCGAGGTAAAAAGAATAACTGCGGTTTCGTCAGGATTCACCGCTGAATCAATGAAATCCCTTCTGCCCTGAGAAGCAAGCTCTCTTCCCTGCTTTATAAGCTGAGAAAAGGAGCTCTCGCCTTCTTTTTCATCCCACACGGCAAGACTGATTTTTCCCGAAAGAAAAGCTGATGTACGCTTTATTTTTTCTGCCGATTTTTTGTCGGCACATACACATTTCTCCTCGGCAAAGCCGAGAATGTTGTCAAGCTCCTC
>JAZOWF010000083.1:0-70971 GCA_045659065.1 Acutalibacteraceae bacterium
AGCACTTTAAAAGGCGAAATAGTGTTGCAAGAAAAGGCGAAAACCACCGATAATGCTGACGCATATCGGTGGTTTTTAACGCATTATTGTGATGCTATTTCACTTTTTAAAGAAATACTGCCTTATGTGGTGTCGGCGTTCCGCATCTCCTTTTTATTTATGAAATTTTATTTCTGCTTTGAGTATTTTACTCTGTAAACAAAGTTCATAACAACTGAATCAAGCTTGCCGATGGGCTTTGCACCGCCAAAGATTTCACTTGCAAGAGCGGTCTTGCAGTTCTTTTCCATAACCATTTCAGTTGCAAGAGCTTCATCCTTGTTGGGACCGCAGCAAACTGCGCCGTTATCCTTAAGAAGAACAGCGTTTCTGCTCTTTCCGCCGATAGCCTTTGCAATCTTCTTTGAAGATTTGAGAGTGTTGTTGGGGTCAAATTCAGCGTTTTTGATTGTTACGCCTACAATCTGAGCAAAGTCGTCAAGCATGGGCTTAACTGTTTTTCCGAGCTTTGACATTGCAGTGATTGCTTCCTGCTCAGAGTGGATGATTGCACCGATGTCTTCTCTCTTGTTGTAGATAGCCTTGTGCATATCTGCTTCTGAGGGATATTTGTCACCGACGAGGATATCGTCACAGCCCATCTTAAGATCAACTGTTGAAACGATGTTGCCCTCCTTGTCTGAAAGAACAACTGCATCGTCAATTCTGATGCTGTCATAAGCTGTAAGCTTTGCAGCTGTATCAGCTCTGTTCTGAGCGTCAACAACGTATTTGTAAACGTCAGCAAAGGTTTCAGCAACCTTGCCTGAAAGCTGAGTGCACTTGTTTGTGACAAACTGAGCGCAGACCTTTTCAACCTCGTTTGCAACCTTGAAGGCGTCGTCATAGTCAGCACCGAGGCAGACAGCACCGTGGTGCTTCATGATAACTGCCTTTGAGTTTGAACGCTTGAGAGCGGAAATAACGCCCTCTCTGAGCTTTCCTGTGCCGGGAAGACCGTAGGAAGCGACGGGGATATTGTCACCGATGAGCTCCTTGCTGTAGCCTTCGATGTTGTTGATGTCGCAGCCGATAGCTGAAACAACGGAAGCGTTAGCCTGATGTGTGTGGATAACAAAGTTCACATCGGGACGGAGAAGGTAGCACTGAGCGTGAATGCCCTTTTCGCTTGAGGGCTTGATATCACCTTCATAGGAAAGGTCTTCCATATTTACGGTTACGATATCATCGGGAGTAAGTGTCTCATAAGCACGTCCGCTGGGAGTGATAACAAACTGAGTGTCGCTGATACGGCAGCTGATGTTACCCCAGGTACGGACAATAAGTCCTGCCTCGATAAGCTCTTTACCGGCGCGGACAACAATTTCTTTTGCCTGTAAGATATCCATTTATTGTACCTCTGCATTCATAAGTTGATTCAAGGCAGGCAAAGGAGCCTGCCTTGTTAAGATTTTGATTATTCTGTAACAGTGATGTTTGCGAGAACCTTGTCGAAACGAACAAGAGCATCGTCAATCATTTCTTCTGTGTAAGCAGCTGATGTGTAAAGTCTTGAGCCTGCAAGAGTTACAAGACCTTCAGCCATGTAAGCAGCACCCATATGAGTCATTGCAGTCTTACGTGCACTTGTCTCCTTGAGAACGTTGGGGATGCCCCAGGGCTTAGCCCAGTCAATTGAGAAGTGCATTGTACCAACAGTTTCAAGATGGCAGACTGAACCCTGGTTGAAAGCAACGAAGGGAAGGTTGTACTTATCAATGATCTGATTGAGACCTGCAGTGATTCTGTCACCCATGATGCCTGCCTTCTGGCATGCGTCCTGCTTGTCGATTTCTTCAAGTGTATAGTAACCGGCAACACATGAGATGGGAGTTGCAGCCATTGTACCGCCACAGAATGCCTTCTTGATCTTCATGCCGCTTGCATCAAGACCTGCACCCATATATTTCATATATTCTTTCTTACCGCCGATACCGCCTGCACCGGGATATCCGCCGGCGATAACCTTACCGAAGATTGTGAGGTCGGGTTCTACACCGTAGTAGCCCTGAGCACCTGACATACCGATACGGAAGCCTGTAACAACCTCATCGAATACAAGAAGAGCACCGTATTTACGGCAAAGTCTTTCAACGCCCTTGTTGTAGTCCTTGTCAAGGGGACGTGTGCCGCTTTCGGGACCGATGGGCTCCATGAATACTGCTGCTGTACCGCCGCAGAGCTGATTTCTTCTGAGTTTCTTCTCAAGGTCATTGAGGTCACCGGGGAAGAATTCCTGAGTGTCTCTCATAAGACGGATGGGAACACCGCTTGCCTGAGTGAACTTTGAGCCGGGAACACGGATACCGTATCCGAGCTGATCTGACCAGCCGTGGTATGCGCCGCCCATTTTAAGGATGTACTTTTTCTTTGTGGCAAGTCTTGCAACACGGCAAGCTACCATACAAGCCTCTGTACCTGAACCGAGCATACGGAACATGTCAACAGTGGGCATTGAATCGGAGATCTTCTTTGCAAGCTTATATTCGAATTCGTGGAAAAGACCTGTTGAAGGACCGCAGGTGTTAAGAAGGTCGATAACCTGATCACGAACGATTTTGGGGTTTGAGCCGTGAACTGTGGGGCCGCCTGCCTGAAGGAAGTCGTAGTATTCGTTGCCGTCGATGTCATAAAGCTTTGCACCGTCTGCCTTTGTGAAAACAAGGGGGAACGGATAGTTGAAAGCAAGGTTGTGCTGAACGCCGCCGGGGATGATCTGCTTTGCTTCTGCAATCATTTCCTTTGACTTCTGACACTTCTTTTCAAAGTAGTTTTCTTCGTAAGCCTTGAGAACTTCGGGTTTGATTGAGTGGATAGGCTGAGCAATAAGCTTGTCAAGTTTTTCGCAGACAGCTTTTGCATCGGGGTAGTTTGAAATTGCGAATCTTGTGTCCATCTTTACATCTCCTGAATTAAAATTTATTGGTGAGTCACCGCTCACCCAATATGCATAATAATTATACAATATTTAGCAACAAGTGTCAATTGTATTATGTGTATAAATTATAAACAGTTTTTTTGTTAAAAATTAAAATCTGCCCCTTCCGTTAAAAAGAAGAAGCAGATGCTGTTATCAGATATTGTCAAGCAGAGATTTGTAAAATTCGCAGTAATCCTTTCTGCCGCTGTCGGTGAATGCCATAGCCTCACGGGGATGAAGATTGAACTGACCTGTGAACATATACTGCATATCAAAGCCCCAGGTAATTCCCTGCTCTCTGAGAGGGAACATATATTTTTCAATGAATCTGATAAGGGGGTAGATATTATACTTGGGGTTTTTCAGGAAGCCGATAAGAAGCTCCATTGAGCAGTTGCCTGCACCTCTGCCCATTCCCTGAGCTGTTGCATCAAGGAAGGAAACACCGTATGAAAGTGTTTCAATTGTGTTTGCAAAGGCAAGGTTAAGGTTGTTGTGAGCGTGGAAGCCGACCTTTTTGCCTGTCTGGTCGGCGGCATGGATATATGCCTTTGTAAGCTCTGTTGCGTTTTCGGGAAAAAGTGAGCCATAGCTGTCAACAAGATAAATGACGTCAACATTTGTCTGAATCAGCATATCAAGAGCATCCTTGATCTGATCGGAGCCTGCCTGGGAAACGGCCATAATGTTGCAGGCTGTTTCATAGCCGAGGGCGTGAAAATGCTCAATCATTTCGATTGCTGCGGGAATCTGATGAATATAGCAGGCAACACGCACCATATCAATTACACTTTCGGACTTGGGGAGGAAGTCGGTTTTGTAATCACATCTTCCTACATCAGCCATAACGGAGATTTTCATATCTGAAATGTTGTCACCGACAATTGCCCTGAGATCCTTTTCCTCACAGAATTTCCATTTGCCGTGCTCTTCGGGGTTGAAAAGCTTTTTGCTTGCCTTGTAACCGAATTCCATATAATCAACACCGCTTGCGATGTTTGTTTTGTAAAGCTCCCTGACGAACTCATCGGAAAAATCAAAATTGTTGCAAAGTCCGCCGTCTCTTATTGTTGCGTCAAGAACCTTGATGTCGTCTCTGACGCTCATCAAATTACCACGTCTCATAATATACCTCACTGATGTTTGTCGGCCTGTGCCGGATTAAGTAATATGAATAATAGCACGAAAAAGCCGTTATGTCAACACTTTAAAGCAAAAAAGCAGCAATAAACCTGAGTTTACCGCCGCTTTGTGTTGTTTTTTTATTTAAGCTTGACTGTGTAGTTATATTCGGGAAGCCACTTTCCTGAAGCATAGTTTCTTGCTCTGATCATAACCTTTGTCTTGTAAACCTCAAAGGTATATCCTGCACCGGGAAGAGTGTTGTCACCGTTGATGCTGAAGAAGGTACCGAAGGGGAGGTTGATGCTTGTGATGTTTCCGTAAGTTTCAACGGACTGATAGCCTGTTGCTTCTGCGGTGGCTGCATTTGAGAAGCCGCTGTGGATGTGACCTGAGATGAGGAACACATTCTTATACTTGTTGAGGATTTTCTTGACCTTTGCACTCTGCTCTCCGATGCCGCCGGTCATATCGTCATATTCCTCGTCACCGAAGGTTACGGGAAGACCGTGAGTCTGATTGAGGGGCCAGTGAGAAACAACAAAGATGGGCTTTTCTGTTTTTGCTGCCTTTGCCATTTCAGTCTTGAGCCATGAAAGCTGCTTGCTGCTGAAATAAGCACCTACGCTGTCCTTTTCGCTTCCGAGGAAGATGAAATAATAGCCGTTGATCTGCTTTGAGTAATAAACGTTGCTGATTTTGTTGCCTGTGATTTTTTCGGTGTATTCCTTGAAAAGCTTCTTATAGCTCTTGTCACCGTTTTCTGTCCAGGTGTCGTGATTGCCGAGGGCAAGAAGAATGTTATCAGCGGGTGTGTGCTTGCTCATAACAGTCTCGAGGGTCTGCCACTGATCCTCTTCACCGTCGTCGGTAAGGTCACCTGCAAGAACAACTGCATCAAGCTTTCTTTCTGAAGCCTCCATATCTGTGAGCATTGACTCAAGAACGGAGCAGTTGAAGAAATTAGCCGCATTGTCTGTTTCGTGAATGTGAAGGTCAGAAACGGTTGCAAAGCTGAGCTTACACTTGTCGGGATAAACGGGTGTGTTTGCAGGGTCTGTGGTTGAGCCGCCTGAAATCAGGGCTGTAACAGACATAAGCACTGAAAGCAGTACCTTTATAACGGGTGCTAAAATTGTCATAGGGAACTCTCCTTTGTTTGATGTTGTTTAGATGATACAATAAATCTGATTAATATTCAACAGTTTGCTTTAAAATTCAGCCCATAATTTAAATCACCGTCCTTACGGCTGTTATTTTAAGGGCGGTGTGTGTAATTTTTGTGTCACAGAAATAAGAGGTGGTTTTTCAGAGAAAAAATACTGAAATTTTTTAGAAAATAAATATTTAATAGTGTTAACAAGTTGAAAAATGTTGAACAGTGTGTTAAAATTCATTTCAAGGAGATGAATTAAAATGATTAAAAATGAACCCAAGATTAAAAACAAACTGATTGAGGCTGTCAGAGAGCAGCTTGAGCACAGAGCACTCTGGCTTTATTATCTGACAGATGAAGCAAAGAAAAAGGGTCTTGATCCTTATGATTATGCAGCGGATGCAATCAGACGCTGCGGTCATTTCAACGGAGATAATCTTGTTGCCAAGGGAAAGACAGATTCACTCAAGGGTCTTAAGAAGACGCTTTTCACTCTTCCGGCACAGATGGTCTTTGAAATGAAAATCATTGACGTTCAGGATGACCGCTTTGAGCTTAAGTTCCATTACTGTCCTCTTGTAAAGGCTTGGCAGAAGGCCGGCTGCACAGACGAAGAAATCAGAGTGCTTTGTGATCTTGCAATGTGCGGAGACAGAGGAATCGGTGACAAATACGGTGCGGTTCTTGATCTTCCCAAAACAATCGGTAACGGTGACGACATCTGTCATCTGATTTATCACAAATAAAAATTTAAAACGGGATTTCGGCTCAGGCTGATGTCCCGTTTTTTTCTTTGGCACAGTTCTCTGATTTTTTTCAGCCGAAGGTATATATTTATGCGGACGCATATTTTTGTTTTACACACATTATCACTAACATATACACTATCACTAACACTAACACTAACACTATCACTATCACTATCACTAACACTATCACTATCACTATCCGCATTTTTGGTATCGGTTGGTATGCGTTTGCATTTTTAGGTATGATTATGTATAAGGCAGTATTTTGTTGACTTAAATATATTTAAATGTTATGATGATAAAAATGAAAGAAAGAGGTGTGTTATGGTTATAAAATCACTTTGCGGAAAATGGGAGCTTTGTGACACAAAAGGGGAGTATTCTCTCTCTGCAGCTGTTCCCGGCTGTAATTATCTTGATCTGATGAATGCTGATATTATCAAGGATCCTTTTTACGGTGAAAATGAAAAAGATGTTTATTGGGTAGCTGAGCGTGACTGGAAATATAAAAAGAGCTTCACTCTTTCAGCTAAGGAGCTTGAGAATGAAAAAATTGCTCTTGTATGTAAGCGTCTTGATACAATTTGCACGCTTTATCTGAACGGAGAAAAAATCGGTGAGGGTGAGAACTGTCATCTTGCTTATGAGTTTGATGTGAAAAATCAGCTTAAAGAAGGTGAAAACAGCCTTGAAATTGTTTTTGAATCTCCTGTCAATTATGTTAAAGAGCGTTATGAAAAGGAAAAAACACCTCCCAACAGTAACGGACAGAACGGTATTGTAAGAATCAGAAAGCCGCAGTGTCATTTCGGCTGGGACTGGGGTCCCGTGCTTCCCGTCAGCGGTATCGGTGATGAGATTTACCTTGAAATGCGCAATGAGGGCAGAATTGAGGATATGAAAATCCGTCAGCGCAGAAACGACGACGGAAGCTTTACTGTTACCGTGAAGCTTGAGGGTGATTTTTATGAGGGCGAGAGTGCTGAAATCATTCTTGCTTCACCCGACGGAGAAGAAATGAAAAGTAAGGGCACCGAGGCCGAATTTGTTGTTGAAAAGCCTGAGCTCTGGTGGACTTATGAAATGAACGGCAAAACCGAGCAGGCTCTTTATACTGTAACAGCAAAGCTCAAAAAAGGCAGAAAGATTTCTCACAGCGTTGAGAAGAAGATAGGTCTTCGTACTCTTGAGCTTGACAGAAGCCCCGATGAATACGGTGAAACCTTCCGCTTCATTCTCAACGGAGTACCTCTTTTCATCAAGGGCGCAAACTTCATTCCCGGTGACTCAATTCCCACACGCTTCACAAAGGATAAAATTGAATACCTTCTTGACACAGCTCTTTATTCAAATATGAATATGCTTAGAGTGTGGGGCGGAGGTTATTATGAAAGCGACGAGTTTTATGATCTTTGTGATAAAAAGGGCATTCTTCTCTGGCAGGACTTTATGTTTGCCTGTCAGGCTTACCCCTTCTTTGACGATGCCTTCCTTGCAAATGTAAAGAAGGAGATTGAATATAACATCAAGCGCCTTCGTCATCATGCCTCACTTGCATTATGGTGCGGTAATAATGAAATTGAGACAATGTCAATGGGATGGCTGAATTTCCCGAAATATATCAAATGGACAGAAAAGTTCTTCCATAACATTCTTCCTGAAGAGGTAAGGAAATTTGATGAGGATACACCCTTCATTCCCGGCTCACCCTGCGGAACGGGACATATGAAGGAGGTTGACAGTGACAATTACGGTGACACTCATCTCTGGGCAGTATGGCACGGCCTTCAGAATATGAAATATTACCGTAAGCGTATGACACGCTTCTGCAGTGAGTTCGGCTTTGAGTCTCTGCCTGACATCAAAACAATCCGTACCTTTGCTGAGGAAAAGGATTATGACATTCATTCTCCCGTTTTTATGGCTCATCAGAAGTGCAATACGGGTAATGATAAGATGCTTTATTACATAGCTTCACGCTTCCGTCTGCCCGAAAAGTTTGAGGATCTGATTTATCTTTCACAGGTAACTCAGCTTGAATGCATCAGTGATGCAACTGAGCATTGGCGCAGAAACAAGGGCAGATGTAACGGCTCAATTTACTGGCAGTTTAATGATTGCTGGGGTGTATGCTCCTGGGCAAGTATGGACTATTACGGAAACTACAAGGCGCTTCAGTACCGTGCAAAGCACTTCTTCGCTCCCGTTTCCGTTTCAATTGAGGACGCTGATGATATGGTGAGCGTCTATGTTCTCAACGACAGACCCGAAAAGACAGACCTTACCCTCAAATGTCAGATTTTTGATTTTGACAAGGGTGTTATTCAGGAAAAGGTCCGTGAGTACAGTGTTGATGCTCTTAAAAATCTCAAGTGCTTTGAGATTTCTGAAAGTCTGCTCGGAAAGTATTACGATCTCAGCCGTGTGGGTGTTAAGGCAGAGCTTTATAAGGACGGCGTTCTTATAAATGAAAAGACATATCTGTTCAAGCCTGAAAAGAAGCTTCAGCTTACAAAGCCCGATATGAGCCTTAATGCAGTGGCTAAGGGTGATGTGATTGAAATTACTGTCACAAGTGACCGCTTTGCAAGACTTGTCCGTGTTGAAAGCAGTGTTTCAATGCAGCCTCTTTCAGAAAACTACTTTGACCTTCTTCCCGATGAAAGCAGAACTGTTACAATTAAGATTGACAAAAATATTGATCTTGATAAGCAGCTTGAAAGCTTCTCACTGATGTGCGTAAACGATATTGAGCTTGTCAAGAGTAAGCTCAATGATTTCACGGCAAGGGCAAAGATGCTTGCAAGACCCGATTCTATCGGTCAGTTTATCTATTACGCTCAAAAGAGCGGCAAATAAGCTTAAGAATAATGACAATAACGGCGGTGAGGCTTTATGCTTCACCGCCGTTTGAGTTTGTGGGGAAAAAATAAAAAAACTCAGCAACCTTTCAGTTACTGAGTCTGGTGCGAGAGACGGGACTTGAACCCGTACGAGCTGCCCCACACGCCCCTCAAACGTGCGCGTCTGCCGATTCCGCCACTCTCGCATTTATTGATTTTTTAAGAGGGAGACTTGCGTTCCTCGCAAGTGCTTGTATAATATAACACGTAATGAAACAAATGTCAATACTTTTTTTGAAAAAATTTGATTTTATTTTTTTCTTTTACACATACTTTCTTTATAAGAAAAAGAAAGGGTGATTTTTTACGGAAAACAAAAGAAAAAAATCCGCTCCCATGGCAAAGGCAATGAAGGTTGTCAGAGCAAGGGTGAAGGATAACGGCATTAAAAGTGATGTTCAGGGAAGCTACACGGGCGTTCCCGAGGACAAAAATGAAAAGCCCGTTCAGGATGCCGATGACTTATAATTAAATATAGACTGAAAAGGAGGAACCGAAGTTCCTCCTTTGTCTTTTTATACTATAAATTAATAGTTTTCTTTTCTGACCTCGAAATAGCTCTGAGGATGTGCGCATACGGGGCAGACCTCGGGAGCCTTCTTGCCGATGACAAGGTGACCGCAGTTGCGGCATTCCCACATGATTTCCTCGCTCTTTTCAAAGACCTTCTGCATTTCAACATTGTTCAGAAGTGCACGGTAGCGCTCTTCGTGGCTCTTTTCAATTTCTGCAACCATTCTGAATTTCTTTGCAAGATCTGTGAAGCCTTCTTCTTCAGCTTCATCAGCAAAGCGGCTGTACATATCTGTCCATTCGTAGTTTTCACCGTCGGCTGCTGATTTGAGGTTTGCGGCTGTGTTGCCAAGCTCACCGAGAGCCTTGAACCACATTTTTGCATGTTCCTTTTCGTTGTTAGCGGTTGCTTCAAAGATAGCGGCAATCTGCTGATAGCCTTCCTTCTTTGCTACGGAAGCAAAATAGGTATATTTGTTTCTTGCCTGTGATTCACCTGCAAAAGCCTCCATAAGATTTTTTTCGGTTTTTGTGCCTTTTAAGTTCATAATGATACCTCCAATATTTTCTTATATTATTGTTTGTTTTTTATTCGGTTAATCCCTCTTGGGGGGGATTAAGCAAACTGTCGATTATTGCTGCCCAGCTCTCATAGCTTCTTGAGCCGACATAAGCTGTGCCTATCTGATTGCCGTATTCGTCAACAAAAATTGTTTCAGGTACGGAATAGACCTGATCGAGCTTTGCTCTGTTGAGATCTTCAGATGGGAGGATGTTGGTGTACTTTACACCTGTTTCCTCAACGATGTCCTTTGCTGACTGAAGAAGAGATTGGGAATAGCTTCCGTCGGGCAGGAGAGTTACGTCACAGACAATGCCCACAACCTGAACGCCTTTGTCAGCATAGCTTTCAGAAATCTCCTGAATAAAGGGCATTTCGTAAACACATGGTCCGCAGAAGGTTGCCCAGATGTTTACCATTGTTATTTTGTGCCCCTTGAAAATGTCTGCACTGACAGACTTTCCTTCAAGGTCAACAGAGGAGAAACTTGATAAAACCCCGTTGTGCTTCTTGTTTTCATCGGTGCTGACCTCATTTGAGGAAACCTGAGTCTGTGTCGGCTCATCCTGTTTATCAGAGCAGGCAGTGAGAGTCAGCAGCATTAAGATTGCAAGAATAATTGAAATTACTTTTTTCATCAGCTGTTACCTCAGTCTTTTTTTAGGCCGTCAATAACCTTTTTCAGACCGCCCTTTGTGCCGTTGCAAAGGTCAACAAGACCGTCAACGGATTTCTGTGAAACAAGACCGCCTGTGAAGCCGCTGAAGGAACGAAGGGGCATAGTTTTGATTGATTCGGTGATCATTTCGGGGTTTTCTGCTGCAAGAGCAACAACCTTTGCACCTGTGGTAAGAACACCGTAAAGCACCTTGCCGAAGGGTGAGCATGAAACCTGCTTGAGAGTGCAGTTGAGGTCAAGGTCGCCCTTTTTGTATTCTCCGTTGAAGGGAATTTTTGAGCCGAGAACAGCCTCAAACTGCTTGTCAGGGATGCTTGACATTGAGTCAACATTATAGTAAATGGGAGCGCTCTGTCTGTAATCGGGTACAACAGCGTCGGGCTTGTCGGTTTCAACGGTAACTGCGGCATAAAGTCTGCTGTCTCTTGAGGAGGCGGCAACAATGATTTTGTATTCACCGCTTTCTGTATGCCAGTCATTGATGTTGACGTTATAGAAAGCGAAGGCCTTTTCGTCAAGCTCAATTGAAACCTTCTTTTCTTCACCTTTTTCAAGGAATACCTTCTTGAAGCCCTTGAGCTCTCTGTCTGCCTTGAAGATGTTGCTTTCGGGAGCGCAGACATAAACCTGAGCAACCTCGGCACCGTCTCTGTCACCGATGTTTTTCAGCTTGAAGGAAACGGTGAGCTTGTCTCCGCCCTTGATTTTTTTCTTGCTGAGCTTGATGTCGCTGTATTCGAATTTAGTATATGAAAGACCGTGTCCGAAGGGGTACTGAACGGTTTTCTTTGCCTTGTCAAAATAACGGTAGCCGACAAAAATGCTTTCTCTGTATTCAACATTTCTGGGACCCATGGGGAAATACTTGTGAACAACGTTGTCTTCGTTGTTGAAGGGGAAGGTTTCAGCAAGCTTGCCTGAGGGATTTACCTTGCCGTAGATAAGGTTATAAGCAGCCTCACCGCCTGCCTGACCGCCAAGGTAAAGGTTAAGGATTGACTTTGCTTTGAATTCCCAGGCGTCCATCTTGATGGGTGAGCCGCAGGAAAGAACAACAATGATATTTTCATTGACCTTTGAAAGCTTGTCAATGAGAATACTGTGGCTCTTGGGCATTTCCATATGTCTTCTGTCAAAGCCTTCGCTTTCAAAAGCATCGGTAAGACCGACAAAAACAACAACTGCATTTTTGCCCTTTGCTGCCTTGCAGGCCTCGTCAATGAGCTTTTTGTTATATCCGTCACCCTTGAGAGTGTAACCGTCAGCATAAGTAAAGGACTGACCTGCTTTTTTCATTGCTTCAACAAATGAAACGGTTTTGGGAGGATTGATGTGGCTTGAGCCTGCGCCCTGGTAACGAAGCTTCTTTGCAAGAGCACCGATAACGGCAATGTTCTGCTTCTTGTCAAGGGGAAGAAGAGAATCGTTGTTTTTGAGAAGAACTGCTGATTCCTCAGCTGCCTTGCGGGCAATTTTGTGATGCTCGTCAAAATCAATTGCATATCCCTTGCCCTCGTTTTCTTTACATTCGAAAGCAAATTTAATCATTCTGAGAACGCATTTGTCAAGATCCTTTTCGTCGAGCTCACCGTTCTTTACAGCTTCAACAATATGCTTGTCATTCATACCGTTGTTGCCGGGCATTTCAAGGTCCATGCCGGCCTTGATACCTTTGACTCTGTTGTTGACTGCACCCCAGTCTGAAATAACGATACCCTCGAAGCCCCATTCGTCACGGAGAATATCCTGAACAAGTCTCTTGCTTTCACCGGTATATTCACCCATAACCTTGTTGTATGAGGACATAACGGTTTTGGGCTGCTCGGTTTTGACAATGTGCTCAAAGGCTGACATATAAATTTCTCTGAAGGCTCTTTCGTCAACAATTGTGTCAATGCACATTCTGTTGAATTCCTGATTGTTTGCGCAGAAATGCTTGAGGCTGACGCCGATGCCTTCCTTCTGCACACCCTTGACAAAGGCTGCACCGAGTCTTCCTGTGAGGAAGGGGTCTTCAGACATATATTCAAAGTTTCTGCCGCAAAGAGGACTTCTTTTGATGTTGATGCCGGGGCCGAGGACAGTTGTGACCTGAAGAGCCTTTGCTTCGTCGGCGAGGGTTTCACCAACCTTTTCAAGAAGCTCTGTGTCCCAGCTGCTTGCTGTTGTTACAGCGGTGGGAAAGCAGGTTGATTTTTCTGATTCCTGCATAATATTTGTGCCGCCGGTCTGTTTTTCTTTTCTCATTCCGTTGGGACCGTCACTCATCCAGACTGAAGGGATGCCAAGACGTTCAACGGGCTTTGTAAGCCAGTTGGTCAGACCTGAGCAAAGTGAAGCTTTTTCTTCAAGAGTAAGCTGAGAAAGGATTTCCTCATAATTTCTTTCTGCCATGGTTATGTTCTCCTTTTATTTATTATAATGATAATTAAACACATTATTACTACTTTAACAATATCAAAAAGCGAGGATTTTTTCAATAGATATCTGTATTTTTCTTTAATATGTACGGCATTTCCGCGGCGAACAAAAAAACACGGTTAAAAAACCGTGTTTTTCATATCGGGAATTAAGGCGTCCGATTTGATTTTATCAGTCGGGGAAGCCGTTGGGATTCATGCTCTGCCATCTCCAGGAGTCAGCGCACATCTGTTCAATTCCTCTTTCAGCCTTCCAGCCAAGCTCCTCAAAGGCCTTTGAGGGATCTGAATAGCAGGTTGCAATGTCACCGGGGCGGCGTTCAACGATTTTATAGTTGAGCTTGATTCCGCTTGCCTTTTCAAAAGCTTTGACAACATCAAGAACACTGTAGCCTGTGCCTGTGCCGAGGTTGTAAATGTCAAGACCTGAACGACCGAGAACTCGTGCAAGAGCCTTCACGTGACCTGCTGCAAGGTCAACAACGTGGATATAGTCTCTGACACCTGTGCCGTCGTGAGTATCGTAATCGTCACCGTAAATGCTCAGGCAGTCTCTCTTGCCGATAGCAACCTGAGTGATATAGGGCATAAGGTTGTTGGGGATTCCGTTGGGATCTTCACCGATTCTGCCGCTTTCGTGAGCGCCGATGGGATTGAAGTAACGAAGGAGTGAAATTGACCATTCATTGTCTGACTTGTAAAGGTCAGAAAGAATAATTTCAATCATAAACTTTGTTGTGCCGTAGGGGTTTGTTGTGCCGCCTGTGGGCATTGTTTCCTTAAGGGGAGAAACGTTGTGCATACCGTAAACAGTTGCAGAAGAGCTGAAAACAAGCTTTTTGCAGCCGTTGTCCTTCATAACGTCACAAAGAACAAGAGTTCCTTCAACGTTGTTGTCATAATATTCAAGGGGCTTGCTGCAGGATTCACCGACAGCCTTGAGACCTGCAAAGTGAATTACAGCATCAATGGATTCAGCCTTGAAAATTTCATCAAGACCCTTTTTGTTTCTGATATCACATTCATAGAAGGTGATGGGCTTACCGCTGAGTTCAGCGATTCTTTTGAGAGATTCCTTTTTACTGTTGTAGAAGTTGTCGACAACAACAACATCGTAGCCCGCCTTGATAAGCTCAATGCAGGTGTGTGAGCCGATGTAGCCTGCGCCGCCTGTTACAAGAATTGACATATTTGTTCACCTCGTTTATAATATATAAGAATCTTATGTCTTACAGAAAGATTATACATTAAAAACAGAAAAATGCAATAGTTTTGATTCAAGGAGAGGCAATAAATGGAAAATTTATCTGATATAGGCGTAATCAGAAGAGTAATGGAAAAACACGGCTTCAGCTTTTCAAAGGCTCTCGGTCAGAATTTTCTGATTAATCCAACTGTTTGTCCCAGAATGGCTCAGATGTGCGGAGCTGATGAAAATACGGGCGTAATCGAGGTAGGTGCGGGTGTAGGTGTTCTGACAGCCGAGCTTGCCAAGGTTGCAAAAAAGGTTGTGAGTGTTGAGCTTGACTCAAGACTTCTGCCTGTGCTTGATGAAACCCTCGGTGAATTTGACAATGTTGAAATTGTCAATGCCGATGTTATGAAGGTTGACCTTCATAAGCTCATTGAGGAAAAGTTTCCCGATATGAAGGTTGTGGTCTGTGCAAACCTTCCTTATTATATAACGTCTCCGGTAATCACCATGCTTCTTGAAAGCAGACTGCCCATTGAGGCCGTCACCGTTATGATTCAGAAGGAGGCTGCGGAAAGACTCTGCACCCCCGTGGGCTCAAGGAATTCGGGTGCAATCACTGTCTGCACCAATTATTTCGCTCAGGCTAAAACTCTTTTCAATGTTTCAAGAGGCTCGTTTATGCCTGCTCCCAATGTTGACAGCACCGTTATCAGACTTGACATCCGAAAGGAGCCTCCCGTTGCCGTTGAGGATGAAAAGAAGTTCTTCACCATGGTCAGAGCGGCATTTTCTCAGAGAAGAAAAACTGCCGTCAACTCCATCAGCTCGGGTATGGGGCTTTCAAAGCAGCAGGTTGCTTCGGCTATTGAGGCGGCGGGTCTTGATGTCAATATCCGTGCCGAAAAGCTTTCGATGCAGGAACTTGCGGATATTTGTAAAAATTTGTAAAAATTGACGGTTATGCATAAAATGTATATGCAAAAAGCTGATGTATAATGAATAATCCTCAGATATTTAACAAAAAATATGTGGAAAACTCCGTTAGTAAAGTTAAAAACTTTACGGTTAATATTTCAAATCGGAAATAAAATATGAGTTTTTCACATTTTCAACGGAGTTATCCGCAAAAACAAGAAAAAAGCTTTACAGTGTGCAATTTGCTGTAAAGCTTTTTATTTTACAATGAATTTGCGGAAAAATTATATTTTTATTCACCTGAAAAAAAGGCTTCCTTTATTTTACAAAGAAAGCCGATTTATAATTATTCATATGAGATATTGTACTTTTCAATTCGGGCATATCTGTAATCGCGGTTGCTCAGACCCTTGGAGGAGCGGTAGACACTCATAACGATTCCGATTGCAAGATAAAGACAGACTGCCGAGGAGCCGCCCGCACTTATGAAGGGCAGGGTGATGCCGATAACGGGCAGAAGGCGAGTACACATTCCGATGTTTACGAATGCCTGTGCAAGAATCATAAAGGCAACACCGTAGCACATTATCTGAGCTGCAAAATTACCTGAGCGCTTGCCCACGGAGATTATTTTCAGTGAAAGAATGATGAAAAGCAGAATAAGGACAAGGGCTCCGACAAAGCCTGCTTCCTCACAGATAACAGGGAAAATCATATCGTTCTGCTTTTCGGGAAGAAGAGTGCTGTGAGTCAGCTCACCCTTGAAAAGTCCCATTCCCGTGAAGCCGCCGTTTCTTATTGCCTTGAGGGCCTGATTCTGCTGATAAATCTGAGTGGGATAAGCCTCGGGGTCGAAAAGGGCAAGGATTCTGTTTCTCTGAATGTCATCAAAAACCTTATACCAGATAATCGGTGATGCTGCGGCAATCATAAGTCCCGCGGCAGGGAAATAAAGCCAGTGGACACCCGCAACAAACATAAGACCGACAAACATAACACAGAAGATAAGTGCGGAGCCGAGGTCACCTGTCATAACAACAAGGCAGATGGGAATTGCCGCGTGAATGCACAGAAAGAAAACGGTTTTGAATTCTGAAATGCGCGCTTTCACCTTGCTCAGATGAAAAGCAAAGGTGATGATAAAGCCGATTTTAACAATTTCAGAGGGCTGAAAATAAAGGCTGTTTGTGATTTTAAGCCAGGAAATAGCATCACTTCTGCCTTCGGGTGATGCACCGAAGGGGAACAGGGCAAGCATCAGACCGATGCAGACAGCGGCAACAAGGGGCCACAGCTTAAGAATAATATCATAATCGATTGCGGAAATTATTATTGCGGCAACGGTGCCCAGGCACACGGCAAGAATCATAACCTTTGCGTCTCGGGAAAGGAAGCTTTCCGCTGTGGCACTGTAGGTTGCACTGCTGACGGCAACAACACCTACGGCTGAAAGACAAAAGCAGATGAGCATAAGAAAAATATCTGTTTCCATAAAAGCCTTTTTTATTTTTTTAGCTAACAATTTATCACATCCCGTATAATAAAGATAATCCGATAAGCCTTGGCAGGGCTCAGGTGGAAAATATATATCATAAATCCCGAAGGACAGTACAGAGCATAGTCTGATATGATTATTATATTATGTATTAAATAATATTTCAAGTAAAAAGTTTACTTATTATCATTTCGTGATATAGTTGACTTATTATCATTTCGTGATATAATTATCCAAAAGACAGCAGAGGTGAAAAAATGGAAAGAATCGTTACTCACAGCACCGCAGAAACTGAGAGCTTTGCCTGTGAATTTGCAAAAAGGCTTACGGGAGGAACGGTGATTGCTTTTTACGGAGATCTGGGAGCAGGTAAAACCGCTTTCACAAGAGGACTTGCAAAGGGTCTCGGCATTGACTGTGATGTATCAAGCCCCACCTTTGCCATTGTCAACGATTACGGCGGAAATCCGCCCCTTGTTCATTTTGATATGTATAAGGTTGAGTCCTGGGACGATCTTTATTCAAGCGGCTTTTTTGATTATTGTGATATGGGAGCAATTCTTGCTGTTGAATGGAGCGAAAACATCGAAAATGCTCTGCCCGAAAACACAGTCAGAATAACCATTGAAAAGGGTCAGACGGAAAATGAAAGGTTTATTACGGTAGGGTGAAAAAATGAAAATACTTGCAATTGACACAAGTGCCGTTTGTGCGGGCGTTGCAGTTGTTGAAAACGGAAAAATTCTTTCCGAAAGCTCAGTCAACACAGGGCTTACCCATTCAAGAACGCTTATGCCTATGATAGACAGCACTCTTGAAAATGCAGAAATAAATATGTCAGATATTGATTTTCTTGCCTGCAGTGTCGGTCCCGGATCCTTCACGGGTGTCAGAATCGGTGTTGCTGCAGTGAAGGGAATCTGTGACGGTCTTGACAAAAAATGTATGCCTGTTTCAACCCTTGAGGCACTTGCTTACAATCTTGCCGACAGAGACTGTGTTGCAGTCAGCGTTATGGATGCAAGATGTAATCAGGTTTATTGCGGAATCTTCCGTAATGAAAAGGGTACTGTCACAAGGCTTTCCGAGGATGATGCTCTTATGATTGAGGATCTCGGCAAAAAGCTCAGTGAAATTCAGGGCGACATCATTTTTGTCGGAGACGGAGCTGAGCTTTGTCACAAGGCTCTCGGATATAAAAAGGCAGGAGCACTCTGCGTTTATCAGAAGGGCTCAAGTGTAGCTTTTGCGGCTGAAAACAATTACAGCCCCGAAAAGCTGCTTTCAGCAAAGGAATTAATGCCCTCATATCTCAGACTGCCGCAGGCAGAAAGAGAACTGAAGGCAAAAAATAAAAACAACTGATTAAAGGAGACGAAAAAATGATAGCAATCGGTGCAGATCACGGCGGCTTTGAGCTTAAAGAGGAAATTAAAAAACACCTCGAGGAAAGAGGAATTGAATATAAGGATTTCGGCACATACACACCGGAATCAATCGACTATGCGGCAATTGCATACAAGGTATGTAAAAGTGTAACAAGCGGAGAAAGTGAAAAGGCAATTCTTTGCTGCGGCACAGGTATCGGTATTTCCATGGCTGCAAACAAGGTAAAGGGCATCAGAGCAGCATGCTGCTCTGACTGGTTCAGCGCAAAATTCACAAGACTCCATAACGATGCCAATGCTCTTTGTATGGGCGGCAGAGTTCTCGGTGCAGGACTTGCAATTGAAATGGTGGATGTTTTCCTTGACACAGAGTTTGAGGGCGGCAGACATCAGAGACGTGTTGATCAGATTATGGCAATTGAGGCCGAAACCTTCGAGGGCTGATCAGCAGCTGCAAAAATTTAATCCTGCAGGAAGAGATTATCTTTAAGGTCAACTAATATGAAACAAGAACCGTAGGGTATTTCTTTGGTTCTTGTTTTTTTGCTTACAGGATTACCTTTCAAAGCAAAAGAGGGACGTTAAAAAACGGAGGACAAAATGAAAAACAGGGATTCCCACAGGGGAGTTAGGCGGATTCTTTTTATTTTGCTGACGGTGACGTTGATTTATTGCTGTCTTTTTAATGCGGCAGGAGCAACGGATTACAGCTTTGATATCGAGGCAGAGCAGAGGCTTACCCTTGATATTGAAGGCTTCAGCATAAATTATTTTAAATTTGTTCCCGAAAAATCGGGATTTTATACCTTCACCTGCTTTTCCGACTCGGACACTCGGGGCTATCTTTATTCCTCAGATAAAAGCACCTGTCTTGCCGAGGATGATGATTCGGGGGAGGATTATAACTTTCTGATTAATATTTTTCTGGAAAAGGATAAGGTGTATTACTGGGCAATGAAATTCAGTGCAGTCTCCGAAAGCGGTACGGTAAGCTTTCTTGTCAGCTTTGACAAGCCTCCCGAGGCCTGTGTTCACGGCAACACAACCGTCATTGAGGGAAAGGCACCCGATTGCACAACAGAGGGATACACACAGTCGGTTTACTGCTACGACTGTCTTTCGATAGTTGTTCCTGCGCAGACAATACCTGCAACAAATCATCCGAATGCCCGAAAGATTTACGGTGAGCCGGCAACCTGTAATGCAACAGGGCTGACAGACGGACTCATCTGTTATGACTGTCAGCAGTGGGTTATAGCTCAGAGCGTTATCGAAATAACAGACCACAAGCCGCTTTTGATGACGTCTGCAGATGCCACCTGTCTGAGCGACGGATTTGAGCTTTACGGGTGTGTTTACTGCCTTGAACTCACACGTAGTATTACACCTGCTCTCGGTCATAATTATGAGCTGACAGAGGAGATAAAAGCAACTTATACCTCTGAGGGCTGCAATATATTTGTCTGTTCAAGGTGTGAGGATGTCAAAACCGTTATAACCGATGAGGTTATACCTCTCGGTGAGCCTGAGAAGCTGACGGTTGATTATGTTACTGACAGTGAAATCAAAATTAAATGGAGTAAAACAAAGGGAGCCGAGTGCTACAAGGTTTCATACAGGGCAGATGGCGGAAGCTGGAAGGAGCAGACAACCTTCAGAAATTATTTTGTTCTTACCGATGCTCAGCCGTCAACTGATTACAGCTTCAGAGTCAGAGCCGTCACGGGAGATGTTGAGGGTGTCAGCGGAGCAACTCTTACCCAGAAGACCAGACCTGCATCAGCTTCATTTACAAGAATCAGCATCAAGGGCAATACTGTCAGCCTCGGCTGGACAAAATCCAAGGGTGCAGACGGATATCAGATACTGATATCCGGTACATCGGATTTTTCAAAATACAGAAAGGTTACAATTGTCAGCGGCACAATCACAGCCTGTGAAATTGAAGCTCTTTCTTATGCCACGGAATATTATGTGAAAATCAGAGCCTATAACAATATCGGTGAGGAGAAGCTTTGCGGTTATTTCAGTAAGGTCTCAAAAACTGTTACCGAGCCGAAGAGGGTGACCAAGCTTAAGGTTTCTCAAAAGGAAACTCAGCTTTCAGTCAGCTGGAAGGGACAGAAGAACATTTCTGGATATCAGATTGACTTTTCCGTCAAATCGGATTTTTCTGACAAAAATACCCTCGGCATCAAGGACGGTAAGGCCACTTCGGCAACATTGAAAAAGCTTTCTTCGGGACAGAAGTATTATCTGAGAGTCAGAGCATATAAAATTGTTGACGGCAAAAGAGTTTACGGTCCGTACAGTGAAACTTTTGTATCGGCAACCCTTCCCTCAGCGGTAAGGCTGAGTGGCTTTTCAAGAAAAACAACACAGATAACACTTAAATGGAAGGGTGTAACGGGAGCCTCGGGCTATCAGCTGATTTACTCGGGCAACAAGGACTTTTCGGGCAAGAAGGTCATTGATGTTCCGTCTTCAAGGCTTGAAAGAACAATAAGCGCTCTGAAATCAGGTAAAAGCTATTATTTCAAAATAAGAGCCTATAAAAAGCTTGACGGAGAAATCTGTTACGGAGCTTACAGCACAGTGAAAAGAATAACAACTCTGCCTGAGAGCGTCAGCATTACCTCAGCGGTATCCGATAACGGAAAGGTTATTCTCAGATGGAAAAGGGCGGACTCTGCTGACGGCTATGTGATATATTATTCCGAAAGTAAAAATATGAAAAACAGCAAAAGGCTAACGGTCAAGGGCTCAGAATCCTTGAAAAAAACCTTTAAAGCGCTGAGTGTCGGCAAGGTTTATTATTTCAGAATAAGAAGCTATAAGGCTGTCGGAAACAGTAAGGTTGCGGGAAAATGCAGTGAAATTGTCAAGGTGAGGGTTCTGCCACAGACAGTTTCGTTAAGCTCCGTGACCGCTTATGAGGGCGCAGTCAGTCTTTTATGGAAGGCGGTCTCAGATGCTGACGGATATCAGATTTCATATTCTGTACGAAGTGACTTTTCTGACAGCATGACAGTGAATGTAAAGGGCGGAGAAAAGAACAGCCTCCTTCTTGAAAGGCTTATCAGAGGTCAGAAATATTATATACGCATCAGAGCCTATAAGGATGCGGGAAAGACCAGAGCTTACGGCAAATACAGCAATGTTCTGAAAACGGTTACAAAGCCTGCTGCTGTGAATATCCTTTCTTTTTCACAGCAAAACAAGGCCTTGAAAATTCAATGGCTTGCAGCGGAAAATGTCAGCGGTTATGAAATTGAATATTCTCTCTCGGCTGATTTTTCACAAAAGCAGACGGTGCCAGCTTCCTCGGCTTCGGCAAATTCGAGAGACATCAAGGGACTTCTTGCAGGCAGAACATATTATTTCAGAATGAGGGCATATAAAACCGCTGATGGCATAAAGCATTACGGGGATTACGGAAAAACATCAGCTTATACAATGAAACAGCAATAAAGCAGGAGGATTAAAAAATGGAAAAAAACAAAAACGAAAAAATTATAAGAGTATTGCAGATTCTGTCAGCAGTTTTTATGGCAGCAATGGTGGCAACAATGCTTGTGCTGATGAACAAATTCGACATCAGCATCGAAAATGCAGACAAGATTTCAGAGTATATCTCAGGAGGAACACTTACAGTTGCTCTGATTATCATTGCTTTCACGACCATAAAATCCTTTGCGCTGATTTTTCCGCCTGCAGTAATTTTTGCAATTTCGGGAATCCTTTTTGAAAATATGTGGGTTGCAGTTCTTGTTAATTTTATCGGAGTGGCAATCGGAATGGTTCTTCCTTATTATCTCGGCAAATTTACGGGCAAGGATATGCTTGATACGCTCAAGGCACGCTTCCCGAAAATCAAAAAGCTTGACGATTTTGCGGGTAAAAACGAGTTTATGGTGGTTTATGTTGTCAAGGCTTCGGGTGTTGTTCCCTCAGATCTTATGAACGTCATTTACGGTGCAATGAATGTTAATTTCTGGAAATTCTTCATTGCTTCGAATCTCGGCATGCTGCCCTTCAACATCCTTTTCACTCTTCTTGCAAACAAGGGCGACCTTTCAAATCCTTACAGTCTGCTTTATATTCTTCCCATACCTGTTTTTGTTGTGGTGATGAGTGTGATTGTAAAGAAAATGACAGGCAAAAAAGCCTAACTCAAAACAAAAAGCAACAGATCTCTTCTGTTGCTTTTTTATTTCAATTTGCTCTCAGATCAAAATCAAGCATATTCCAGAACAGATTATATTCAGCGGAATATGTGTAAGGATTGTAATAAATCAGTTCAACGGCAAAGCTGCTTTTTTCGGCATCAAAGCCCTTGAATTTATATCTTTTGTAATATTCCGAATCAAAGACCTGAGGCGAGGTCTGTCTTTTAACCGTTATGTTTCCGTTAAGGCTCTGATAATATTCCGTCAGCTCCTCTTCAGTAAGCTCACTGACAATCAGAAGCTCTCCGATATACTGCATACCGTTGCCGTTTCCGTAAACCTTGGCGGCAACAGAAAGGGAATCGGCAAGCTCAGTTCCTTCGGGCAGGGGGAGAGAGACAAGCTCATTTTCTGTCTGCTTTGCAATAAAATTATTGGTGAGCATAATTGAAGAAACAAGAAAAACAGGTGAAAGAAAAATCAAAAGTATGATGCAGGTAATCTTGTTCATTTTTTTACTCCTTTGCTTTTTTATAATTTAAGCACGGAAGAATTAAAAAAGGCATAAATTATTATTACAAAAATCTAACAAAAAAGCAGAGGGAATTCACAACCCTCTGCCTTCAGTATTATAGTGTAATTTTTATTAAGAAGCTTTTATTCCTCTTCAAAAGCCTCTTTGCCCAAGGAGCAAACGGGGCATACCCAATCCTCAGGTACATCCTCCCAGGCTGTGCCGGGAGCAATACCGTTTTCTTCATCACCGATTTCGGGATCGTAAACGTATCCGCAGGGACAAACATATTTAGCCATAAATTTCACCTCGTAAATAATTTGAGTTTAATATTGACAGCGGAGCGGTTATTTACTCATAATCTCTGAAATTGCTTCAAGGATTTTATTATGGCAGCCGCCGCAGCCTGTTGAGCAGTGAGTGATTTTCTGTACCTCTTCAAAATTCTTTTCAACATCCTCGAATCTTTTGAACTTACTCAGAGCATCTTCAACGTCAAAGTAAGTTACCTTTTTGCAGTTACAGATTGTGTAGTTTACCATAAAATAACCCTCCTTGTTTAAATCTGAATTTAAATTAATCCCGAAGTCGTCAGGGCTTCGGGATTAATGCTTTTAACCAAAATATCTGTTAAGAAGACCTTCGAATGCCTTACCGTGTCTTGCTTCGTCACGAGCCATTTCGTGAACTGTGTCGTGAATAGCATCAAGACCGAGCTCTTTAGCCATCTTTGCAAGGTCGAACTTGCCCTGTGTTGCGCCGTTTTCAGCGGCAACTCTCATTTCAAGGTTCTTCTTTGTGCTTGTTGTTACAACCTCACCGAGAAGCTCTGCAAACTTTGCTGCGTGCTCTGCTTCTTCGTAAGCTGCCTTTTCCCAATAAAGACCGATTTCGGGGTAGCCTTCTCTGTGAGCAACACGTGCCATTGCAAGATACATACCAACCTCTGAGCATTCACCGTTGAAATTGTCACGAAGACCCATGATGATTTCTTCGGGTACGTTTGCTTCCTTGCCTACACCAACAATGTGCTCTGCTGCCCATGTCATGCCTGCGCCTTCTTCTCTTTCCTTCATAGGTGCCTTACAGATAGCACACTTTTCAACCTTTTCGTCGCTTTCCCATCCGCATACGGGGCAATAATACTTTTTCATTTTTGTTTCCTCCAATTAAATTAATTTTTTCATTTGTTGCAATTGGGACAGACACCATAAAACATCAGATGATGGCCTCTTACCAATCCGTCAAAATTTTTAGGAAGTGAGTTGATGTTCACATCTTCATTGAGCTCAAGATCCAGAACTCCGGAGCATTTCTGACAGGTGAAATGATTGTGGTCGTGAGTGTGACCGTCAAATCTGTCACTGTCAGCCATTCTGATTTTGAGAATCAGACCCTCGCTCTCAAGAAGTCTGAGGTTTCGGTAAACCGTTGCAAGACTCAGTGAAGGGATGAGCTTTTTGACATCCAGAAAAATTTCTTCGGCTGACGGGTGGTCATATCTCGATTGCAGGTTTGCCAGTATTGCATCTCTTTGCTTGCTGTTTTTCATTACTGACATCGGTATCACTCCAATCGATTTAATAATGATAACGATTATTGTTTTCGTTATGGCTCTATTATACACACCGATACAGGCTTTGTCAACAGTTTTTTTGAAAAAAATATAATTTTTTTCAGGGAAAATCAGGAAGGGGCAGAGCTCGGTTTATTTATATTGTATATATAAAAAACAGGCATCCTCCGTCGGTGAAAACGGAAAATGCCTGTGATATTGATTTTCTGACTGAATTACCAGATTGCTCTTGTTGCAATGTCTTCGTTAATGAGGTTGATGAACATATCAACAGACATTGAGCCCTGGTCGCCGTGGCTTCTCTTTCTGACAGAAACGGAGCCTTCCTCAGCCTCCTTGTCACCGATGACAAGCATATAGGGAATCTTTTCAAGCTGAGCCTCACGAAGCTTGTAGCCGAGCTTTTCACTTCTTGTGTCAACGGTTACATCGTCGATGCCTGCAGCCTCGAGAGCCTTCTTGACCTCGTAAGCAGCATCCTGATGACGGTCAGCAATGGGCATAATGCGTACCTTTTCGGGAGCGAGCCAAACGGGGAATGCACCTGCATACTTTTCAATAAGAAGAGCAAGAGTTCTTTCATAGCAGCCGATTGAGGTTCTGTGGATGATGTAGGGATTCTTCTTTGAGCCGTCCTTGTCAACATATTCCATACCGAACTTTTCAGCAAGCATCTGGTCAATCTGAATTGTGATGAGGGTGTCTTCCTTGCCGTGTACGTTCTTGATCTGAATGTCAAGCTTGGGACCGTAGAAGGCAGCCTCACCGATACCGATTTTGTAATCGATGCCGAGGTTGTCAAGGATTTTATACATAATACCCTGAGCCTCATCCCACTGCTCAGCAGAGCCGATATATTTCTCTGTGTCTGCGGGATCCCACTGTGAGAAGCGGTAGGAAACATCATCATAAAGACCGAGAGTCTTGAGCATAAATACGCAAAGCTCAAGGCAGCGCTTGAATTCGTCTTCAAGCTGCTCGGGGGTACACATAAGGTGACCTTCAGAAATTGTGAACTGACGGACACGGATAAGGCCGTGCATTTCACCTGAGGATTCGTTTCTGAAAAGAGTTGAGGTTTCGGCAAGTCTCATGGGCAGGTCACGATATGAACGTGCTCTGTTGAGAAATGCCTGATACTGGAAGGGGCAGGTCATAGGACGAAGAGCGAAGACCTCATCGTCGGTTTCTTCTTCACCCATAACAAACATACCGTCCTTGTAATGATCCCAGTGACCTGAGATTTTGTAAAGGTCGCTCTTTGCCATAAGGGGAGTCTTTGTGCGTACCCAGCCTCTCTTCTTTTCTTCGTCTTCAACAAAGCGCTGAAGAGTCTGAACAATGTGAGTGCCCTTGGGGAGCATAATGGGAAGTCCCTGACCGATGCTGTCAACGGTTGTGAAGATTTCAAGCTCTCTGCCGAGCTTGTTATGGTCACGCTTTTTAGCCTCTTCAATCTGAAGAAGGTGAGCTTCAAGGTCACTTGCCTTTGTGAAGGCTGTGCCGTAGATTCTCTGAAGCATCTTGTTTTTGCTGTCACCTCTCCAGTATGCGCCTGTGCAGGAGGTAAGCTTGAATGCCTTTACTCTTGAGGTGTCGGGAATGTGAGGACCTGCGCAAAGCTCGAGGAATTCACCCTGACGGTAGAAGGAAATTTTTTCACCCTTGTCAGCGTGCTCTCTGATAAGCTCAACCTTGTAGCTTTCACCCTTTTCTTCCATAAGAGCGATTGCTTCATCGGGATCCATTTCGATTTTTTCAAGGAAAAGACCTTCCTTGACAATCTTTTTCATTTCACCCTCGATTTTTTCAAGGATTTCGGGTGTGAAGCTGATTTCACTGTCAAAATCATAGTAAAATCCGTTGTCAACAGCGGGACCGATGGCAAGCTTCGCCTGAGGATAAAGTCTTTTTACCGCCTGAGCAAGAATGTGTGAGCAGGTGTGCCAGAAGGTCTTTTTTGCTTCGGGCTCGTCAAAGGTGAGGATTTCAACCTCACAGTCCTTGTCAAGAGCTGTTCTCAGGTCACAGATTTCTCCGTCAATTCTGCAAAGGCAGGCTGCCTTATAAAGACCTGCGCCAAGATTTTTTGCAACGTCAAGAACCTGAGTGCCTGCCTCAAATTCCTTAACAACGCCGCCTTTAAGTGTTACGTTAATCATGGTTTTTCTTCCTTTCTGATTTCAGCCGTAATAATCGGCTTATATAAACAAAAAACTTCATCCCCGGCAGCTTTTCTGCAAGGGATGAAGTGATAGTTACTCCACGGTTCCACCCAAATTCCGTTTGTTCAACGGCACTCATTAACTTTAACGCAGTTATACGGCATATCTTGTTTCGATATACTCTCGGGAGTGGTAGCATTCTGTGCTGTGCTTATCCGTGCTTGCAGCCTGGGGCGCGGACTCTCTGAAAGCTCATTGTGACAAAAGCCTTCTCCTTCAACGATTTGTCGGGTTATAATGTTTTTGTTAAGAAAGATTTTAACACTGAAAGGATTCTTTGTCAAGCCTTTTGAATTTATCCCTGAGTTATTTACAAATAATGAGATTTATGGTAAAGTCATAGTCGGAATATCCTTTACTCAGGATATCAGTTCCGCCGCAACTTATAAAATCACAGCGGACAAAAGGAGAAAGATTATGAAGGCAAAAATTACAATTGCAAGTGAAATGAAAATCGGTGAGATTGACAGAAATATTTACGGCTCATTCATTGAGCATCTCGGCAGAGCCGTTTACGGCGGTATTTATGAGCCGGGACATCCTCTTGCAGACGAGGACGGCTTCCGTAAGGATGTTATTGAAATGATCAACGAGCTTAACGTTCCCATCGTACGTTATCCGGGAGGAAACTTTGTTTCTGGCTATAACTGGGAGGACGGTGTCGGCCCCGTTGAGCAGCGCCCTGCAAGACTGGATCTTGCCTGGGGAGTGACGGAGCCGAATAAATTCGGCACAAACGAATTTATGAAATGGTGCAAAAAGGCGGGAACATCACCGATGATGGCGGTGAATCTCGGAACAAGAGGACCCGATGAGGCAAGAGCTCTTGTTGAATACTGCAATCTTGACACAAAGACAAAATATGCTCAGATGCGCCGTGACCACGGCTATGAAAAGCCCTGGGATGTAAAGGTGTGGTGCCTCGGCAATGAAATGGACGGTCCCTGGCAGATGGGCTCAAAGACTGCTCAGGAATACGGAAGAACTGCAAACGAGGCTTCAAAGCTGATGAAATGGGTTGACCCTTCAATCAAAACCGTGCTTTGCGGCTCCTCCTCAAGATATATGAATTCCTTCGGTCAGTGGGAGCAGACTGCTCTTGAGATCGCTTATGATAATGTTGATTATATTTCACTTCATCAGTATTATGATAATCATGCCTCTGACACAGCTTCATTCCTTGCAAAGAGCCTTGAGCTTGACGATTTCATTTACAGTGTTATCTGTGTCTGTGATTATGTCAAGGCTAAAAAGCGCACTAAGAAAAAAATCAATCTCTCATTTGATGAATGGAATGTGTGGTACCATTCAAACGGAGCTCCCGTTGAAAGATGGTCAACTGCTCCTAATCAGCTTGAAGACATTTATAATTTTGAGGATGCTCTTGTTGTTGCCTGTATGCTCATTACTCTTCTCAGACATGCCGACAGAGTGAAAATTGCCTGTCTTGCTCAGCTTGTAAATGTTATTGCTCCCATTTTCACAAAGACGGGCGGCGGCTCCTTCCGTCAGACAATTTTCTATCCCTTTATGCAGATGTCAAAGCATTGCACCGGCAGTGCTCTTACTCCCATAATTTCCTGCGACAAATATGACTGCAAGGATTACACAGATGTGCCTTATCTTGAGGCTGTTGCTTCCTGGGATGAGGAAAAGCAGGAGGTTGCAGTTTTCTGCGTGAACCGTTCTCTCACGGAAACAATGGAGCTTGACATTTCTCTTCTTGATTTTGACGGCTACAAGCCCGTTGCCTTTGATTCAATGGACGGATACAATGTGCTTGATGTCAATGATTTCGGAAATGAAAAGGTCAGAATGCATTCCAATGCGCTTCCCGTTGAGGACGGAAGGGTTACAACTGCGTCCCTCAAGCCCCTGTCCTTCAATGTTCTCAGATTCAGAAAAAAATAAAAATTATGAAGACTCAGAGCTTCCTTCGGAAAGCATTTCCGCGGGAAGCTCTTTTTTGTGTCGGAATCTGAAAAAATGAAGAGAAAAAATTTTGAGTTATTTTGTAATTTTTTACATTATTGAGCAGATTTTCTATTGATTTAAAAGATAAAAAGATGTAAACTAATATAATGGTTAGTTATCGTTATATTAAAATAAGTATTACAGGTGAACAACATTGAAAAAAGCAATTCTTGTTATAATTTTTGCTTTGCTGATGATTTATCCGATTAATAATTTTTTTGAAACAAAGGAAAGCTATTTCCCGGAAAAGGTGAAAACCCAGCAGGGCATTTCATACATCAGCGAGCTTGAAAATGCAGATGTCAAGGCTGCTCAGAAGGCTGTTGACAAGGCAGAGAAAATCAGAAATTATATCCCCGAAACCAAAGCGGAGCAGGTGAGAAAGCTTCTCAAAAAGCTTGATGCGGAAAAGATTTCTTACCGTCAGGCCTTCAGAAAGGTTTATATAATGGGAGACTCTCTGATGAACGGTCTTGAGTCCTATGAAATTCTTAACCCCAACAAGCTTATCACTCAGGTCAGCGCAAGTCTTTATCATCTTGCTGACAACATGGAAACAATAAAGCAGCTTAATCCTCCCGTTCTTATTCTGCATTACGGCGTGAATATGATCGGTGACAACGGTGAAAATCTGAAGAATTTCATCAATATGTATTCCCGTCTTGTCAAGGAGCTTAAAAAGAGTCTTCCTGACACAAGAATCATTGTCAGCGCTCTTTTCCCCGTTGACAGAACAATTGCCAAGGCTGACCGCTTCGGCAACATCAAAAACTATAATCTTGCTCTTAAGAATATGACAAAAACGCTTGGAGTTGAATTTCTGAGCAATGCTGCTCTTTTCCGTCAAATTGAATATTCCTACGGAGGAGACGGAATTCATCTTTCCAAATCTTTTTATAAGCAATGGCTCAGATATGTTATTGAAAAAATGGAGATTGTTTAAATGCGTAAAACAATATTTCTTGAAATAATATGTGTTGTGCTTCTGGTCTTTTTCATTGCCTTTGTGACAGCGGAGGAAAAGCAGGTGCTGCTTTCTGCTGAAGAAATTTCTCAGACCGTGACCGCGGAAACGAGCTTTTCCGGGCTGGAAAAATTCGGCAAGGACAGATTCAGAGACCAGACAACACTTAACCCGAAAAACTTTGAATCCTGGATTTATTTCGGCAGTGAGGATATTATGAACGTCCGCGAGCTGATAATCATAAAGCCGGGAGAGGTGAGCAGAGAAAAAATAATGACTGCTCTTGAAAAAAGAATCCAGGAGAAAATGAACATTTTTGAAGCTTATTCTCCCGAGGCCTTTTCCTTGCTTGAAAAGTGCGTTCTGACAGAAAAAAACGGCGTGATTTTCTTTGCCGTGGGTGAGGATGCCGACAAGGCTCTTGCGGCATTTTATGAGTGTGCGGGATAAGGGTAAAGCCGCTCCTGCTTAAAAAAATAATTTTACGGAGGTGAACTGATGGTTTTCAGCAGCGCAACATTTTTGTTTGCTTTTCTGCCATTGACTCTGATTTTATATCATCTGCCGCTGTTTGAAGACAGAAACAGTGAGCTGACGAAAAAGAATTTTGTTCTTTGTATGATGAGCCTTCTTTTTTATGCGTGGGGAGAACCCGTGTATATTGTCCTTATGCTCATCAGTATTATTTTCAATCATAATATAGCAATTGATATTGAGGAAAGTGTGGGAAACAACAGAAGGAAAAAGCTTTTTCTGATTATTGCTGTTGTTTTCAACATTTTTATTCTCGGCTTTTTCAAATATACAGACTTTTTTATTCAGACGGCAAACAGTGCCTTCGGTCTTTCTCTTAAGCAGATGAATCTGCCTCTTCCCGTGGGTATATCTTTTTATACCTTCCAGATTCTTTCTTATGTTGTTGATGTTTACAGAGGAGAGGTCTATGCTCAGAGCAAGCTTCTTCCCTTTGCAACATATATCACAATGTTCCCGCAGCTTATTGCAGGTCCCATTGTTCAGTATTATGATGTTGAAAAGCAGCTTGTTGACAGAACGGTCACAAGGGACAAATTTGCAGCGGGTATTATGATTTTCATAAAGGGTCTTGGTAAAAAGGTGCTTTTTGCCAACACCGTCGGCGCAGTCTATACTCAGATTCTTGAAACGGACATTGCCGCTCTTTCCGTTGCAAGTGCCTGGATCGGCATAATCTGCTATTCTCTTCAGATTTATTTTGATTTCAGCGGTTATTCGGATATGGCAATCGGTCTTGGAAAAATGCTGGGCTTTGAGTTTCTGCAGAACTTCAACTTCCCGTATGTTGCCAAGAGTCTGACTGATTTCTGGAGAAGATGGCATATAAGTCTCAGCAGCTGGTTCAGAGATTATGTTTATATTCCTCTTGGCGGAAACAGAAAGGGAACAGCAAGAACAATTCTCAATCTTCTTGTTGTCTGGTCTCTGACAGGTATGTGGCACGGTGCTTCCTGGAATTTTGTAGCCTGGGGTGCATTCTACGGCATACTGCTGATTTCGGAAAAGTATATTTTTGCAAAGGCCATTGAGAAGATCCCCGGAGTCATCCGCCATATTGTGACACTTGTTATTGTTATGATCGGCTGGGTGCTTTTCTCAAACGAAAATATGACAGATGCCGTAACATATCTCAAAAGCATGTTTGCTCTTTCGGGCAATGCATTCATTGATGAAACGGCAAAATTCCTTATTTCAAACAACGGCTTCTCAATTGCCGTTATGTGTCTGAGCGCTTTCGGTCTTTTTGCAAAATTCCCCAGACCCAAAAAATTCAGATTCAATATCATTGCAATGAGCATAGGCTATCTTCTGATTTTCCTTTTCTGCCTGGCTTATCTCATCAGTGAAACCTATAATCCATTCTTATATTTCAGATTTTAAGGTGCTATAAATGAAAAACAGCAACAACGAAAACAACATTGAAAACAACAACGAAATAGATATTATAATCTCCGAAAGAAAAAATAAGGGCAAGGTTATTCTCAATGTTTTTATCTGTGCTTTTCTTTGTCTGATTTTTGCAATTTCCCTGTTGAACATTTTCGCTGAGGATAAAGAGTTTTCGGAAAAGGAAAACCGAGTTCTTTCGTCTTTTCCCGTCTTTTCTTCGGCAACGGTTTTTGAAGGCTCCTTTATGAAGGAGTTTGAAACTTATCTTATGGATCAGTTTGTTTTCAGAGATCAGCTGATGTCTCTGAAAACCCTTACGGAAAGAGTGCTGGGAAAAAAAGTAATCAACAAAGTTTATGTGGGTGCTGACGGTTATCTTTTTGCAGAGCCCGAGCAGTATAACAAAAAGCTTATCCGGGAAATAACCTCTGCTGTTTCGGAGTTTGCCGAAAAGCACGGTGAAATGAAGCATGCGGTGATGATTGCTCCCGATTCGGGCTATACCTATGCGGACAAGCTTCCCGACTTTGCCGGATATCCCGATCAGAAGGCACAGCTCAAGCAGATAAAAAAGAGCATAACAAATGAATCTGTTCAGTGGATAAATCTTCTTTCGGTCTTCTCGGATGCAGACGGAGCTCAGCTTTATTATAAAACCGACCACCATTGGACAACAAGGGGAGCATATAAGGCTTTCAAGGCTCTTGCAAAGAAATGGAAGCTGAACACGGAGGATGTCAAATATAAATTTTATCCCGTGGCGGATGATTTTATGGGTACCCTTTCCTCACGTACGGGAATTGAAAACAGCGCAGATACGGTTGAAATCTGTGTGCCTGCCAAAAGTGAAAATTCTTATGTTGTCTTTTATGATTCGCTTCAGAAAAAGACGGCAACATTTTTTGAAAAGGCCAAGCTTGGCGAAAGAAATAAATATGAGGTTTTTCTTGGCGGCAATTTTGATAAGATTACAATCACAACAGTTTCTCAGAGCAAGGACACGCTTCTGCTCATCAAGGATTCCTATGCAAACTGTATGATTCCCATGCTGACACCTTATTTCAATAAGATTGTTGTTATTGATCCCCGTTATCTGACGGAGGGCCTTGAAAAAACCATTGAGGAAACAGAGTTTACCCATGTGCTTTTCCTTTATAATCTCAACACTCTGCTCAGTGATACCTCTCTTGCATCCTGTCTGAACTCATAAAAAATTACAGTTTGCCTATAAATAACCAAAAACAAAAAATCCTTCAGGCTTGAAGCTTGAAGGATTTTTATTTATATACTGCTTTTCTGCGGATTCATTTCCGCTCTTATTTTATGGGGTATTCAAGACGGGTATAATCTCCCGTAACATCCTCGCCCTTGAGGAAGTTTCTTGCCTTGAAGACAACCTTGTCGGGATATACAGTGCAG
Source organism: Acutalibacteraceae bacterium (assembly GCA_045659065.1). Classification (GTDB taxonomy): domain Bacteria; phylum Bacillota; class Clostridia; order Oscillospirales; family Acutalibacteraceae; genus UBA6857. The sequence goes on from JAZOWF010000083.1 coordinate 32,824, forward strand.
TAATAGCCTACACCGCAGTCGGTGATACCGAAGTTGTTGGGCTTGCGGTATCCGGGGATGCTGATTGAATAAACGCCCTTTTCTGCGTTGATGGTTTCTGCCACCTTTTCAAAAATACCGCCGTGAAGGTGTCCGTTGATAAAAAATACGTTTTTATATTTTTCCATAACAGCTCTGACAAGGTCATTCTGTTCACCCATATCACCTGTTTTCCAGACCTCAGGAAGACCGTGAGTTTCTGCAAAGGGCTGATGGCACATTACAAACACGGGTTTGCCGTCAGCTGTGCCTCGGGCAAGCTCTCTGTCAAGAAATTCAATCTGCTCGGGTGAGATGTAAGCTTTTTCAAGAATTCTCTTTTCCGTGCACAGAACAATGAAGGTATAACCGTTTACATCATAGGAGTAGAAGGGCTTGCCGTTAAGATTAAGATCCAGATATTCTTCAGTTTTCTTTCGGATAATGCGCTCATTTTGTCTGAAGAAGAAGCGGGCATCGTGGTTTCCCATTGTCAGAAAAATATTTGATACCTGAGTCTGCTTGTCAAGAACGGCAAAAATTCGATTGTATTCGTTCTTTGTTCCGTAGTCGGCAAGGTCGCCTGCGAGAAGGAAGGCGTCGAATTTTTCCTTTGAGTTGGCAAGGTCGGTGAAGACGTTGCCGAGATTCTTTTCGGCACTTTCTCTGTTGGGAAGGTGCGTGTCTGCAATAATAGCCATAGACAGCTTAACGTTTTCACTGTCTTCAAACTCAATGGGTGAATCCTTTGAAACCTCATAAATAATATCATATTTGGGTGACATAGCTTTAAACTGAGCTATATATTTTTTTACAAAAATTTCTGCTGACATAATGACTCCTTTCAAAATTCCGTTTATTACTTTTAAATAGTATCAGCTTTCTTTTGCATTTGCAATTAAGAGCGGATATTTTAAGTTTGTTTTTCTTTGCCAGATTATGCCGACAGCTGTGCAGTGTTTCTGTCAATAATAATTTTTGCTGCCATGGATGTTCTTGCAATATCCATGTTATAAAGAGGCCAGCTGTGTTTTTCTGTCAGAGGCAGATAATTCTCCATATATTCGGTTACACTGTCAAGGTCATTCATAACCGCTGCGGCATAAACGTTTGCTCCCCAGTAGAAGTCATCGGGATAATCAAAGGCTTCCCAATGGTATGTATCACAGAATTTCTCATAAAGAGACTTTGCTCTGTCTGATCCGGGATCAATAACACCGCAGATGATGGGAAACAGCTGTGATGTTGCCTGAGGATAGTAGATATTCCAGGAGAAAATTTTGGTGGGTATGGTAACATAAGCGGTTATTCCGGGAGCATAAAAGCCGCCGATATAATTCCAGAGCTTATTGTTGATGCTGTTTCTGACGGTTTCAGCCAGCTTGGCGCAGTCGGTCTTGATATCTGCATATTCTGTTTCACCTCTGCGGACGATTTCTTCAAAAATCTTTTCAGCGGCAACAGCACCCTCATAAACCTCACAGTTGTCCATAAGATATTTTACACGGTGGTTGTGCTTGGCATAGGTGAGTCCGTTCTGAAGAGTTGCAAACATTACATCAGCAATACGTCTGATGTCCGCTGAATGCTTTGCAAGATACTCTCCGTCACCTGTCTTCTGAAAATACTTGTATAATACGGTAAGAAAGGTTGCGGCATAGGAGTCCGTTGTGTCATAGGAATCTGCGTTTTCGGGAGTGGATTCTCTTTCATCTGCAATACTGCCGTCCTTCATTGTGATTTTGTAATCGTATATCGTGCCGTCGAGACCGTTGAAGTCTTCTTCTGCGGTGTTAAGGTGAGCAAAGTGCCAATCCATATATTTCACCACGTTATCGGCATAAAGCTCAGACTTGTCAAGAAGGGCAAGTGCCGCAAAATCAGCAAAATAGGGGTTCACCGTAAGCTCTCCGTTTTTTGCATAAGTCATGGGAAGAGCTCCGTTTTCAAGCTGCATAGAAGCAAGAAAGGCAGTTTCTTTTTCGAAAATTTCGGTGAAAAGCTCAAGCTGCTCCTGAGAAGCAGTGCCCTGATACATTTCTCCCGGCTTAAGATCGGGCGGGGTTACGGTTACACCGAAAAAGCTCATTACCATCATATAAAGGGAAATTGCCAGGGATATAATTTTATTCATACATATTCCTCCCGTGTGTTTATATTTTGATTATAGCATAATGAGAATGCTTGTCAAGCCGGAGTCACATCAGCCCCTTTTCAGCTCTATGAGAATTACTTCGGGCCGGTTGTTGAATCTGATGGGAATGATGCTGTTGCCGATTCCTCGGCTGACAATCATCGCAGTTTTGTCTTTTTCGTATAATCCGCCGTCATATTCGGGGAAAAGTCCCTGATGGGGAGCAACAAGTCCGCCCACAAAGGGAAGTCTGAACTGACCTCCGTGAGCGTGACCGCTGAGAATCAGATTGAATCCGTTTTCCGCATACACATCAAAAAGCTCAGGACGGTGGGAAAGAAGAACAGAAAAGGTGTTTTCTTCGGCAGGGAAGCGGTTCAGCAGACTGTTTACAACCTCAGCCTCGCTTTCAAAAAGGGTGTCAGCAGCAAAACTAGGGTCGTTAATGCCTGTCACAGAGATAATCTGACCGTCAAGCTCTATATAAGTTTTTTCATTATCGAGAACATTGACGTTCAGACTCTCGAGGCCTTCTTTAAGACTTTCATATTCTGATGAAATACGCTGTTCGTGGTTACCGGTTACATAGTAGCACGGGGCAAGCTTTACAGCCTCACGGGCAAAATCAATTGCAACAGTAACTTCTGTTCTGCGGGAGTCAACCATATCGCCTGTTATTGCAATAATATCAGGCTTTGCTTCTTTGATCAGATTCAGAAGCTTTTCGTTGTCGCTGCCGAACTGAGCGTTATGTAAATCTGAAATCTGCACAATCCGAAAGCCGTCAAAGGAATCGGGCACAAGCTCATTTTCTACAGTGTAGCTGTTTAATTCCAAAGCGGTGTTTCCCCACAGGCTCCACAGCCCGACGGAGATTATAAAAATAATTGAAACAATTAACAGGGCGGTCTTTTTTTTCAAAACAAACACATCCTCATATTATAATGATATTCTGATTGTATCACAGGAGAGCGCTTTTTTCAAATTGACTTTTGGAAAAAGTAAAAACGAGAGTTATTTTAAGCAAGGTTTATAAAGCTAAAATTCTATTGATTTTATCAGCTCTCTATGATAGAATTTATGAGTCACATAAAATTATGTAATCAGGAGGACTTTAAAATGTTCAAACTCTATTCGGAAATAACGGTAGGCGGCTCAAAGGCAGTACACAAGGATTTCGACAATGAGAGTTTTTCTTTCAAGCTTGAAGAAACAAAGGACAGCATAAAAGGTGTTTTTACCGCCAAAAAGGATATGACAATGTCAAAACTCATTCTTAAGGGTGAAAGAGATTTTGATGATGACGATTTGTTCTATGCAAACGGCTATCAGGCTTGGACGACCTCAAGAGAATTCTCAAAAAATGATAAATTTGACGGTCTTATCAAGGTTGCAAAAATTTCAAAGTTTACCGCTCATTTTGTCGGACTTTCAGGTGATTACCATTTTGAAAAATACGGCGAGGAAGGCAAGTTCCACGGCTATACATATTGCTATTTCCGTGAAAAAGGTGAAAAGGAAATCACACTTTACGGCTCAAAGAGTGAAAGAAAGGGCTACACAATCTTTGAGGTTGATATGAAGGATGATGATTTTAACATTAAAAAAGATGTTGAAGGTCTTGCTCTCAAGGCAGGTCAGGAATATGAAATGTTTGACATTGCAATCATCAAGGGTGAAATGGATGAAGTAATGGATAAATATTTCTTTGACTTTGTCGGATGCAAAAAGCCCGCCATCGACCATCTTTCAGGTTACACCTCCTGGTATAATTACTTCCAGAATATCAATGAAGATATTATCCTTCGTGACCTTAACGGACTTGACAGAGCAAGTGAAGAGGTCAACATCTTCCAGGTTGACGACGGATATCAGGCTGCAGTTGGTGACTGGCTTGTTACAGATCACAAAAAGTTCCCTCACGGAATGAAATATATTGCAGACAAAATCCATGAAAAGGGATATAAAGCAGGCATCTGGCTTGCTCCCTTCTCCGCACAGGTGTCATCAACAATTGCAAAGGAGCATCCCGACTGGCTTTTAAGACATAAGCACAACGGCAAAAAAATGCTCGGATGTCAGGGTTGGGGCGGTGCATATACTCTTGATATTTATAATCCCGAGGTCCGTGAATATTTAAGAAAGGTTTTCGACACAATTCTCAACGTATGGGGCTTTGATATGGTTAAGCTTGATTTCCTTTACAGCCAGTGTATTGAGCCCAGAAACGGCAAAACCCGCGGTGAAATTATGTGTGATGGCGTAGATTTTCTTCGTGAGGTCTGCGGTGATAAATGGATTCTCGGCTGTGGCGTGCCTCTTGGTACATGTATGGGCATCTTTGACGCCTGCCGTATTTCCTGTGATGTTAACAAGAACTGGAAGTTTGAGCTCAGAAAGAGTCTTAACATTAACTCCATTGTTACATGTGTCAGAACTAATGCTGAAATGCCGTCATCACAGAATGCAATTACAAACACAATTTTCCGTAACCATCTTGACGGAAGAGCTTTCTGTAATGACCCTGATGTATTCTTCCTGCGTGATATAAACATTGGTTACAATATGGAGCAAAAGCTCCTTCACGGAAAGGTTAATTCAATTTGCGGCAATGTTCTTTTCGTTTCAGACAATGCAGGTGATTTTGATGATGAGAGAATCGGATACTTAAAGGAATTCTTTAAAGACAAGAATTACAAGGTTAATTTTGCTGAATTTGTCGGTAAGGATGATATCCGTCTTGATTTCACAGAAAACGGTGTGGAAAAGACACTTACTCTCAACCTTGATTCAGGTAAAAGCAATGTCCGTGAGGTAATCTGAAACGGAAAAGCACATAAATTCTGCGGTTAGGCTTTTAACGATGCAGGATAACAGATAAATAAAAAAAGCACTTCGGAAGAAGTGCTTTTTTGAAGATTACGGCTAATTTTGATACAAAAATCGGGAGGGGTGCATTTTGCTTGATTTTCGGGGTTGCTGGGTGCAAAATGGCTATTTTTTGACCCGCTAGGGTGCAAATGTACTTTTTGAGTCACTTTTACACCTCATCTTTGTACGGATCGAGCGGCGGTTTGTACTTTTTCAACATCTCCTCTTTGCATAAATGCAGTTCATTTTCATTGATGATACCGCGGGAGAGCATCACCTTGAACATAACAACGGCGTTCATATAGTGGAGTTGTTTTTCGGTTTCTTCGGGAGTCATCCCCGGCAATGGCTTTTGGATATTCATAAAAGCACCTCTTTCGAAATATTAGCCCAGCGGCTTGGTTTTATAAAGATGCTCAAAATTTCCGAAAAGTCAAGTCCCCAAAAAAACAAAATCACCGCGCCTATTATAAGTAGACGCGGCAATTGATAAATTATTGTGAATGCTTTCTGGATGCTAATTAATGAAGCAAAAAATAATCACTATTCTTGAAAAGCACTAATACTCAAATCGGTTTTTATGGTGTATTTTCTGCCATAATTGTCATAAAGAATGATTTTTACATTGTCATTAGGGGAGCAAATCGCAGACATATTTGTCTTACAATAAGCCTTATAAACATCTTGCTTAATTATGTCTATATTTTGCGTTGTTGCTGGTGCCAAATTCAATTCTCTCAAACCGTCAAAATATTCAACATGAAACACATGTGTGTTTATACAATATATAATTTTGGTTATTGCAATTGTTCTGAGTGAATTGTTAGATAGGTAAATTTTGAAACTGGGTACCGTTTCAAAATGAATATGTAATTTTTTTGTTTTGTCCCACAAATTTAACCAAATACCAACAATACCAACAATCGTAGCTAATGTAGTTCCAATTGCAGAAAGTGCATTCCAATTCATAGTTAATCCTCCCTTTTGTTTTCACATTTTTTTAAAATTCTTTGCTATTTCTTATGAAACTCATCATCATTTGCGTGTCTTAAAATATATTTTCCCATTAATGTTTTTTGCCGTTTTGAACAAACAGTAGAAATACTGCTTCTTTGTTTTTTTATGTCCAAGCCGAAGAAATCACAGAATTCTTGAGCATTTGCAAAAGTATAGAGGAATGAGGTTGTTATTGCATCATATACATTGATTTGTGAGTTCTTTCTTTTGCATTCTGGACATTGAGTTCTATTGCTCACCTTGGATAACCATTTATAGCCACACTTGGAACATATCCAATGAACTTTTTTGGATTGATTATTATAATGTATTTCGCCTGGCGAGCAGTCGTTTAATTCATCATCCCATTCTTTAGCGAGCTCGGGATTCTGCGATAAAAGGTCATTAAAACCTTTTAATACTTTCTTGCCAGCACAAATAGGACATCCGCGACCTCTGTTTCTATCGGATATCGTTGCTTGCCATTCATGTCCTTCTATACATTTCCACCATACTTTTTTATTACTGTTTGCTGTTAAATTTTTTGGTTTCAGGTTACCATTCTTTTCATAATTCCACTCTTTTGATATTTCTTGATTGGAGGATAAAAGCGAATGTTCCTTTTCTGTATATTCCCGTAAATTTTCTATGGCAATACTGTCCCTTTCAAGGTCAACGTCAACACTCGTTCCAATTATTATACTTAATACTTCTTCAAGTATTTTTGATAAATCCTTTTGACCTTTTTGAACAACATAATCTATGGAACTGTCATTTAACGGCAACAACCCTTCCCTTAGCCTATATAATTTAATTCCCTCTTTTTTACATTTTGAGTTTTTTTCTAAATCGTTTTTTATTCTATTCTTGTGCCAAATTCCACCATCATATTCAATGGCAATTTTCTTTGATGGAATAAAAACATCTAATTCGTAACCTTTTTCTCTATACGAATGTATTACATCTAAACCATGTTTTTTAAGATAATAAACAATTGCATATTCAGGTAGTGAGGTGTTTCGTTCAGAATTGCAAATAGGGCATCCACGTTGTTTGTTTCTATTATGTATTGTTGCTTGCCATTCATGACCCTTACTACACTTCCACCATACTTTTTGCCCACTATTCGCAGTAAAATTTTCTGGGCTTAAATTGTCGTTCTTTTCGCGGTTCCATTCTTTCGCCAAAGTAGGATTAATTGTTTGTAAATCATTATATCCTTTTAGCCCTTTTTTACCTGAACAATATGGGCAACCACTCCCACGATTTCGCGTGCCTATTGTCACTTGCCATTCGTGCCCTTGTTCGCATTTCCACCATACTTTTTTATCGCTGTTAGGCATTACATCCGCAGGGGTTATTCCATTGTTTTTTTCATAATTCCATTCTTTTGCTAAAGCGGGATTAACAGTTTGTAAATCGTTATAGCCACTTAAAACTTTTTTGCCTGCACAATATGGGCATCCGTTTCCTTTAGTTCTATTGACCACCGAAGCTTGCCATTCATGTCCGTTGCTACACTTCCACCATACTTTTTTGTTACTATTAGGCAATACGTCCATAGGTGTTAAGCAATTATTCTTTTCATAATCCCATTCATTTGCTAAAGTTGGATTAACGGTTTGCAAATCATTTTCGCCTTTAACGGCGTATCGCCCCGAGCAATATGGACAACCCTTACCGCTATTTCTATCTTTTATTATAGCTTGCCACTCGTGTCCTTTATTACATTTCCACCAAACTTTTTTATGACTGCCAAGGGTTAATTGCTTCGGGTCGGCGTCTATGTTCTTTTCCCAATTCCATTCTGCCATCAGTTCGGCGTTATCAATTATGTATTTCTTTTCTGCCATAACCTTGGCACCTCGCTTTTGTTCGAATATCGTTTATTCTATTATACCATAAAATTCTTCAATAGTAAATACACCCCTGAATTCATAACCTGTTATGTTTTCGGTGTTCGTTTATGGGAAGGTTTGTTCGCTTACGGGAGCAAATATTCGTTGCCGGAGGGATGTTGAAGTTGCCGATTTTCGGTATTTTTCAGGAATGCGGTAACCTTATATTCCCGATACAATTTTAGTACAAAGCCCCGTTTTTACAGCGCCCTGTACAAACAAAAGCGCCTATAACAGGTGAAAAATTACAAAAAATTAAGGTTGATTCGTTTTGAATCAACCTTATTGAGTATTGGTCGAGGCGACAGGATTCGAACCTGCGGCATCTTGCTCCCAAAGCAAGCGCGCTACCAAACTGCGCCACGCCTCGATAAAATATTTAATTTGTATGAAACGGTGAATTTTTTAAAGCTTTGCCGCCTCTTGCGGTTCCCAAAGTTTTGTTGTGCCTTGGAGCGGCACCAAAACTTTGACCGCTGCGCCATACTCACCTCGCTTCATCTCCCGCAGGGAGCGCTTCGGTGAGTATGCCCAAAGCAAGCTGACTCTTGCGGTGCCCAAAATTCATAACGGCTTGGGGCGCGTATGAATTTTGACCGCTGCGCCTTTTCGTCCTCCCTTTATCCGTCACAGACGGCGGTCGAACTCAAAGCTACCAAACTGCGCCACGCCTCGATGAAACTGAAACAGTAAATTCAGATAGCCTTGCTATGCATTCGAATTGACTGCCTAGGTAGTATAACTTAATATAACTTTTTTGTCAACTGTTTGGGGTAAACAGCAAAATATAAATTTAACAAAAATTCTTTTACCTATTGCTATTGTACAGGGGTATATAATATAATGAAATAAGACAATACTGTTTATGACGAATCTGCAAGGAGTGATATGATGGCGGGAAATATAATTTTTTTGCCTGATATAGAATACAGAGCCTGGGTCAATGAAAACAAAAAGTTGCTTGAAGAAATTCTGAACACCGGCAAGGTCCCGACTCTCTGGCTGAGCAAAAAAGAGAACAAAAAGTTCCTCGTCAGATATCTTGAGGAACGCGGTTATACCATTTCATTCGATTAATAAAAAGGAGAAAAACAAAATGAACAGAGAGCTTATAATTACTCTTCCCGCAAAGGTAAAAAAAATTATCAAGGGAATTAAAATTCTTTCAACTGTTGCAACAGTTGCCATGACAGTTTATACACTTATCCCCAAAAACGAAAAGATTAAAAATGTCAATATGGACGGTTATGTTCAGCAGAGCACCCGCAAATAAAAAACTGAAGCGGTCTTCCTCTTTTTTCGCAGACTTACGGGCGGTATCCGGTTAAGGATTGCCGCTCTTTTTTTATTTGTACCGTCAGAGCTTTTCTCTGTTTTTCAGAGCAGCGGAAAAAAATAAAAATTTCACTGAAAAGGTATTGACAGTGTCGTTTTATTGTGCTAATATGTTATCACGCTAAATCGGTAAAGCCTACCGAGAAAATTTAAACGGGCACAGACCCGAAAGGAGTATTATTATGAAAAAGAAACTTATTGCTTTAATCATGGCAGTTCTTGCCGTTGTTATGTGTGGCTGTCTTGCAGCCTGCGGCGGAGACAAAACTGCTGACACAACCACAACCGCTGCTGACACAACCGCAGCTGCTGATTCTGATCTTGCTTATGTAAAAGAAAAAGGCAAGCTCGTTATCGGTATGACAGAATATCCTCCCATGAACTTCAAGGATGAAAACGGTGAATGGACAGGCTTCGACACAGAATTTGCTTATGCAGTTGCTGAAAAGCTCGGCGTTGAGGTTGAATTCATCGAAATCTCATGGGATAACAAGTACATTGAGCTCAAGGCTAAGGACATTGACTGCATCTGGAACGGTCTGACAATCACAGATGAAGCAAAGGAAAATGCAAGCATTTCAGCTGCTTATGTCAAGAACGCCCAGGTTGTTGTTATGAAGAAGGACAAGGTTGACAGCTATGCTGATGCTGAAAGCATGAAGGATCTCACCTTCGTTGCAGAAGCAGGCTCAGCAGGTGAAAAGGAAATTCAGGCTGCAGGCTTTGAAAACTATATTGCAGTTGAAACTCAGACAGACGCTGTTCTTCAGGTTGAAGCAGGCAAAGCAGATGCTTGTGTAATCGACCTTACAATGGCAGCAGCTATCACAAAGGAAGGCGGCTCATACACAGACCTCGGTTTTGCAGTTGAGCTTTCCAAGGAAGAATACGGCATTGCATTCCGTGCAGATTCAGACATCACTGCAGAGGTTGATGCTATCATTGCAGATCTCATTGCTGACGGCACACTTCAGGCTCTTGCTGACAAATACGAGCTCGTTCTTGCATAAACATTTTGTTGATATATCCCTGAAAGACAGAAGGCTGAACGGCCCTCTGTCTTTCGGTCGGTATAGGAAATAAAAATTAAAGGAAAACAGTATGGATTTTACAACTTTTTTGAATGTAACACTGAGTCTTCTTAAGGGCTTCGGGTCAACTCTTAATATTTTTGCGCTCACCCTTGCCTTCTCTATTCCCTTGGGACTTGTGATTGCATTCGGCTCTATGAGCAGATTTTCTCCCGTCAAGTATCTTTCAAAGTTTCTTGTATGGGTAATCAGAGGTACTCCTCTGATGCTTCAGATTATTGTTATTTTCTACGGACCCGGTCTTATTGCCGCCTGGGCACAGGGACTTTCTTCAGACAGCAGTCTGATACAGTGGGTTGCCTCCTGGGAGGGTCTTGACCGTTTCCCCGCGGTTATAGTTTCTTTTGTTATCAATTATGCCTGTTATTTCTCTGAAATTTACCGCGGCGGAATTGAAAGCATTCCCAAGGGTCAGTACGAGGCAGGACAGGTGCTCGGTATGACCAGAAGCCAGATCTTCTTCAAGGTTGTTCTTCTGCAGGTCATCAAGCGCATAATCCCGCCAATGAGTAACGAAATTATCACTCTTGTCAAGGATACCTCTCTTGCAAGAATCATTTCCGTTTATGAAATCATCTGGAACGGTCAGGCATTCATCAAGAGTGACGGTCTTCTGTGGCCGCTTTTCTACACAGGTGTCTTTTATCTGCTGTTCAACGGTCTGCTTACAGTTCTTTTCGGCAAGCTTGAAAAGAAGCTGGATTACTTTAAAGCTTAAGGAGGAGAGGTTATGGCTATACTTGAAGTCAGTTCACTTAAAAAGAGCTTCGGTAAAACCGAGGTACTCAAGGGCGTTTCCTTTTCTCTTGAGCAGGGTCAGGTCATGTCAATCATCGGCTCCTCGGGAAGCGGCAAAACGACTTTGCTTCGCTGCATAAATTATCTTGAAACTGCCGATGAAGGAAAAATCACCGTTGATTCAGAGGTGATTTTTGACAGCAGTGACAAAGAAAAGAGTCAGTCTCAGAAGAAGGTGGAAAAGAAATTAAGCAGAGCCCTTTTTCTTAACAGATTCAGATTTTTCCATAGTAAGAAAATTGCCGATACTCTTAAAGCTCAGGAAATGAAGGATAAGCAGCTGAAAATCGGTCTTGTTTTTCAGCAGTTCAACCTTTTCCCTCAGTATGATGTTCTTGATAATGTCACCCTTGCCGTAAAGCTTAAGGCAAAGGAAAGACCTGATTTCAAAAAGAACAAGAAGCTCATTTATGAAGAAATCGAGCAGAAGGCTCTCAAGCTTCTTGACGATATGGGACTTTCCGACAAGATTCACAATTACCCCTGTGAGCTTTCGGGCGGACAGCAGCAGAGAGTTTCAATTGCAAGAGCAATGGCTCTTGAGCCGAAGATTCTTTTCTTCGATGAGCCCACATCTGCTCTTGATCCTGAGCTTACAGGCGAAATTCTCAAGGTTATCAGAGAGCTTGCTCAGAAAAATATGACCATGGTCATTGTTACTCACGAAATGAATTTTGCCAAAGAGGTTTCTGATTATATCGTCTTTATGGATGACGGAGTTATTGCCGAGGAGGGCAGGGCTGAAGAGGTTATCGGCAACCCTAAAACCGACAGACTCAAGGCCTTCCTGAGCAAAATTTCGGACTGATAAATCCTTTATTTTATTGATTTTTTTCCTGAAAGGTGTATAATATTTCAAGGAAACGAAGAAAGGTTGATGAATATGACTTACGAGACAAAGGTGGCTCTTACCGTAATCGGTATTATTGTTGGGGTTATCTTTATTGCCTGGATAGGTCTTGGCATTGCATTTTTCTTTATTGCTCTGGGCAACAAAAAGAGAAAGGACAACACCAAGCCCCTCAAGGACAGTCTTTTTGACAAAAACAAGGACAATCCGTTTCTTATCAAGGGCTATAAATGGTATGACACCACATATCATCAGGAGGTTATCATCAAAAACAGAAAGGGTGAAAACCTTCACGGTGCGGAATTCCGCAACCCTTCAAACAGTAATGTCTGGGCAATTGTTCTTCACGGCTGGACAAATGTGCACAGAGAAATGTCAAGCTATGCAATGGAATTTTATGCAAGAGGCTTCAACGTGCTTATGCCTGACCTGAGAGGTCACAATAACAGTGAGCACAAGTTTGTGACAATGGGCTGGAATGACCGCCTTGACGTTGTGGACTGGATTGAAAGCATTGTCAAAGAAAATCCCAAGGCAAAGATAATTCTTCACGGTGCATCAATGGGCGGTGCAACAACAATGATGACAACAGGTGAAAAGCTTCCGGAAAACGTTGTTCTTGCAATTGAGGATTGCGGCTTTACCTGTGTAAAGGATATTTTTGTTGACCGCTGCAAAAGAAAATATCATCTTCCTCCCGCAATTGTTATTCCTCAGGCAACATTGATAAACAGACTGGTAAACGGCTTTTTCTTCGGCAAGGCTTCAAGTGTTCAGCAGCTTAAGAAATCCGTCACTCCCACTCTGTTCATTCACGGTGACAAGGACAATTTTGTCACAATTGACAACCTTGAGCCCGTGTTCAATGCCTGTGCCGCTCCGAAGGAAAAATATATTGTCAGGGGTGCAGAGCACGCACTGTCCTCCCACTGGTTCCATGAGGAATATTGGGGTGTTGTTGACGCTTTCCTTGAGAAATATCTTTATCAGGAACAGGTTAAGTAATTTTTGAGCATAGTTAATAGTTTTTTCGATTGAAATATGTGCAATATTCATATTGACTTTAAGCTTTTAAAAGGTTAAACTATTAACTACATAAAATTTGGTATACTTAAAAGGTTTGAAGATACCTTTTTGTATAAATTTCGGGGCAACCCAAATAAAAAATATAAAGGAGACGAATTTTTATGAAAAAGATTCTCGCAGTTCTTCTTGCAGCTCTTATGCTCTTCACATTTGCAGCATGTGGCGGCGGCAACGAAGACACAACAACCACAGCTGCTGATGATACAACTGCAGCAGCAGACGACACAACAAAAGCAGACGATACAGCAGCCGTATTCAAAATCGGCGGTATCGGACCCACAACCGGCGGCGCAGCTACATACGGTATTGCTGTTAAGAACGGTGCTCAGATTGCAGTTGATGAAATCAACGCTCTCGGCGGTGACATCAAGTTCGAGCTCAATTTCCAGGATGACGAACACGATGCAGAAAAGGCAGTAAACGCTTACAACAACCTCAAGGACTGGGGTATGCAGATCCTTATGGGTACTGTTACATCAACTCCCTGTATTGCTGTTGCAACAGAAACCTTTGCTGACCGTATCTTCGAAATTACTCCCTCCGGCTCATCAGTAGACATTCTTACAGGCAAAGACAACGTTTTCCAGGCTTGCTTCACTGACCCCAACCAGGGTACAGCTTCAGCTCAGTACATCAAGGAAAACAACCTTGCTGAAAAGGTAGCAGTTATCTACAAGAACGATGACGCTTACTCAAAGGGTATCTATGATACATTTGCTAAGGAAGCAGAAGCACAGGGTCTTGAAATCGTTTATGCAGGTACCTTCACAAAGGATACAGCAACTGATTTCTCAGTTCAGATCGGTGAAGCTCAGAAGGCAGGCGCAACTCTTATGTTCCTTCCCATCTACTTCGAAAATGCTTCAACAATTCTTATGCAGGCTGATTCACTCGGCTATGATCCCACATTCTTCGGCGTTGACGGTATGGACGGTATCCTTACTCTTGACGGCTTTGACACATCACTTGCAGAAGGCGTTCTTCTTCTTACTCCCTTCTCAGCTGACGCAACAGACGACCTCACAGTTAACTTCGTTAAGAAGTATAAGGAGCTCTACAATGAGGTTCCCAACCAGTTCGCTGCTGACGCTTATGACAGCATCTATGTAATCTATGAAGCTATCAAGGCTGCTAAGGTTACAGCAGATATGGACACTGCAGCTATCTGTGAAGCTCTTATCGCTGTTATGCCCGAGCTCAAGGTTGACGGTCTTACCGGTGTTGGTATGACATGGAAGGCAACCGGTGAAGTTTCAAAGGCTCCCAAGGCTGTTGTTATCGAAAACGGCGTATATGTAGGTTTCAAGGCTGAATAAGCTTTAATTGAAATTCAGCAGATAAAAAATAATTTTTCTGAAGAGAAGCTGTCCGTTTTTACGGATAGCTTCTCTTGGGGTTTTAAAAGTCTGAAACGGGCAAGGCTTAAGCCTTGAAAAATCAGATTTTTTCAGTGTATTTATGGCAGAAACATTTTCAACAGAGTGTTTTTGTCGGTAATGTTTCTGCTATAAAAAGACAAAAAATAAAAGGGGTGTTAAAATTGGTCAGCTTTTTAGCTTATCTTATCAGCGGTATCAGTCTCGGCAGTATTTATGCCATTATTGCGCTGGGTTACACAATGGTTTACGGTATTGCAAAGATGCTTAACTTTGCCCACGGTGACGTTATTATGATCGGCGCATACATTTCCTACTGTGCAACAGCATATATGGGACTTCCCGCAATTGTTTCAATTGTTTGCGCAATGGTTGTGTGCACAGTTCTCGGTGTTCTCATTGAGGGTCTTGCATATAAGCCACTGCGTTCAGCGCCGTCTCTTGCTGTTCTTATTACAGCAATCGGTGTCAGCTATTTCCTTCAGAATTCAGCTCTTCTTATCTGGGGCTCAACTCCGAAGATTTATTCATCAATCGTATCCTTCGAGCCCATCAAGCTCTTTGACGGCAGACTGACAATCACTGCCGAAGCCTTAACAACAATTGTTGTCTGTGTTGTTATTATGATTGCTCTTACAATCTTCACAAACAAGACCAAAATGGGTAAGGCAATGAGAGCGGTTTCAGAGGATAAATCAGCTGCACAGCTTATGGGTATCAATGTAAACGGAACAATCTCAATCACCTTTGCAATCGGTGCCGCTCTTGCAGCAATTGCAAGTGTTCTGCTTTGCTCAATGTATCCCACCTTCTCACCCACAGTCGGCTCAATGCCCGGTATCAAGGCATTCACAGCTGCTGTTTTCGGCGGTATCGGTTCAATTCCCGGAGCAATGCTCGGCGGTGTTCTTCTTGGCATAATCGAAACCTTTGCCAAGGCATATATCCCCGCAATACCTGCCAACGCACTTGTTTTTGCAGTTCTGATTATCATCCTTCTTGTTAAGCCTGCCGGTCTTCTCGGCAAGAGCGTCAGAGAGAAAGTGTGAGGTGGCGGCTATGAAAAAGTTAAAGAATATCAATTCCTTCACCAAAAACAGCTTTTTATCCTACGGCGTTATAATCATTGCATATGTTATTATGCAGGTGCTTCTGAGCGGCGGAAGCATTTCAAGCTCCCTCAAGGGTCAGCTTATTCCCATTTGCGTTTATATTGTGATGGCAGTTTCTCTTAACCTTGTTGTCGGCATTTCCGGTGAGCTCAGCCTCGGTCACGCAGGCTTTATGAGTGTGGGTGCCTTCAGCGGTGTTGTTGCCGCAACGTATTTCGGACAGATTATTGAATCTCCCGTTATCTGCCTTGTCATCTCAATTGTTGTCGGTGCAATTTTTGCAGGAATCCTCGGCATCGTAATCGGTGTTCCCGTTCTCCGACTCAAGGGTGACTATCTTGCTATTGTTACTCTTGCCTTCGGTGAAATCATCAAGGACCTTATCAACTGCATCTATTGCGGTATTGATGAAAACGGTCTTCAGTTTGCTTTCAGTGATGCTTCGGGTATCAATCTTGCTGAAGGCGGCAAGATGATTCTCTCAGGTCCTATGGGTGCAACAGGTGTGACAAAGCTTTCAACCTTCAATGTGGGTGTTGTTCTTGTTTTTGTTACTCTTATTATTGTTTACAACCTTTGCAACAGCCGTACAGGCCGTGCAATTATGGCGGTCAGAGATAACTCAATTGCAGCCGAGTCAGTCGGTATCAACACAACAAAATACAGACTCGTTGCTTTTGCAACAGCGGCGGCTCTTGCAGGTGCGGCAGGTGTTGTTTATGCTCTTAACTATTCAACAGTTGCTCCCTCAAAGTTTGACTTCAACACATCAATTCTTGTTCTTGTGTTCGTTGTTCTCGGCGGTATGGGTAACATCTTCGGTTCAATTATTGCAGCAGCTCTGCTTTATATTCTTCCCGAAGCTCTCCGCTCACTTCAGGACTACCGTATGCTTATTTATGCAATTGTTCTTATTGTTGTTATGCTTGTCAGAAACAACCATAAGATCAAGAATTTCCTTTCAAAATTTTCAAAGAAAAAGGGGGACGAATAAATGGAATACAATAAAAGAACCAAAATGGTCCCCGTTCCTTCAGATTCAATCATTCCCGAAAGAGACCTTGGCAAATGCCCCATTCTTGAGGCTAAGCACCTTGGCATTGAGTTCGGCGGTCTGAAGGCAGTTGATGATTTCAATATCACAATCGGCAGAACTGAAATTGCAGGTCTTATCGGTCCCAACGGTGCAGGTAAAACCACAGTTTTCAACCTTCTGACAAAGGTTTATCAGCCCACTCACGGCACAATTCTCCTTGACGGCAAGGATACTCACAACATGTCAACCTATCAGGTCAACAAAAGCGGTATTGCAAGAACCTTCCAGAATATCCGTCTTTTCTCAAATCTTTCTGTTGAGGACAATGTTAAAATCGGTCTTCACAACGCTCAGAAATACGGTATGGCAAGCAGTATTCTCAGACTGCCTTCCTATTGGTCAAAGGAAAAGAAGATGAATGAAAGAGTCGGTGAGCTTCTTTCAATCTTTGATATGCAGGATATGAGAAAGGCTCAGGCAGGCTCACTTCCTTACGGTGCACAGAGAAGACTTGAAATTGTCCGCGCTCTTGCAACCGAGCCCAAGCTTCTCCTTCTTGATGAGCCCGCAGCAGGTATGAACCCTTCAGAAACTGCTGAGCTTATGAACAATATCAGAAAAATCCGTGATGAATTCCAGATTGCAATTATGCTCATCGAGCACGATATGAATCTTGTTATGGGTGTGTGTGAAGGTATCTGTGTTCTCAACTTCGGTAAAATCATTGCAAAGGGTACACCTGAAGAAATTCAGAACAATCCTGAGGTTATCGAGGCTTATCTGGGCACAAGAAAGGAGAGTGACGAATAATGCTCAAGGTCAATGACATTAACGTTTACTATGGCGGTATTCACGCAATCAAGGGCGTTTCCTTTGACGTTAACGAGGGTGAAATCGTAACTCTTATCGGTGCCAACGGTGCAGGTAAAAGCACAATTCTTAAAACAGTTTCAGGTCTTCTCAGAAGCAAGACCGGCTCTGTTGAATTCCTCGGTAAAAACATTCAGACAATTCCCGCTCACAAAATCGTTTCCGAGGGTCTTGCTCAGGTGCCCGAGGGAAGAAGAATTTTCCTTTCAATGACTGTTGAAGAAAATCTTGAAATGGGTGCCTTTACTCAGTCAAAAAAGGGTATTTCAGCCGACATTGCTTCCGTTTATAAGCAGTTTCCCCGCCTTAAAGAAAGAAGAAAGCAGATTGCAGGTACTCTTTCAGGCGGTGAACAGCAGATGCTTGCAATGGGCAGAGCGCTGATGAGCCACCCCAAGCTTCTGATGCTTGACGAGCCCTCAATGGGTCTTGCTCCCATTCTTGTTGATCAGATTTTTGATATCATCAAGGAGCTTCACAAGGCGGGCACAACAATTCTTCTTGTTGAGCAGAATGCACAGATGGCTCTTTCAATTGCTGACCGAGCTTATGTTCTTGAAACAGGTAAGGTTACTCTTACCGGAACAGGTAAAGAGCTCGCTTCCAGTGATGAAATCAGAAAGGCTTATCTCGGCGGTTAAGTTGTTGAAAGCAAAATATTAATGTAGAAATTAAGCTGTGATTTTTGGTAATATTGCTAAAATCACAGCTTTCTTATATATTTTTTTGTCTAAAATTGGATAATTTGTTGAAATCGGGAAAGAATAGTGTTATAATCAAATCAAACAATTTAAGGGACGTGATTTACATGAACAACAAGAAACTCTTAAAATCAGCTCTTGCTTTATTTCTTGCAGCTTTAATGCTTTTCAGCCTTGGTGCCTGCGGAAAAGAAGAGCCTGAGCCCACAACAGAAACAACAGAAACAACAACTGAAACAACGGAACTCACAACTGCCGCTGTGACCTATGATCCTCAGATGAACCGTCTGACAGGTGAAAAGACTCTCAGTGAGGAAGCTAAAGGTAAAAGACCCGTTGCTATTATGATAAACAACGTCAAGGCATCTCTTCCTCAGTACGGTATTGCTGCAGCTGACATTATGTTTGAGGTTGTAGTTGAAGGCGGTATCACAAGAATGATGGCCGTTTACGGTGACTACACAAAGATTCCCAATGTCTGCTCTGTCAGAAGCTGCCGTTATTATTATCCCATTCTCGCTTACGGTCTTGATGCAGTTTACATCTGCTTCGGCAGTAATGAAACTCTCGGTACACCCACCCTTGAAAGACTCGGCATTGATTATTTTAACGGTGCTGCAAACTTTATCAAGAACCTTTTCGGCAGAGATTCTCAGAGACTTAAGACCTACAGCACAGAGCATACCGCTTATGTAAAGGGTCAGAACATTCCTCAGGTTCTTGAGGAGCAGAAGGTCAGAAGTGATTACAGTGAGGGCAAGGATGTGCCAATCTTCAAATTCCGTGAGGAAGGAAATGCTCTTGCTTCAGGTGACATTGCCTGTGATAAGGCTAAGCTTGCTTTCTCAAAGTCATATTTCAGTACCTTTACCTATGACGCTGAAAAGAAGGTTTATTACAAGCAGCATAACGGCAATGCTCACAAGGACAGCTCAACAGGTGAGCAGCTCAATTATGTGAATGTCTTTGTTCTTGAAACAGCAGTGGCTCCCTATAAGGACAATTACATTATGACAGTTGAACTCAAGGGCGGTACAGGTTATTACATTTCAATGGGCAAGGCTCAGAAGATTACCTGGCAGAAGGCAACTGAGGATTCAACAATTGAGGTCTTTGATGCAAACGGTAATGAGCTTGAGGTCAATCCCGGTAACAGCTATATCGGTATTATCTCCAAGGATTCAACAACCATTACCTCAGCACAGACTGCAAACTGATTTGAAAATAAAAGTCTCTGACTCTTTATGAAGATGTCAGAGACTTTTTTTAGTTTACATAATGATTTTTAAGGCGTGAATATTCCTCGTCAGTGATTTCAATTACTCTTCCGTGCTTGAAGCCGTAGGGGAAGGAGAAAAGATCCTTTCTCATTTCAAAGCTTGTATCACCGAGTGCACTGCTGACAAAGGGGACATAACCCATTTTTTCTTTTTCACAGCCGAAAAAATCAAACAGAACGCACCATCTTCCGTCGGGAAGAACAAGTGAGGTGGGCGCTTCATAGCAGCCATGAAGGTGGATTGAAGACATATATTCCTGAAAACCTTCGTCGTGGATATAAGGACCGTATAAATCTTCAGAGGTTGCGTGCATATTCATTCCGGGGTTGTCAGCATTTTTGTAAAAGAGGTGATAGGTGCTGCCGTCCTTTACAATGTGGGTGTCAAGGATTTCATTTGCCTTTGTGAAAAAGAGCTTCGGCGTTGAAAAGCTTTCAAAATCCTTGGTAACAGAATAATAAATTGACATATGGCTGTAATCATCCTGCTTTACCGTTGAGCCCCAGTGAATAAGATATTCTTCTTCTTTTTCGTCATAGAAAATTTCGGGAGCCCACATACAGCCGAAGTCATCTCGGCCGATTTCTATGATTTTCTGCTGAGAGAAATTAATCAGATCATCACTTCTCCAGAAGCAGAAGCCGTGGCTGCCCGTACGGTTGACAATCTTCCAGTCGATGTGCAGATTTTCGTCATAGCGCTTAGCAATACATTCGTCTGTTGTGATGATGACAAAGCCGCCCTCTTTAAGACGGACAATTTCAATGTCACGGCAGCCTCCTGTACTTAATGTGCTTGTGAGGACGGGACTTCCGCCGTTGAGCATTTCCCAGTCACAGCCGTTCCGACTGACTGAAAAATAAACCTGCTCACCGTCAACGGTGATTTTTTCTTTGAAATGAACAAATAAGTAAGCCATATTTTTCTCCGTAAGTTTTATTAGGGATAAGCCCTTTAGGGTAGTATAGCATACTCTCTGCCTGTTTTCAATCGGGGAATTTAATTACCGTTAGCTCAAATAAACTTTTGAAATATTTTAATTTTAAAGTAGACAAGAGGGTACGAGTGTGATAGAATGTTGTTTGGTAAAATTCATTATTTCTCTTGGAGGTTAAAAAATTGCAAAAGGAAAATAAAATGGGCGTTATGCCCGTAAAAAAGCTGGTTATTTCAATGGCATTGCCTATGATGGTGTCGATGCTGGCTCAGGCACTTTACAATGTTGTTGACAGTATTTTCGTTTCAAAGGTGTGTGAGGATGCGCTGACGGCGGTTTCCCTTGCCTTCCCCGCCCAGAATCTTATGATCGGTGTTGCAACAGGTACAGGCGTCGGTATCAATGCTCTGCTTTCAAGAAGCCTTGGTGAAAAGGATTTCAAAAAGGCGGACAAAATTGCATCTCAGGGTGTTCTGCTTGCTCTTGCAAGCTCGGTGCTTTTTGTTATCTTCGGGCTTTTCGGCGTCAGATTTTTCTTTGCCTCTCAGGTCGGCACAGAATCTCCCATTTATCAGTACGGTGTGGATTATCTTTCAATTATCTGTGTTGTTTCTGTGGGTGTTTTCGGACAGGTTATGATGGAAAGACTCCTTCAGTCCGTGGGCAAGACAACTCTTTCAATGGCAACTCAGCTTGTGGGTGCAATCACAAATATTATCCTTGACCCTCTGCTTATTCTTGGCATCGGACCCTTCCCCAGACTTGAGGCAAAGGGCGCTGCCATTGCAACCGTTATCGGTCAGATTCTTGCCTTTGCCGTGGGATTTGTTCTTAACAAAAAGGCAAACAAGGAAGTCCGTTTCACTCTCAGAGATATGAAGCCTGATTTCAGACTCATCGGAGATATTTATAAAATAGCTGTGCCCTCAATCATTATGATGGCAATCGGTTCTGTTATGACCTTCTGTCTTAACAAGATTCTTCTTTCCTTCTCTTCAACTGCGGCAGCGGTTTTCGGCATTTATTTCAAGCTGCAGTCCTTCATTTTTATGCCGATTTTCGGTCTGAACAACGGTGTCATTCCCATAATCGCTTTCAATTACGGAGCAAGGAAAAGGGAAAGAATAACAGCAACCCTGCGCTTCAGCTGTATGCTTGCAGTCGGCATTATGGTTTTCGGTATGCTTCTGATGCTCCTTCTGCCTGAGCAGATGCTCAGACTCTTTGATGCAAGTGAGGGTATGATGGAAATGGGTGTTGCCGCACTGAGAATTATCTGTACTCATTTCATCTTTGCTGGTATTTCAATCAATCTCGGTGCATCCTTCCAGGCTCTCGGAAAAAGCCATTATTCAATGATTGTTTCCTTTGCAAGACAGATTGTTGTTCTTCTGCCTGCCGCATACCTTCTTTCAAAAACAGGTGTGCTTAACAATGTGTGGATCGCTTTTCCCATTGCCGAGGTAATGTCTCTGGCAATTTCACTGATTCTTTTCAGAAGAATTTATAAGCGTACAATCAGCAACATCTGACAATAACAAAAAAGCGGTTGAAAACCATTGGGGGTTTCAACCGCTTTTCAATTTTGAGTTTTAGCCTACGGGCAGATTGAAGCAATGCATCTGAAGGTCGCTGAGGAGTCTGAGGGGCTCAGCAGCCTTGAACTCGGTACCTTCGGCAAAAATCTGTTGCTGAAGCATAATTGCCGCAAGAAGAGCAGGCTCACACTGTGATTCATGGCATTTGATTGCCTGCATTTTTGTCTGCTCAAATTCAGTGATGTCAACAAGAGTGTTGGGGCAGTCGGTATAGTAGAAGCCTACGCCCTTGACCCTCCAGACATCGTCACGAAGCTGACCGTCCTTGAATTCGGGATAGAAATTACAAAGAGCATCCATTGCGGCATACTTGACAGCGTTGCCGACCTTTATGTGATCGGAGTGGCATTCATTTGCAAGAGCGGGATCAGCGGTGATAACATAATCGGGTTGAATTTTTCTGATGACCTCAACAATTTTAAGAGAGATTTCTCTTTCGGAAGCATCGGTTTTGTCCGCAAAGCCAAGAAAGCCTGCATTTTTCATTCCGAGGAACTGCTGTGCTGAAAGGGCCTCCTTTTGTCTGAGGGTCTGCACCTCGTTTTCCTTGCCGATATATTCAGGCACGGCATATCTGTCATCGGTAACAGTCAGCTCATAGCACTCAACACCAAGAGAGCGAAGCCAGGCAATTGTTCCGCCTGCGCCGATCTGATTGTCATCGGGGTGAGGCTGAACAAAAAGAACCTTTTTGGCTTTTGACAGATCCGGCGGGGAGCAGATCATATCTCCCGCAGCGGTTGCCGCCTTTACAAGAGCTTTTGTTGCGGCAAAGCGGATGCTTTTATTTCTGTCCTTCATAAAATTTTTAATCTTCATATCTTTAACCTCCTGATTTTTTCTCCTGTATTATTTTATATTAAATAACATTCTGAGTCAACTCAAAGTCAGAAAAAACTGTTTCAATTCTTTTTTCACTGCATTCGGGAGAATATACCCATCGGTCAATAAAGTCCCCGTCGGTGTAATAGGTTACATTTTCCTTGGGATATTCTGCCTCAAAGGAGTCAACAATGATAAGCTTGATTTTCATTCTTTCGGGAATGAGATTTTTTATATATACGCTTGCGTGCTGACCGGGCATTACTCCGGGCACATATTCGGCAAGACCTGCAAGATTGGGCTTAAGCTCAACAAAAATACCGTATCGCTCCACACTTCTGACAATGCCGGGAACGGTTTCACCCGCCTTAAAGGCTGCGGCATTTTCCTCCCAGGTGCCCAGAAGCTCCTTATAGCTGAGGGTTATTCTTCCGTTTTCATCAACGGATTTGACAACGGCTTTGATTTTGTCTCCGGCTGAAAATCTTGCAGACGGATGAGGTATTCGTGAAACAGAAATGCTGTCAATTGGCATCAGAGCGCAGATGCCTGCACCGATATCGGCAAAAACTCCGAAGGGCTCCATATGGGTGACCACGGCATCAATTATACAGCCGGGGGTGAGGGTGGAGATATAGTCACGCATATATTCCTGCTGAACAGCCTTTCGTGAAAGCAGAGCGTAGGTTTCACCCTTTTCGTTTGTTGCAAAGCCTGTT
Organism: Acutalibacteraceae bacterium; assembly: GCA_045659065.1. Lineage (GTDB taxonomy): Bacteria > Bacillota > Clostridia > Oscillospirales > Acutalibacteraceae > UBA6857. The sequence goes on from JAZOWF010000083.1 coordinate 56,352, forward strand.
ATTTTGCAAAGCACAGGCTTGTTTACTCTTGAAATGATTGCAATATCTCTTGTGCTTCCGTCGTCAATTCCGATTGCACCTTCATCGCGGGGTATGATTCCCTTCATAACTCCCAGGTCAACGTGAAGGTTGTGATCCTTGTCACAAACGGTTGCTCTTGCCTCTATTGTTCTTGAGGTGTAGCAGGCGTCCTTGATGCCGGCAACGGAAAGGAGAACATTTTTGTTTTCTTGAGTGTGAATCAGACAGTTTTCAGGATAGTACTTTTTCATTTTAAAAACCCTTTCATTTTTATTGTTTTTATTATTGTTAATATATGCTCGAAATTTTATCTTTATTAATCATTGATATTGTTGTTATAAATATGGTATAATATTCTGTAAAGAATCAATTTATGGAGGTGTCCCATGGATATACAGCTTGGAGATGTGCTTGTGATGAAGAAAAATCATCCCTGCGGAAATAATGAATTCAACGTTACCAGAACGGGAATGGATTTTAAGCTGGAATGCAGAAAATGCGGACATGTGGTAATGGTACCCAGAGTCAAGGCGGAAAAGAATATCAAAAAAATAATCCGTGACTCAGTTGAAATCAAAAAAAATTAACTGCTTTATAAGAGGTTACTATGCACAGACAAATCGACTCAGTAAAATCCCGTATCAAAGAAATACAGGAATTCTTTTCTCTTGAAAACAGCTTCGAGGATAAAGAGAAATACAACAGAATATCTGAGGAATACTATTCTCTTCTTCCTTTGAAGGAAAAGATTGATCAGTATGAGTCCTGCCTGGAAACCGAAAAGCAGTCTGCTGAATTTCTCAGGCAGGCAAGGGACGAGGACGCGGAGCTTTTAGAAATGGCTCAGGCTGATTACGAGTCCGCTGTGAGAGAAAAGGAAAAAGCAGAAAAGGAGCTTTCCCTTCTTTTTATTCCCGAGCATCCCGACGATAAAAGAAACGTTATCGTTGAAATCAGAAGCGGTACGGGTGGGGAGGAGGCTGCCCTTTTTGCCTATGACCTTTTCAGAATGTATTCAATGTTTTCACAGAAAAAAGGCTTTTCAACAGAAATCCTCTCTTGCAACGAAACGGAGCTTGGCGGCTTCAAGGAAATTGTTTTTCTTGTCAGCGGAAAGGGTGCCTTCGGAAAATTCCGTTTTGAAAGCGGTACTCACAGAGTTCAGCGTGTTCCCGAAACTGAATCCTCGGGCAGAAAGCAGACCTCTGCAGTTACCGTTGCCGTGCTTCCCGAGGCTCAGGAGATTGATATTGAAATCAATCCCGCCGATCTGATGATTGACACTTACCGTGCAAGCGGTGCAGGAGGTCAGCATGTCAACAAAACCGAATCCGCAATCCGCATTACACACATTCCCACGGGTACGGTTGTTGAGTGTCAGGACGAAAGAAGCCAGCATAAAAACAAGGACAAGGCAATGAAGGTTCTGCGTTCCCGTATTCTTCAGGCAGAAAAGGAAAAGCAGAAAACCGACATTGATTCTGACAGAAAAAACCAGGTGGGCTCAGGTGACAGAAGTGAAAGAGTCCGAACCTATAATTATCATCAGAACAGATTCACTGACCACCGAGTCAACTATACTGTATATAATCTCAAAAATATTCTTGACGGAGATCTCGATGAGGTGACGGATATTCTCAGAAAAGCTGCCGCCGAATCAGCACAGGAGATGAACACATAAAATGGAAACAAAGATTTTTAACGCTCTGCAGGAGCCTGAGCTGAGTGCTCTGGAGTCGGCAAAAATCCTTCGTGAAGGAGGCATTGTTGCCATTCCCACAGAAACAGTTTACGGTCTTGCGGGTAACGCCTTTGACAAAAGCGTTGCAGAAAAAATATATACTGCAAAGGGCAGACCTTCTGATAATCCGCTGATTGTTCACATAAGCGCCTTTGATGAGTGGGATGAGCTGGTCACGGATATTCCTGAAAGTGCCCGTGCTCTCAGTGAAAAGTATTGGCCCGGACCGCTGACAATTATTCTTCCCAAGAGTGAAAAAATTCCTGATGCCGTCAGCGGAAATCTGAACACCGTTGCAGTCAGAATGCCCGACCATAAAATTGCTCTTTCAATCATTGAAAAGGCAGGCGTGCCTCTTGCCGCACCGTCGGCAAACTCTTCGGGAAAGCCCAGTCCGACAAGCGCTCAGCATGTTATCGGAGACCTTATGGGCAAAATTGATGCCGTTGTTGACGGGGGAGAATGTGATTTCGGTGTGGAGTCAACGGTAATTTCCTTCTGTTTTGATGTGCCCCGTATTCTCAGACCCGGCGCCGTCACTCCCGAAATGATTGCTCAGGTTGTGGGTGAGGTTGAAATCGACGACGCTGTTTACCACAAGCTTGCTGAGGGTGTGTCTCCGGTTTCACCGGGAACAAAGTATAAGCATTACTCACCCGAAGCAAAGGTTATTCTTGTTAAAGGTGATTTTGAGGCTTACAAAAGCTTTGTTGAAGAAAACGCCGATGAAAAAACCTTTGCCCTTTGTTTTGAAGGCGAAGAAAAGGAGCTTACTGTCGGCTGTGTGACCTACGGCAAAAAAAATGATTCTCTCAGTCAGGCGAAAAACATTTTTGATGCCCTGAGAAAAGTCGACACCCTGGGAGCACAAAAGGTTTATGCAAGATTCCCCGATGAAGACGGAGTCGGTCTTGCAGTTTTCAACAGACTTGTCCGTGCCGCAGCCTTTAACATTATCGAGGTGTGATATGACAGTTTACGGATTGACAGGAAAAACCGGAGCCGGAAAAAGCACCGTTGCCGCTCTACTGAAGGAAAAGGGATATTATCTCATTGACGGAGATTTACTTGCAAGAGTTATCACCGAAAAGGAAAGACCTGCTCTCAGAGCCCTTGCCGATTTCTTCGGTGAGGATATTCTTCTTGAGGATGGCTCTCTTGACAGACGGGCTCTTGCAGTCAAAGCCTTTGCTTCAAAGGAAAACACGGAAAAACTCAACAACATAACTCATCCCGCAATTTATGATGAAGCGGTCAGAGAAATAAAAAAAGCTCAGCAGCAGGGATATGAAAAGGTGCTTTTTGATGCAGCCGCCCTGTTTGAGTCTGAATGCAGAAGTCTTTGCAGTAAAATGATTGTTGTCACCGCCCCCGAGGATATAAGGCTTGAAAGAATTCTTGCAAGAGACACAATCAGCAGGGAAGATGCGCTCAGACGTATGTCTGCACAGCGTGAGGATGAATATTATTTATCTCAGGCTGACATAATAATTAAAAACTACCCCCCTTATGACCTTTACAAACAGCTGTCAGAGCTGTTATAATAGAGTAATGACAGAGGCGTTGCCGCCGTCCTGAGTAAGTATAAATGAGGTCGGGTGCTGTTTCTGTCGAATTTAATTAAGGTGTATAATAATTGTCCTTTGACAAGGATTTTACAGAAAGGAAGAATAATATGGAAAAAGAAAAAACTCAGGCAGAGCTCCTCAGTGAGAAGCTTATGCTCAAAAAAGACCATTTTTCTGTTGCAAAGTGTGACGAGGAAGTGAAGAAGGCAGATGATTTCTGCGTTGGCTATATGGATTTCCTCAGAAACGGAAAAACAGAAAGAGAATGCACAGAGCTTGTGATCGAAAAGGCTGAAAAGCTCGGCTTTGTACCCTTTGACAAAAATGCTCAGTACAAGGCAGGCGACAAGGTTTACCTTAATAACAGAGGCAAGGCAGTCATTCTTGCTGTTATGGGTAAGCAGGGTGCCAAAAACGGCGTTAAGATTGTTGCCGCTCACATTGACTCACCCCGTCTCGACCTTAAGCCCACACCTCTTTATGAGGACAGTGATCTTGCTTATTTCAAGACTCATTATTATGGCGGAATCAAGAAGTATCAGTGGGTTGCAATCCCTCTTGCTCTTCATGGTGTGCTTGTCAGAGGTGACGGAACAACTGTCAAGGTAAATATCGGTGAAAAGGATGACGAGCCCAAGTTCGTTATCACAGACCTTCTTCCCCATCTTGACAAGGAGCAGGAGAAGAGACCTCTCGGTGAGGGCATCAAGGGTGAGGACCTGAACATTCTTATCGGCTCAAGACCCTTCAGAGCTGACTCAGGCAGTGAGCTTGTCAAGCTTAACATCCTTCGTCTTCTTAACGAAAAGTACGACATTATTGAAAAGGATTTCATTTCCGCAGAGCTTGAGCTTGTTCCCGCATTCCCCGTTGCAGATGTGGGCTTTGACAGAAGCCTTATCGGTGCTTACGGTCACGACGACAGAGTCTGCGCATATCCCGCAGCTGAGGCTGCCTTCGATATTGACGTTCCCGAACGTACAATTGTAACAGTTCTTGCTGACAAGGAAGAAATCGGCTCAGACGGTAACACAGGTCTTAACGCTTCCTACCTCAAATATTTTGTTCAGGATCTTGCAAAGCTTGACGGCGAAGACGGAAGAGATGTGCTCAATAAGTCAGAGTGCCTTTCAGCTGACGTTAACGCAGGCTTCGATCCCACCTTCCCCTCAGTGCACGACAAATACAACTGCTGCAACCTTAACTGCGGCGCAGTTATCACAAAATACACAGGTGCAAGAGGTAAATCAGGCACATCAGACGCAAGCGCAGAATTTATGGGCAAAATCCGCAGAATTCTTGATGCTGCAAATGTTTCCTGGCAGATCGGTGAGCTCGGTAAGGTTGACGAAGGCGGCGGAGGAACTGTTGCAAAATACATTGCAAACCTCGGCGTAGATGTTGTTGACCTCGGTGTTCCCGTGCTTTCAATGCACGCACCCTGGGAAATCGTTGCAAAGGCTGACGTTTACAGCACATACAGAGCCTGCTACGAATTCTTCAAGGCTGAATAAGAGCCATTGAAGCTGACAGAATAAATAAAAAAACACGGTTGAATTTCAACCGTGTTTTTTGTTGTGTTAAGCTATTATTTCACCAGCGTACCGAAAAGATCAACATCGGCAATTCTTGCAAAGCCGTCACTGCCGGGGTCGGTGACAGTAATTTTCAGGAAGGCTCCCTTGGTTTCCTTGAATTTAAGGTTGTTCCAGGAGTCTGTGTTGCCTGAAACCTCACTGACAGTTGTCCAGGAGCTTCCGTCGGTGCTGATTTCAACCTTTAAGGCTCTTGTGTTGAGAGATTTGTCAAGACCGTTGGTTTCGGCGTGATAAAGGGAGATTTCCTTTAAGCTGTAGGTTGCGCCCAGGGAATAAGTGATGCTCTGAGCACCCTTGTCATCAGCTGTCCAGATGCTTTCACCAAAGCAGGTGCCGTCTGTTGTAAGCATAGCCGAAGCACTGCCGCTTGTTGCTGTTGCAGTAAGCTCTGACTTGAGGGTTATATCCTGAGGAAGCTTGTGTGCTTCATAATAGAGGTTATAGAAATGGTCTGCTCTGACAAATTCAACAACATCTTTTCCGTAGATGTCTGCATAATAATCTGAAAGTGTCTTTTCAAGTCTGACAACCTCATCAATGTTATTGAAGGCCCATACACTTACCTGAGTTGCAACAAAAACGGGGAAGCTTCCGTTATATTTGAGATAATCAACAGCATCTTTGATGTGTCCGCTGAGCTCTGTAAGAGGCAGATTGCCTTCAGCATTCTGAGCAAAATAACCTGGAGTCATCTGCATAATAAGCATATCGTTGGTTACACCTGTGTATTTCTTTTTAAGGGAGCTGTTTGTGAAATTGTGGACTGTCAGACCGTAAATGTATGTACCCTTATCAGTGTAAATGCTTCTATGGGTTTTTGAAAGATTGTCCCAAATTGTGACAACTCTGAGACCTGATTTCTGCAGATAATTATTTGTCATTTCAACATAAGCCTCAAAGTCCTCATCGGAGCGGAACTGATTGCCCTTGTTTTTGCCGTAGGTGTTTATTGGCATTGTGTAACCCATGCCCGAAGGACCGCTGACAAAGCATTCTGAATCCGTGGCATTTGAATAATAATAATTCATCATTCCCGGAGCGATGTCTGCAAGAGCGGGGCTGATTGTCCAGTTGACAGCCACCTTACCCTGATGAGTGCTGTTGCTGTCCCAATAGCCTCTCATTGCGTGCATATCATATTGGATATTATCACCGTCACTGAGATAATAGGCGATATATATCTTGTTTTCAAGCTCTGCTCTGTCGGGAACAGCAGACACCTTAATTTCATAATTCTGAGCAAAAACGGTGGGGTTGCTGAAAAAGTCTGAGGGCACGCATGAAAGTCCGCACTGTGCGGCAACGGTCATAAGCTCTCTCTCCTGACCTGCATACCAGCCTGTGAGAATTGATTCACCGGGAGTCATTGAGTTAAGATATTTTTTGAAAAGCCAGGTCTCTGTACTGCCCGAGCAGGAAAGATAAACAACTGCACCGCCTATGGCTGATGCAAGGTCACGCATCTGAACGGGAAGGTCAGGACGCTGCACAACAAGAATCTTTTTGTTGCAGTCATTCCAATAATTATCGAAGAAATATTTATAAATATCAAAAGCCTTTGAATACCGTAAGCCTCTGATATCCTTCACAACGGGAAGCTCAATGCCTGCCTGAGTCCATTTATCATAAGCTTCTGCTGTCAGAGGGATGGCGTTGATGAGATTTCCGATTGAGCTTGCAAGGTTGACATAATGGCTGCTGAGCTCGTCGGAATAAAGCACAACGCCCGAAACGGAATCCTTGCAAAGAGCATTAATTTGCTCAAAAATATTTTCTGATGTAACCTCTGTATAGCTGTAGCCGTAATCTCTGAGCCATTTTGAAACATCGTCATCAAGGATAACCGCCCTTGTTTCAACTGCATTTGCAAAGCCCTGAAGGCAGGCAATGGCGGTCATTTCTCTTTCGGGAAGAATATTTACGGGAAAAGCAACAAGCTCCTTTTCGGGTGCTGAGAAGGAGGGGAAGATTTGCTTTTCATCCCAGACGAGATTGCTTTCCGCCACCTGAAGAGGCTGACCCAATGGATAATTTTCATCGGGCGGTGTGGTTGTTCCGCTTTTAAAGCCGAAGGTGTTGAAAAAGAAAGAGATGATTGCAAGAAATACTGCAAGTATTTCTTTGATTAATTCAGCGCTTATCATATTTTTTTCCTCTTTTCTGTGTTTAATTTTCTCCTTGGAAATATTATACATTGAAAATATTATTTTGACAATATAAATTTTGCGTAAAAGAAAAAATCCCTATTAAAAAGGGATTTTTTCACAGAAGGATATAAAAATTGTCAGATTTGCTGACGGAATTTGTCGCTTTCCGTTGCCGAGGATTTTTCCGAAAGACGAAGCTTTTCTTCCTCCATTATGCTGCCGAAGGTTCTTTCGTCAATTTCAAGGCTTTCGCTTCCCACGGCAGACTCATCGGCAAAGGCATCAAAGATTTCCTGCTTGCTTCTGAGAAGCTCGGTGATTTTTTCGTCCACGGTTTCGTCACATAAAAGGCGGTGAACAAGAACGTTTCGTGTCTGTCCCATACGGTAGGCACGGGAAATTGCCTGGTTTTCAATTGAAGGCTTGAACTGAGGCTCACAAAGAACAACCACACTTGCGCTCTGAATGTTAAGCCCCGTACCGCCCGACAGAATCTGAAGGGGAAGCACCGTGCCTGCAGGCGCATTGTCAAATTCGTCGATTATCTGCTGCCGCTTTGCTGGGGCAACAGAGCCGTTTATCGGCTCAAGACAGCAATCCTCAAACAATGAAGCAACCTTTTCAATTGTGTCAAGGAAGAAGGAGAAAACAATAACCTTTCTGCCGTCCTCACGGGCGTCCTGAACAATTTCAAGCAGTCGGTTTGCCTTTGAGGAATGTCTCAGATCGTCCACATTCCATGAAACTCTTCTTGCTCTTGCAAAATTTCCCGATATAACTGCATCTCGGTATGCTCTTTCCTCAACGGCTCCCAAGGAGCACCAGTCAATGCTTTCGATCAGATCGGGAAGCTCGGTGAGTACATCCTCTCTGCGTCTGCGGTAATAAACGGGGGCAATAAGCTCTCTGAATTCGGGAGCCGATGAAAGAAACTCCATCCCTCTGACGCTTCGTGCAACAAAGGGATTCAAAACCTTGATAAGAGATACCATTTCGGAAACCTTGTTTTCAAGGGCGGTGCCTGTCATAAAAAGAATTCTGTCAGCGTGACCGCAAAGCTTTCTCACATTTTTGCTTCTTAGCGCGCCTTCATTTTTTATGTAATGAGCTTCATCGACCACAAGAGCGGAAAAGCGGAAGGTATCATCAAGCTCAAAGTGCTCGGTGGTTTCATAGGTTGTGACGGCTACTCCGCCGTTCTCCTTCCAGTTTTCAAGGGCACTGTCCTTATCTGCTCCGTGCACGCGGATAACTGTCAGATCACTCATTTTTTCTATTTCTCTGCACCAGTTTGTGATAACGCTTGCGGGACAGACAACGGCAAAGTGAGTTGCACCCGTGTTTCTCAGTGATACCATTACCGCAATTGCCTGAACGGTTTTTCCAAGTCCCATTTCATCACCGAGAAGTACATTTTTCTGATGAAGAGCATATTTCACACCCCACTCCTGATAACGTCTGAGAGTGCATTTGAGACCCTCGGTAAGAATGGGTACATTCTGAATTGCCTCGGCAAGCTCCTCGGGCAGACCGTAAACCGTAGGCTCTGTCTGCATAAGATGGGGAGAAATTTCCTCAAGCACATTGAAAAAGGGTACGGAGTCTGAGATGAAGTGGCGCCAGGCATCAGCTTCGGTTTCCTCCGTAACACTCATAAACTGCCCGATGCAGCTTTTGGCAGCGGCAAAGAATTCACCCGTAGCAAGCTCATAAAGATATTCATAAGCCTCATTAGAGCGGTTTTTCCTTTTTTCAGAGGTGAAGAACCATTTAAGACCCGACGTGGCAGGGGAGAGCTCCTTTATTGCTGCAGTGATTTCAGGCTTATATTCAGAAAGCTGACGGCAAAGCTTAATCACTGAGGCAAGCTTCAGAAATTTTGAAACTGCCAGGATAAGAGCTGAAGACTCGGGTGTTCTGTTGTCACTGCTGAGTCTGAGGTGTATGCTCTGAGCGGAAATGCCTGCAATTTTTGAAGAAGCCTTTTTGATTTCACAGGCTGCCTCGGGACTGATGCCGCTGAGCTGAGAAAGGTCAGAAAGAGAGGCTTTTTCAATGTCGGCAACACTTGTGTAGCCGTTGTCACGGAGAGTTTTGACACGAAAGCCGTTTTTGTTGCGGTTAAGCTCATCAACGGAAACCCCTTCAAGAGCTTTTATGATTTCACTCTCCATCAGCTCCTCGCTTAAAGCGGTTATCTCAGAAGCTGCATTGGCGTCATAGTCACAAACAGCATCAATGTTGGATAATAAGACGTTGAAGCCGTTGATTATTTTTTTAGCGGATGCTGAATCAATATTATGTGCCACAGGAATACTCCTTTCGTAAACGTTTTTAAATATCATAAAAATTCTAGCACAATAAAAATCTTCTGTCAAAAAACAGATGGAAGAAATTCTTTATTTTCAAAGAAAAATTTCAGGAAGCTATATAAAACCGTCATAATGAGCGGAAATGATTCGAATCCGTTCTGTTTTCATTTTTCTGAAGCTTTGGCGGACAGAATATGCTAAAAAAATGAACAGGCTCTGATTCTTCGGAAAATATTCTTGCAATAAAAATTACCGCCCCTGACACATTGTATCAAAGGCGGTTTTTTATAAATTTATTATCTGAACCATTCTGCAATACGGGCAAAGAAATCCTTGATGGCCTTGATGATTTTTTCAAAGAGGGTGAGTGACTCCTCGGCGTCGGGGATGTCGACCTCGGGAATACCCAGTGCACCGATGAGCATATAGCCGTCAACGGTGACTCTTATACAGCCGTTTTCATCAGGTGTCACTGACCTGCCGTTTATATAGAAGGTGAAGGGATCTCCGAGAATGTCATTTGCCTTGATTATCATTTCGGTTCCTTCGGCAACCTCAAGGTTTGAGTTTCCGAAAACAACCTGGTAAGTTTCTCCGCCGTCAAGGGAAACACTGTACCAACCGATTTTTTCCGTTTTGCCGAAAACAATGTAATGCTTTGTGACCGCTTCAGCCTGTTCAGCCTTGACGGTTACGGTTATCTCTTTTTTCACAGAGGGCTTATCTGAAGAGATGATGGTGATGGTTGCAGTTCCCTTGCCTGTTGCAACAATATTTCCTTTTTTATCAACTGTCACAACTGACTCATCGCTTGAAGAGAAAATAAGCTCCTTGTTTGTTGCGTTTTCGGGCTTGACGGTTACGGCAAGCTGGATGGATTCACCTTCTGTCAGTGTAATCTCAGTTTCCTTTGTTTCAATGTCCTGAACGGGAATACTTGCAAGCTCGGCAACAAAAATGAAGTTTCTTGTTGTGCTGACATCGGTTTCACCCTCAGAAACACTGACAAGAGACTGTGAAGAATCTCTGCCTCCCTCGGGGTCATAGAAATAAGCGCCCTTTGAAAGCATCTGGGTACCCTCAACGGTGATTTCAATTTTGTCACCGTCTTTTGCATGGGTTGTAATTGTATATACACCCTCATTCAGCTCGGCTGCACAGTCAGATTTTTCTGTGACTGTAATGCTTCCGTCTGAGCCCTCTGAGTAGCTTGTGGCGTGGATTCTGAGATCATCCTTTTCATTTCCGCCGCCGTTGAGAGCCAGATACATTGTTACGTGGTATAAGCCGTCCTCTTCACTGATAAGCTCGGTTTTAACAACCTCAAGCTCAGAGATTACAATCTGGTCGGGAGTTGCTTCAACGGGCTCAAGATTGCACAGATATTCCGCAAGGGTGTTGACGCGGTACTGAGCTCTGGCGTCAAAGCTTCTCTGCTTCTTTCCGGGAAGCCATTCCCAGATTTCATTGGTATAATCGTGAAGGGGATTGAAGTAAATGTTTCTGTTTTTCGGAATATCGATGGAAGCAAAATAAGAAATTCCGTCAGCGGCAGCATCGTTGATGTTTGCGTGTGACCAAACAGCCATCTGAACGGCAGAAATTATATCGGCACGGTTAAGGCTGTCAACGAATGCGGGATCCATTCCGCCATCTTTGAGCAGGGCCTTCATTTCATCCATTGTGACAAAGGGGTAGGAGACCTCAAGAATGGCTCTGATGTATTTTGCCTCGTTTTCATCAAAGTAATCACTGTCCTCCAGATTGATACGCTTGTAGTCTGTTCCGTATTCAAGTCCGGTTTCCTTGTCACAGCAGTATGCAACAATATAATTGCTTTCCCCGTAAGTATATTTGCCGTCGGGTGACCATGAGGTTGCTCCGTCAGATGTGTCAACAAGGACAAAGGTCTGAGGGATGCTGCCGGAAATCATATAATTTCCGACCTCATAAGCAAAGCCGGTTCCTGCTTTAACGGCCTCATAGTTATATTCATCGTCACGGGGTGTGACAGGGAAATCACCTGTCAGCACAACAGTTGGCAGCTCATTGCTCAGCTTTGCTGCCAGAGCGGGATCAATCTGAGCTTTTTCGGCTTCACTCAGCGAGTCATAGGCCTGCTGGGCGGCAGCTCTTTTTTCAAACATATCTGCCACATAAGCTTCATAGCCCTCACGTGCAGCAGTGTGCTGACTGATGATGGAGCTGCTTGTGGTATTGATGTCGTAATGTTTAGTTCCCGCAGTATATGTGTTTCTTTTATCCTGCATCTGCTGAAGAGTGTCAATGTTCTGAAGCATTTCTACAACCTCAGAAACCGAGATGTCATCAGCCGCATAAGCAAAAAGCATAGCTGTACTGCAGACGAGTAAAATTGCCATTACAAAAGATATTAGTTTTTTCATAATGAACACCTCCGATATTTAAAGAATTATATCATTAAAAAAAATTAAAATCAACAGGCTAAAAGAATTATATCTGAGGTTTACAGGACTTTATTCTGAGTAAATTGCCTTTAGTGAAAAATGGCGGTGTGACACCCTTAAACAGTCAAAGTATTACCCTCATATCATTGATATTATTCATCGGTGATGATATAATATATCAGAAAAAATAACTATAATGTGGTGCTTAGTATGAAAATAATAATTGATGCGGACGCCTGTCCCGTAACAGACATTGCCGTCAATACAGCAAAGGAGAAGAGTCTCGAGTGCATAATTGTCTGTGATAATACTCATTCAATTGAAAGAGACGGAGCAAAAACAATTGTTGTTGACAAAGGCGCGGATTCTGCTGACTGCCGTATTGCAAATATTACCGAAAAAGGTGATGTAATTGTCACACAGGATTACGGTCTCGCGGCTCTTGTGCTCGGCAAAGGCGGAAAGGCTCTTAATCAGAACGGACTGATTTATACTGACAGCAATATAGAAAACCTTCTCTTCACCCGCTTTATCGGCAAAAAGGAACGTAAGGCAGGCAACAGGACAAAGGGCCCTAAAAAGAGAACGGAACAGAATGATAAGGATTTTTTGAAGGCGCTGCTGTTATGTCTTGAACAGGAATAATCGGATAAAATTACTCGTTTGAAGTTATAAAAGGACTAAAGAGCCTGAAATCAGCGCGGGTGCTTACAAACACAAAAACTGCGGACATGAGATTGTACCTACCTATATGCAGGATCTCAATGCAACGGAAAATAATGAGCGTTGTTTTTTTGTTCCATAAATGATATAATTACTGAGTTAGCATAACACTTGAAACAGGAGGATATGAAATGACAGAAAAACAAAATAACTTTCAAAAAATGGTTGTATATCAGATATATCCCCGAAGCTTTAAAGATTCAAATGGCGACGGTATAGGAGATATTAACGGTATAACAGAAAAACTTGATTACATAAAAAATCTTGGAGTAAACACTATATGGCTTTCTCCTTGCTATAAGAGTCCAAACGAAGATAATGGCTACGATATATCTGACTATCGTGATATTATGGATGAGTTTGGTACGCTGGATGACTGGAAAAGAATGATAGCAGAAATTCATAAGCGGGATATGAAGCTTGTAATGGACTTTGTTGCTAACCACACATCCTCTGAACATAAATGGTTTAAGCAGGCAAGAAAATCCAAAGACAACCCATATCGTAATTACTATTATTGGGCTGATGAGCCATTAAATGACTGGCAAGCCTGTTTCGGTGGCTCTGCATGGCAGTATGACGAAACAACAAATCAGTATTATCTTCATTCCTATGCAATCGGACAACCGGATTTGAATTGGGAAAACCCAAAAGTAAGACAAGAAATGATTGATGTTGTAGATTATTGGGTAGACCTTGGTGTTGACGGTTTCAGATGTGATGTGTTAGACCAGATTTCAAAGGATTTTATTGAAAACCGAAATGGAAATGGGCCAAGACTGCACGAGTACATAAATTTGCTTTTTGGCAGAGAAAAGGTTTCTCATATCTTTACTGTCGGGGAATGCTGGGGCGCAAAAGAAGAAAATATGAAGCTTCTGACAGGTGCTGACCGAAACGAGCTTTCAACTGTATTTCAGTTTGACCATATCGTAGTCGGTTATGGTGAGCACGGAAGATTTGACCCTGTCCCATTCACTCTTAACGATGTTCGTAATCCGCTTATTAAATGGCAGAATTTTATGCAGAAAAACGATCTTGTAGCAACACTTTTCTTTGAAAATCACGACCAACCAAGAAGTATATCAAGATTTGCAAACGATGCCGATAAACGATATGAATCGGCTACTATGCTGGCTACGATGATGTATCTTCAAAAAGGAATTCCGTTTATATATCAAGGTCAGGAAATAGGAACAGCAAACCCATATTCTGAAAATATCAAGGATTATGATGATATAGAAACTGTAAATTATTATAGAATGAATCCAAGGAATCAGAGTGAAGAAGAGTTATTCCGTAATATGAATTTCGGAACACGTGACGCCGGAAGACGACCAATGTCATGGGACGGTTCAGAAAATTCAGGCTTTGGCGGAAAGCCCTGGCTTCCCGTATATAACAGATACAAGGAAATTAATGTGAAAACAGATTCCATGTCGGATAAATCGGTGTATAAATATTATCAGAAACTTCTCAATCTCAGAAAAGAAAATGAGGCTTTTATTACCGGCACATATAAAAATATTACCGAGGACAGAAAAGGTGTATATATTTACAAACGTTACACAGATGACGAGTGCTACATAGTTGTTTGTAATTTTGAAAACAGCAATGAAATAAGCCTTGATTTTGACTGTAAAGCGGTATTAACCAATTGCGGACAGCGGGACATAAGCGGAATATATCAGCCCTATGAATGTGCAGTTTTTAAGCTGAATAAGTAACATACAATATCAGGATGATGTTGTCTTCAGCTATTTAACGATAGATTAGAGAGAATTTTTTGATAATCAAGTAAATAACAAATAAACAGCGTTGCAGCAGGTACACACCATACCGATACTGCAACGCTTATTTTTATAACCCCTTATACCACAAGGGCAAAACACTATAAAATAAGAACCCGACCCATAACGAAATCAAAGATTTCTATGGACCCCCGGAACCTTGTTACTCGCTTCGCTCGTAATAATAAGTAAGAAGTAAGAGTGAATAAATGTAGGCAGGACCCCCACACCTGATTGTAATTTCATATTATGTGTGATATAATCTGTTCGATAAATAAGAATTTGTGAAAGGAA
>JAZOWF010000084.1:0-14845 GCA_045659065.1 Acutalibacteraceae bacterium
GGCTGTGTCACATTGAGTTCTTCTAGCATTTTACAGGCACACTTTTCACCGCTTCGGAGCATCTTCAAAATGCGTATACGGTTTTCATCGCAAAAGGCTTTGAAAATCAATGCAGTTTTTCTTTCGTCCACTCGAATCACCACCCATAGATGTTTATCTATATATTATTATATGCAACACATAGATGTTTGTCAATAGGTTTTAGAATTTGATAAATAATTTTTTTAAGCAAAGGAAGTGAAATTATGCTTTAGCAAAATGTAAAAACAACTTTTCAAAACTCAAAAATTAAAATCTTAAGAAAGGAAAAACACATTTATGTCAAATGAAAAAATTGAATATCTAAATCTCGATTTACTGCATCCCTTTGAAAACAATCCGTTTCAGAGTGTTGACGAAAGTGAATATGATGAGCTTCGTGACAGCGTTAAAGAGTTCGGAATTATCACACCGCTTATTGTTAATAAGTCAGATAATGGTTACGAAATCATCTCCGGTCACAGACGATGGCAGATTGCAAAAGAGTTGAATCTTGATGTCGTTCCCGTTTATGTAAGAGAATTTTCAAAAGAAGAGGCAGTAATAAATTTTGTTGATTGCAATTTATCACGAGAAAAAATCTTACCGAGTGAAAAAGCCCGTGCTTATAAAATGAAACACGATGCAATTAAAAAGCAAGGTGCAAGAACTGATTTAACTTCGTCACAAGTTGGGACGAAGTTCCGCAGTGATGAAAAGCTCGCAGAAACAATGCCCGACTCACGAATGCAGATTCAGAGATATATCCGTCTTAATAATTTACAGCCTGCACTTCTTAATATGGTGGATGAAAAAAGAATTGCTTTTATACCTGCAGTTGAACTTTCATATTTAACTGAAGAGGAACAGTGCAACTTGATTGAAACTATTGAAAGTGAAGATTGCACTCCGTCACTCTCTCAGGCACAGCGTATGCATAAGTTAAGTGAAGAAAAGAAACTCACAATGGATGTCATCTTTGAAATTATGCAGGAGCAAAAAGCCAATCAGAAGGAGTATGTAAAAATTCCTGTTGAAACTTTTAAGAAGTATTTTAAGAAAGATATGCCTCCTAAAAAGATGGAAGAGATAACTGAAAAGGCTCTTGCACGGTATGCAAATTTTCTTCAAAAGCAACGTCAGTGGGAACGTTAAAAACTGTGGTATTGTCTTTGCGAGCATTGGATTTGTTGCAACAAATCCGCTCGGAAGCAGAAGAAAGGAGTGAAACATTTGCCGAGAAAAAGACAACACCGATACGCATTTTATCTCGATGACGAAGAAAATGAAATGCTTTTAAGTCTAACAAAAAGATTCTGTATGAGCGTATCTGAGATTATCAGGCTCCTGATAATGTATCAATGCATTAGATTTCCGCCCAAAGAAATCCGTTCTGTTGTTCCGGAGCTACGGCGTATAGGTAACAATCTTAATCAGATAGCAAGATCATTGAACTCAAAATCTTTTGTTACTGATAAAGAAATCAGAAATGCAATTGCAGAGCTTCGTGATTGTGAAAAGCAATTACTCGAAAATTTTGATACAGGGAGGTGAAAAATATAGCGATTACAAAAATCAAAAAGTTGAAGTCAGGACTTTCAAAGCTGATTGATTATGCAATGAATCCTTCTAAAACTACTGCCGATAAAATTTTTAATGACGGTATGAAGAACGAAGAAGTGGTTTTTGTAAGAGGAATAAACTGCACTCCCGAGTTTGCAAAAGCACAGATGCAGGAAACAAAAAACTTGTTTAATAAAAATTCAGGTAATGTCGGTTACCATATTATTCAATCCTTTGATGATAATGAGGGTACGAATGAACAGGTTTTTGAAATCGGTTGCAAGCTTGCCGAAGAATTATTCGGTGACAAGTTTGAAGTTATCGTTGCACTTCATAAGAATACTGATAATCTTCATTGCCATATTGTTGTGAACAGTGTTTCATTTGTTGACGGTAAAAAGTTTAATGATAACAAAACATTCTTAAATAAAATGCGGAATGTGTCAGACAGATTTTGCAGAGAGCAGGGCTTGTCGGTTATTGAAAATCCGAAACCGTCAAAGCATCAAAGCTATCCGCAGTATATCGCAGAGCGTGACGGTGAGTATAACAAATTCACAACACTCAAAAAGGATATTGATGAGTGTATTCTTCGTGCAGGCAGTGAGAGAGGTTTTCTTTATGAAATGCAAAAGCTTGGTTATAGATTTGATTTCACTAAACCTCATACAACAATTAATCACCCCTCATTCAAAAGACCGGTGTGGTTATGTGATCTCGGTGATGAATATTCTTTTGAAAGAATCGGCCAAAAGCTTTATGCTGATTGGAGACATTACCGAATTGATTTACCGCCGCAGGATGAGTGGAGAGATTATCTTTATGACTTTGAAAGAAACTACAAAGAGGTTTATGTTCGTTTCGTTACGGTGATTCAGACGGTAAAAAGCCGACCTAAAGAAAACTACTATATTGAAAAATATCTGCAAAGGGAAATCATTAAGCTTGACCGTCTTATTGAACAACAGAATCTTTTATGCCATTATGATATTGAAACTGATGAACAGCTACAGGCTTTCAAGCAGGAATGTATAAACGAAATGGCAGAGGTAACAGAAGCCCGTAGAATCTGCCGCAATAAATTAAAATCTGCTGTTCGTAAGGGTGACGAAAAAGAAATTGCAGAAATCAAGGATGAAATCAGCCTGTATTCTGAAAGGCTGAAAATTCTTCGTAAGGATATTAACACCTGCGAAAGAATCGAAAAATCCGAGCCTGATATTGAAAACAAGATAGAGCAAATTCTTGAAATCGAACAGCAACAGAAAAATAAAACACAAAACAGAAACCGTGGTTATTCACGGGATGAAAGATAAGGAGGAATGTATTTGTCAGGTAAAATAATTTCCTTTTGGGAGTATGTGAAACTCAGAAGCTTATCCGTACTGAATGGTACCCGTGCCGAATGTGTATTGGGTAAAATCGAAAAACCGGAAACCGAAGAATATGTTATCAACGGTGTCCGTTATTTTGTTTCTGTTAAACACAGTGAAACAGAATCAATGACTTTCATTGATAAAATAAAAAGATATTTAGGTAGCGATTTCGCACATTTGACTACTGCCGAAGATATAAATACAATTAACACAGAATGTGTATGCGTGACTGCCGGAAAGGAGGACTAATGCAGTCAAATTGCTCAGGTATTACTGCTCTCTATTGCCGTCTCTCCCGTGATGACGGTAAGGATTGTGAGAGCAACTCAATAGAAAATCAGAAGCTGATGCTGGCACGTTTCGCAAAGGAAAAAGGTTTTGATAACACAAGGTTTTATGTTGATGACGGTTACACAGGTACAAACTTCAACCGTCCCGATTTCAAAAGAATGATGGAGGATGTTGAAGCAGGATATGTCAAAACAATTATTGTCAAGGATATGTCACGATTCGGCAGAAACTATGTTGAGGTTGGTCTTTTTACAGAATCATATTTTCCCGAGCACGACATCCGCTTTATTGCTGTTACGGATTTGGTTGACAGCGCTGACGGTGAAAATGAAATAATCCCGTTCAAAAATGTTATGAACGAGATGTATGCAAGAGATATTTCAAACAAGGTGCGTTCTGCAAAAAGAATCAGAGGTAATATGGGTGAGCCTCTTTCTCAGCCGCCATACGGATATATGAAGGACCCTCAGAATCCCAAAAGATGGATTGTAGAGCCTGAAGCCGCCAAGGTTGTAAGAGAGATTTTCGTGCTTTATCTTGAAGGCTACGGATTGGATAAAATTGCAAGACATCTTCAGGACAAGGGTATTAAAAACTGCACATCCTATTGGCAGGAAAGAGGCATAGGCAGAGGCGGTAAGAAGGTACAGCCTAACCCATATAAATGGAAAAGCTCTACCATCCGTCAGATTCTTCTCCGTCAGGAATATTGCGGTGATGTTGTAAACTTCAAAACCTATTCCAAGAGCTTCAAAAATAAGAAAAGGCTTATGAATCCCGAAGAAAATTGGAAAATTTTCAAGGATGTTCACGAGCCTATTATTGACCGTCACACCTATGAAGAGGTACAGAAGCTTATAGGCTATTGCAAACGCCGTGAGCCGTTAGCTGAAAACGGAAGCAAAAGCATCTTCTGTGATTTTCTCATCTGTGCCGAATGCGGACATAAGCTGTGGTATCATGTGAATACCCGAAACAAAAATATTCACTATTTCAGTTGTTCTAATTATGTAAAGGACTATCGTGGCAGCTGTCAGCACAGGCATTATGTCAGGGCAGAAGCTATAGAACAGATAGTAACAATGGAGCTGCAAAAGCTTGCAGGCTATCTGAAGCATAATGAGGATGAGCTTGTTGAGGTGCTTACAATGAAAACCGAAGCTATCGTACAAAACGAAAAAAGGCGTATTAACTCTGAACTTCAGAGATGCACCTCAAGGCAAAACACGGTAAACACTCTGTATGAAAAGCTTTATGAGGACAACGCTCTCGGCAAGGTAACTGATGAATGGTTCCTTCATATGTCACAGAAATACGGCGTTGAAAGAGAAGAGCTGAAAGCCAAAATTCAAAAGCTGCACGAGGAGCTTGATGAGCTTAATGATAAGAAAAGCGAAAGAGTTGCATTCGTTGAGGCAATAAGACGCTTTATACGAATGGAAACAATAACGGCACCGCTTCTTCACGAGCTCGTTGACCGCATTGAGGTTTATGAAACAGAGGGTACGGGTAAGAACAAAACTCAGAGAATTGTTATCTATTACCGTTTTGTAGGGAATATTGAAATTCCGTCAGATGAAGAAAACCTCAAATTGGATATGAGGCAAGGTATGGCTGTTGAATATTTCACGGCATAACAAAAAAGAGCAGGTTTTATCCTGCTCGATACATAAACTGAATACTATGAAGAAGCACAAAAAAATAGAGTGTTCATCACTTAAATCCGTAATGAACACTCTAAATGGTGGGCAGGGATGGATTCGAACCATCGAAGTCGTTGACGGCAGATTTACAGTCTGCTCCCTTTGGCCACTCGGGAACCTACCCTTATAAAAAAACTGGAGCTGGTGGACGGACTCGAACCCCCGACCTGCTGATTACAAATCAGCTGCTCTACCAACTGAGCTACACCAGCTTATTTGCTTTTAAACGTCTGTCACGTTTAACGCTCAGTAATCTTACCACAAAAAACGTCTCTAGTCAATAGTTTTTTACTAATTTTTTTAAATTTTTTCAGATTATTTTTCCTATCAGCCTTCAGGGGCTGTTTTTGTTATATTCTGCTCTTTTTTACTCTGTGATTTCATAAAAAACTTTCGGCAAAACTATTGTATAAGCGTTGTTTTTTTGCTATTATGCAGATAATGGTGATATGTTGCTTTTTTATTGCCATTAAAAATCTATATTTATACGGAGATGAAATAATATGACATTTTTTGACGCCTTGTCTCTCGTCGGCGGACTCGCTCTCTTCCTTTTCGGTATGAAGCTTATGGGTGATGCTCTTGAAAAGAAAGCAGGCGGACAGCTCAAGTCCGTCCTCGGCAAAATGACAGAAAATCCCTTTAAGGGCTTTATGCTCGGAATGATTGTTACTGCAATCATTCAGTCATCCTCTGCCACAACGGTTATGGTTGTCGGTTTTGTCAACTCGGGTATTATGACCCTCCATCAGTCTGTGGGTATCATTATGGGCGCCAATGTCGGTACAACCATCACCGGCTGGATTCTTTCTCTGACAGCCATTGAAGGCGGCGGCATTA
Source organism: Acutalibacteraceae bacterium (assembly GCA_045659065.1). Taxonomy (GTDB): domain Bacteria; phylum Bacillota; class Clostridia; order Oscillospirales; family Acutalibacteraceae; genus UBA6857. The sequence goes on from JAZOWF010000084.1 coordinate 5,792, forward strand.
TGAATCTTTTCAAGCCTGATTCCTTCGTCCCCGTTCTTGCCCTTTACGGCATTTATCTTCTTATGTTCAGCAAAAAGAACAAAAGCAAGGATACAGCAATGATTCTCCTGGGCTTTGCAACTCTTATGACCGGTATGTCAACCATGTCCGACGCCGTTGCAGGTCTTAAAGAGGTTCCTGAATTCACCAATATCCTCACTCTGTTCTCAAATCCCGTGCTCGGTGTTGTTGTAGGTGCTGTTCTCACAGCAATCATTCAGTCCTCTTCAGCTGCCGTCGGTATTCTTCAGGCTCTTTCAACAACAGGTGCTGTCACTCTCGGCACCGCCATCCCAATTGTTATGGGTATGGCTATCGGTACCTGTATCACTGCGGTGCTTTCATCCATCGGTGCCAACAAAAACGCAAAGAGAGCCACCCTTGTTCATCTTTATTTCAACATCTTCGGCACAATTGCCGCTCTTGTTCTCTTCTATGCCGCAAACTTTATTTTCAAATTCGACTTTGTCAACGGCACAGCTTCAGAGCTCAGCATTGCTGTGGTCAATACCGCATACAAGATGTTCTGCGTTCTTATGTGGGCTCCCATGATCAAGGTTCTTGAAAAGATTGCAACAATCAGCATCAAGGATACAGACGAAAAAGAAAAATACGAGGTTCTTGACGAACGTCTTTTCACAACTCCCACAGTTGCTGTTGAAAGATGTAAGGATGTCACTCAGAACATGGCAGACATTGCCGTCAATGCCCTGCTTAAATCTCTTGACACAATTCTCGGTGACCTTGACGACGAAACCCGAGATCTCATCATTGACAGTGAAAAGAAAACCGATAAATATGAGGACAAGCTGGGCAGCTATCTTGTTAAGCTTTCATCTCACTCTCTTACCATTGAGGACAGCATGGAAACCTCAAAGCTGCTTCATGTCATCAGTGACTTTGAAAGAATTTCCGACCACGCCGCAAGCATCCTCAAATCATCAGAGGAAATCAAAGAAAAGAGCATTGTATTCTCAGGTCCCGCAAAGCAGGAGCTTGAAACCATCACTGCTGCAATCACTGAAATTCTCGCCGTTTCACAAAAGGTATTCAGAGAAAACGATTTCGACGGTGCACTCAGAGTTGAAGCTCTTGAGCAGATTGTTGATGACCTCAAGGAAGCTCTTCTGCGCAATCACACAAAACGTCTTCAGAAGGGTGACTGCACAATCGAGCAGGGCTTTGTCTTCAAGGATATCATCACAAACCTTGAAAGAGTTGCTGACCACTGTTCAAACATTTCAGGATGTGTTACTGAAATGGCACACGACGAAATGGATCTTCACTCCTATGTCCGACATCTCAAGAAGGACAAGGAAAGCAGATACTGGAAGCTTTATGAGGATTATCAGAAGAAATACGCTGTATAAACAGGCAATAAAAAAAAACGGTTGGATTTCCAACCGTTTTTTCATTATGTCTGAAGCTTCAGTTCACTCTCTTCTTCCAATTTCTTGAACTGCTTCATTTTTACAATATAAATTATAATCAGCGGTATATCCGCAAGAAGCCAGGCGGCAGGTCCGGCATAACAGACAGCCGAAAAGCCGATTATGGGAGTGAAAAGGAAAGCTATTGAAAGTCTTCCGAAAAATTCTCCCACACCTGCAATTGAATTTGCATAAGTAAAGCCGAGACCCTGCAAAGTGTTGCGCATCACGAAAAGCACGGCAACAAGACTGTAACATTGAGCAATCGCCAGTATGTACCTTTGGGCTGCTGCCATAATCTCAGGGCTTTCCTCCTTGAGAAACAGTGAAACCGCAGGCTCACCGATGCTGCAAAGAATAATACTCATCATCACAGACACACCAAGGTCAAGGAAGAATATCTGCTTGACACTCTTTCTGATTCTTTTATAGTTTTTAGCGCCGTAATTCTGTCCTACAAAGGTCTGATTGGCAACGCCAAGTCCTGACATAGGAATGTTCGTAAGGCCCTCTACGCGCCCTGCAGCGGTAAATCCCGCAATGACAGACGTACCGAAGGAATTAACAACACTCTGAAGACACATTGAGCCGATTGAGGTCATAGTAAACTGCAGTGAAACGGGAATTCCAAGTCCGATCTGTCTTAATACCGTTGCCTTCTCAAGCTTCAGATCCCCTTTTTTTATGTTCACGGTTTTATTGAATTTTAAAACATAAAGGCCGTTAAGGACACAAGCAGTGCAATGAGAAATCAGCGTTGCAACCGCTGCTCCTTCAACACCCCATTGAAACTCCTTGACAAACAGCATATCAAGAATAAAATTCACAATAACGCTGACAGTAAAAAACTGAAGCGGCTTTTTGCTTTCTCCCACCGCTCTTGAAATTGCAGTAAAATTGTTTGAAAGCATCTGAACGGGCACACCGTAATAAAGAATATTGACATAAGATGCCGACAGGTCAATGATTTCATCCGGTGTTCCGATAAGTCTGAGCAGCGGCGTTGAAAGAATATGAGCCACAATAACAATAACTACACCGACAAGAAAAGCAAGAGATATGCTCGAACCCGCATAATGAGAAAGCTTTTTTCTGTTTCCTTCACCAAAGGCATGTGAAACAGGAATTGAAAAGCCGCTTGTGAGTCCGAGGGCGGTGCCGATGATGAATGAATTTATAGATCCCACAGAGCCAACGGCTGCAAGAGCCTCGGAGCTGACGTATCTTCCCACGATAATATTATCAACAAGACTGTAATTATACTGAAGCATTGACGACGCCATTATGGGAAGCGCAAAAAGAATTATACTTTTAAGGGGATTCCCCGTCAGCATATCATTTTTATTTCTTTTCATTTTTTCTCACCCGCCTTTTCCGTTCAATTATACATATAAATTCCCTATTGTCAATAAAAAAATAAGACCTCCGAAGAGGTCTTATTTTTCTTAATTATTCACCCTTGAGGATTTTTGTAATGTTGTTGAAGAACTCCATTAATCTTGCAATAACATTCTCAATAGTTGTCATTACAGTTGAAAAAGTCTGTGAAAATGAATCCATTGTTCGAACCTCCTTAGTTATTTAGGTATAATAATGATAACAAACCGATAAACAGATGTCAATACTTTTAATATCTATATCGAAAAATTTAATTTTTCATAATAAAAGGTTGAGCTTGTATTCACAAAACAAACTCAACCTTTAGCTTTTATTTAACTGATTCGGCAGCAATAAGCTTTGATTCCTGCTTTTCATAGGAAATCTCTGCTGTATCGCCAACGTTCATAATAACCACCATAGGAGCGTCTGCAGCCTCGATAAAGTAGTAAACACCGTTACCGTCAAGCTCAATGTAATAAACGCTTTCTCCGCCCATTACGGCAGCTCTGATATCTGTTACAACGCCCTTGGCTTTAAGAAGCTCTGTCTTTTCAACCTCTGCCTCACCGCTGTTCTGTGTGGCATCCTCAATCTTGTCAATGTCAACGTTGATGTTGATGTTGTTCTGCTTAAGGCTGTTGACATAAGCCTCAGTACATTCAGAAATCTTTTCACCTGTTACAACAACCTGATAATTCTGAACATTTACCATTGCATAACGCTTAACAAGATTACCCGAGTCCTTAAGAGTCATGAAATATGTGGGCTGACCGCTGATGTTGAGAAGAATGGGGAAGGTTGCCTTATAGTTATAGTCCTGAACAGCACCCTGAGCTGAAATCTGTGCTGAGTTCTCAGTTGCACCTGACACATCATAGAAGGAAGCATCCTTTGTTCTCATATTGATAAGAACGAAGCCGATGATAGCCTGGTCATTACCTGCCGAGGTAACACCTGTGTACATATAAACGTCATCACCCTGAGCAAGGAAATTGTTGCCGAGTGTTGCCATTCTTACGCCGTCCTGACCGATAACAGAGTTGATGAAGCCCTTCTGGTACTGACCGTAGTAATTGAACTGCTCAACAAGGAGTGATTCGGAATAAATTCCGTCAATCCACTGAAGCTCTTCGCTTGCCTTGACCTCTTCAACGCTGTATTCCTTCATTTCACCGGTGATTGCATCAACGATAACAACACCCATTACGTCTGTACCGCCGAAAAGACCGATAGTCTTGTCAAGAACGGGGCAAAGCCAGAAGGGTCTTCCGCTTTCGTCAATTTCAAATCTGGGAGAATCAAAAATATACGTGGGATATGCAAAACGGACGTGTCTCGTAAGATATTTGCCGAAATGCTCGTTAGTTGAATATCTGATATATTCACCTTCGGGAAGAGTAACAAGCTCAGCCTTCTGAGTTACCATGTTAACAACAACATAGCCGGGAAGACCTGTTGAGGTATTCTTAAGCCATTTGAAAACGTCACCGTAGGCAAGAGTTGTTACCTTGACAGGATTGTTTTTGTAGTTAATCTGAGTAAACTGAGTTGAAACCTCAAACTGTGAAACCTTGCCGATTGCTGCAAGATCACCGAGAGTACGGTTTGCAAGCACGCTTGCCGCATCGTTATCAAGAACGGGTACAGTTGAGAAATCAGCATCCTGGATATTTTCTTCAAAGCTGACATTCTCTGTTACGTCAATAATCTTGCTGTAAGTCTTTGCTCTGAAAAATACAGATGAAATAACCATACCCACACCGACAACTGCAACAAGAAGAGCAATGAAAGCACCGGGAATAATTGATTTTCTCTTGACATACTCTGTGTATTCAGGCTTAATGTAAGCGCCTGAGGTTACCATCATAAGTCCGATAAAAATTGCGGCAACAGTGCCCAGATACATATAAGTGTCTGTGCTTTTAAAATTAAGAGGGGGAAGCATAAAGTAATAAGCAACAACTGCACCGATAACAGTACCGATCAGACTGATGATTAACTTAAGCCCTGCCTTTTTTGGAGCGAGATATGCGGCCTTGCCTGCACCCTTACCTGCTCCGTCTTTTCCTGTGAAATCAACCTTGATAGGATCCATTTCTTCAGCTCCTTTTCCTTGCTCAGTGTCAGAAAAAGTATTGACTGACAAAAAGCATAATAATCTATTTAATTAATTATACATTTTAAAGCGTTAAAATGCAATAGTTAGGGTTAACTTTGTTCACGTCTTACTTAAGAAACATATTGATTTTATCAATTTCACGGCTTATATCCCAGATAAATCTGCGGCACTGCTTATCCTGAACAAGAAATCTGCCCAGCCTTTTTATTTTGCAGCGGAATTTACGGTTAAAGCGGATATCAGCTTCGTTATCCACAAGGGGACATATTCTCATCCCCCTCACATCAACGGCTGCAGTGATTTTTCCCGACCTCGACATATAAGGAAAAAGAGGAAATATCATACATGACAGAGGTCTTTTTTCTCTGTCACACTCACCGCTGCACACACAAAGCCTGATGCCATTTTTCTCCACCACCTTAAAGGCTGTTTCCTCCCCGGGAAAAAGGAGCATTCCCGTTTCACCGTTACCCTTGCAGCAGTTTTTGTCGCATACAAGTCCGCAGTCTGCCTTTAAAGGTGTGCTGTCACCGATTATATCCTTGGCGGCTTTATAAAATTCTGAATACATATTATATTTTCATCCTTCCGATATAAGCTATAAACAGTATATATTAAAATAAGCATAAAAGCAAATGCCCGTATAAAAATACGGGCATTACAGCTTGTCGAAAAAGATTTTCGACAAGCTGGCAGACTGTAGAGAATGTTACAAGATGCCCTTTTCTTTGCTCCGAAGGCGTACAGTGGTACTCCGAGAGGGCAAAAAAAGGGCAAATATATGAAAGAATCCGTCGAAATTCAATGTTTCGACGGATTTTCTATGCTTTATTTTTTTATAATTTACTTTTATATTTTTTCTTATTCTTAATTCATATATGTTCTTGTGACTTTATCGACAGTCTGAAATGCCCGTATGAAAATACGGGCACTCAATGATTATTTAATTATTTTAACTGCCTTAACGTTGCTCCAGGAGCCGTAAATTACCTTGCCGTCAACCTTTTTGAAGGCTCTGACCTTGAAATAATAGGTTTTTCCTACAGTAAGACCTGACTTTGCACCCTTGACAACATCAGCACCGTAGCTTTTGACCTTCTTGAATTCTCCGTCCTTCTTTGTTGCATAATAAAGCTGATATCCGCTTTCACCGCTGACATTTGTCCAGTTTGCAACAGCCTTGCCGTTTTTACTTGTAAGCTTGAGAGTGGGTATTGCGGGCTTTGTTGCAGTTGTTAACACAGTGCTATCTTTACCCCAGATTGTACCGTCATCCTTTTTATAAGCCTTGATTTTGAACTTATAAACAGTACCTGACTTAAGACCGCTTACCTTATAGCTTACAGCTGAGCCTGAGGTTATTGTTTTTACAGTATCCCACTTTTTTGTTTTAGTATTATACTGATAAATTCTGTAGCCGTCAGCACCTGTAACTTTTTTCCAGGTGAGTTTGATTGCAGATATAGACTGAACTGCAGTAAGCTTGCTCGTTGCTTTTGGAGCGATGGTGAATTTAAGGGTTTTTTCTCCGCTATAATCACCCTTGAAAATGATTTTCACATTATATCTGCCTGTATCTTTTCTGCCTTTTTCATACTTGACAGTGTAATTCTTGCCCTTTTCCAAAGGAGCATAACTCCAATCTAATACTGTAACCTCGGGATTTTTAACAGTGCCGTCATATACATACTCCGGTTGTAACAAAGTGAAAACAAAGGGACGGTAAATACTCTGCACAAAATACTCAAAATCACATTTATCACATTTGATTATGTGACGTCCGTTTTCTTCAAGAGTAGCTTTGACAACAACATGTCCGACATTATGATCATCAGTATAATTAAAATGCACCTTATCCAAGGATATATTGATTCCGATCTTTTTCCATTGAGCCTCTGTGCCTCGGTAACAGAAATAAATAACACCTCCATCTGCAACAAATGCACCTTTGTAAATTTTTTTCAAAGAAGTTCCCGCAATAATCTGAAGGTATTTATTATGAGCCTTAAAAGCGCATAAGCCTACGGTAGTAACATTATTTAAATCAACTTTTTCAAGCACGGGGCAACCCTCAAAGGCATATGCTCCGATTTTTTCAACTTTGTCAGGAAAAATTATTTCTTCTGCTAAGCTCCAGCAATTTCTAAATGCATACTTGCTGACGGTTTTAAGATTTGCCGGCAATTTTGAAAGCTTTAATTTGTTGCACTGTTCAAAGGCGCTCTCCCCGATTGCAGTCACACTGTCAGGTATGTTTATCACTTCTAAAGTATGGCAGTTGTTAAAGGTCCTGTCAGCTATTTTCTCAATATCCCCTAAAAAAGTTACTTTCTTTAAGTATATACAATTGGAAAAGGCACCGCTTTGTATTTCTTTTACCGTTTCAGGTATAGTAATTTCTTTAAGATTGGATCCTTCAAAGCAATCAGTCGGGATTATTTCCACTCCGGACGGAATATTGATTGCTTTGATTGAGCTTTTTGCAAAAGCACTGACCGCAATTTCTGCAAGTGAATCAGGTAAAGTAATTTTTTTAAGACTTACGCAATAAGCAAAAACCTCTGAACCGATGTATCCGAGGTTACTTGAAAGCTCGACGCTTTTCAAAGACATACACCTTAAAAAGGCCTGATTGCCGATATATGTAACTGAATCAGGCAACGCTATAGCTGTCAGTTCCGTCTCATAAAAAGCCATATCATCTATTTTTTCAACACCGTCAGAAACAGTAACTTCTTCGAGACTTGACTCTCTGAAACACTCAACCGGTATTGTTTTCACCCCGGACGGAATAATGATTGTTTTTATTGCGCTTCTTTCAAAAGCCAAGCTTCCTATTTCTTCCAGCGAATCAGGCAATATAATTGTTTCCAGGCTAACGGTGGAAGCAAAAGCACGTGAACCGATATATTTGAGATTATTTGAAAGCTTTACATTTTTCAAATAACGACATGAACTGAAAGCTCCGTCACCAATATATGTAACTGAATCAGGTAAGATTATATCTGTTATCTCCGTCGAATAAAAGGCATCATCACCTATTTTCTCAATGCCGTCGGAAATAGTTATTTCAGTAAGCCTGTAACCAATAGAAAAAGCTCGATATCCTATTGATTTAACAGGAATTCCATCAACTTCAGCAGGAATAACAATGCTTTCCTGCTCTTCAATGATACCTGTTATTTCAGCTGTACCGTCTTCAAGAATGTCATACATGAAATTCCCTGACTCTTCTGCAGCTGCATTAAAAATGAAGCACACAGCAAAAAGGCATACTGCTACAATGAACATTAAATGCTTCTTGATTTTTCTCTTCATAAATATAACCTCCTTAAATAATAAATAAACATATGAGCACTTTGCAAGTTTATTTTATATAAAAATAACACACTTCTAGGACTCATTCTAGTCCAATATTATCACGAAAATTTAGTAAAATCAAGTAGAATTTTGAAAAAACGGACTAAAATCAGTTCTAATTTAAGAAGGTGATTTCTATTGGCAGAGCAAAAAATCAAGCAGGATGAAATACAAATCGGTGAAAACATCCGTCAGATCAGGAAAGAAAAAGGCATCGGTCAGACACAGCTTGTAATTATGCTGCAGCTTCAAGGCATAGATATGACCAGAGAATGCCTTGTTAAAATTGAGCGCGGCATCCAGCATATTAAAGCAAGTCAGCTTCGTGCTATCCGTGATGCACTTGATACAAGCTATGATATACTCTTAAAATAAAAAACTCTGTATTGCCAAGGAGCAAACAGAGTTTTATTTTTTTACAGCTGAAAATATGCAATAAAAAAATCCACTCAATCAGAGTGGATTTCATGTACCTTCAAAACTAAACAAAGGAAGCAAAGACAAGGATGTAGTACTTTGATTAAACCAAGCATATTGGTCAAGCCCTCGACCTATTAGTATTGCCTAGCTGAACGCGTCACCGCGCTTACACATGCAACCTATCAACCTCATAGTCCTTGAGGGGTCTTACTAGCTTATGCTATGGGATATCTTATCTTGGAGATGGCTTCACGCTTAGATGCTTTCAGCGTTTATCCAATCCGCACTTAGTTGCCCAGCTGTACC
>JAZOWF010000085.1:0-49174 GCA_045659065.1 Acutalibacteraceae bacterium
TGCTATGGACCTTGATGACCTCAAGTTCCTTCAGGCTTATTTCAGAGATACAGAACACAGAGATCCCACAATCACAGAAATCCGTGTTGTTGATACATACTGGTCAGACCACTGCCGTCATACAACATTCTCAACTCACATCGACAATGTAAGAATCGATGACGAAGCTGTTCAGGCAGCATATGACCGTTACCTCAAGGCAAGAATTGAGGTTTACGGTGAGGAAAAGGCAGCAAAGCGTCCTCAGACACTTATGGACATCGCTACAATCGGAACAAAGACTCTCAAGAAGAGAGGTCTTCTCCCCGAGCTTGACGAAAGTGAAGAAATCAACGCCTGCTCAATTCACGTTACAGCAACTGTAAACGGTGAGGATCAGGATTGGCTTCTTATGTTCAAGAATGAAACCCACAACCATCCCACAGAAATCGAGCCCTTCGGCGGTGCCGCAACCTGTATCGGCGGATGTATCCGTGACCCCCTTTCAGGCAGAGCTTATGTTCATCAGGCAATGCGCGTAACAGGTGCAGGCGACCCGAGAAAGACCATTGCCGAAACAATGGCAGGTAAGCTTCCTCAGCGCAAAATCTGCCAGACAGCTGCTGCAGGTTATTCCTCATACGGTAATCAGATCGGTCTTGCAACAGGTCACGTTGCCGAAATGTATCACGAGGGCTTTGTTGCAAAGCGTCTTGAGTGCGGTGCAGTTGTTGCTGCAGCTCCCGCTTATAATGTACGCCGTGAGCGTCCCGCACCCGGAGATATCATCGTTCTTCTCGGCGGACGTACAGGCCGTGACGGTATCGGCGGTGCAACAGGCTCATCAAAGAGCCATAATATGAAATCCCTTGCAACAATGGCATCTGAGGTTCAGAAGGGTAATGCTCCCGAGGAAAGAAAGATTCAGAGACTTTTCCGCAACGCTGAGGTCACACGTCTTATCAAGCGCTGTAACGACTTCGGTGCAGGCGGAGTTTCCGTTGCAATCGGTGAGCTTGCTCCCGGTCTTCAGATTGACCTTGATGCAGTGCGCAAGAAATACGAGGGTCTTGACGGCACAGAAATTGCTATCTCCGAATCTCAGGAGCGTATGGCAGTTGTTGTTGCTCCCGAGGACGCTGACAAGTTTATTGCATTTGCTGAAGAGGAAAACCTCGAAGCATACCGTGTTGCCGTTGTAACAGAGCAGGAACGCATGGTCATGAAGTGGAAGGGCAACATCATTGCCGACCTCAGCCGTGAATTCCTTGACACAAACGGTGCTGTAAAGCACACAGAGGTTGCAGTTACAGAAAAGGACCTTTCCGTTCTCAGCAAGGCTATGTTCGGCTCACTGCGTGAAATGGCAGCTGACCTTCGCACCGCAAGCCAGAGAGGTCTTGTTGAGCGCTTTGACTCAACAATCGGTGCAGGCAGTGTTATTATGCCCTACGGCGGTAAGCGTCAGCTGACTCCCGCTCAGTCAATGGCTGCCGTATTCCCCGTGCTTCCCGGTCAGGAAACAGATCAGGCAAGTGTATTCAGCTGGGGCTGTGATCCCGATCACCTTTCAGTTGATCCCTATACAGGCGCTCACGCAGCAATTTATAACTCCGTTGCAAAGCTTGTTGCCGCAGGCTGTGATTATAAGAAGGCATATCTTACCCTTCAGGAATTCTTTGAAAAGCTCAAGACAGAGCCTGAGCGCTGGGGCAAGCCCTTTGCAGCTCTTCTCGGTGCTCTTGATGCACAGCTGGAGCTTGGCGCAGCCGCAATCGGCGGTAAGGACTCAATGTCCGGCAGCTTCCTTGACAAGGATGTTCCTCCCACACTTATCTCCTTTGCAATTGCTCCCATCAGCAAGCAGGATGTTATCAGCCCCGAATTCAAGCAGGCCGGCAATCCCGTTTATCTTTTCGGCGCTGTCGACGAAAGTGCAGATAGCCTTAAGAAGACATGGGAAGCCTTCCACGCTCTTTGCAAGGAAGGTAAGGTAAAGGCATCCTGGGCAGTTGAAAGAGGCATCGGTGAAGCTGTTATGAAGATGTCCTTCGGTAACAACATCGGCTTCAAATCAAGTGCACAGCTTAAGGAAAACTGGCATCTCGGTTTGTGGGGCTTCATTGTTGCCGAGCTTACAGAGGATGTTAAGCTTCCCGGCGTGATGAAAATCGGTGAAACAACAGCCGAGCCTGTAATTGTTCTTGAAGATGACAGCGCAGAAATTTCTGAGCTTTACAAGTTACATACAGAAATTCTTGAAAATGTATATCCCACAAAGGCAAAGGAAGACAAGGGTGAAATCCCCACCTATTCCTTTGACGGCAAATGTGAACTCAAGCCCGCAAACAAGACCGTAAGACCCAAGGTGCTCATTCCCGTATTCCCCGGCACAAACTGTGAATACGATTCAGCACGTGCAGTTGAAAAGGCAGGTGCAGAGGCTGAAATCTTTGTTATCAGAAACCTCACTGCAGAGGATGTTGCCCGCAGTGTTGAAGGCTTCTCCGCAAAGGTGAAGGAAGCTCAGATGATCTTCATCCCCGGCGGGTTCTCAGGCGGTGTCGAGCGCGGCGGCTCAGCAAAATTCATCACCGCATTCTTCCGTAACCCCGCAGTCAAGGAACGTGTCACTGACCTTCTTGACAACCGTGACGGTCTTATGTGCGGTATCTGTAACGGCTTCCAGGCTCTTATCAAGCTTGGTCTTGTGCCTTACGGCAGAATCATTGATACTGATGAAAACTGCCCCACTCTCACCTTCAACAACATCAACCGCCACCAGAGCAGAATTGTGCACACAAGAATTGCTTCAACAAAGTCTCCCTGGCTCAGCAGAATGAATGTAGGTGACATTGTCAATGTGCCCATTTCTCACGGTGAAGGTAAGTTCCTTGCAAGTGAAGAGCTGATCAAAGAGCTTGCAGCCAACGGTCAGATTGCAACTCAGTATGTTGACCTTGAGGGCAATGCAACCTCAGACATCGACTTCAACCCCAACGGCTCACTTTGTGCAATTGAGGGTATCACCTCTCCCGACGGCCGTGTATTCGGTAAGATGGGACACAGTGAACGTATCGGTGACGGACTTTACAAGAACGTACCCGGTGAATATGACATTCAGATGTTCAGAAGCGCAGTTGAATATTTCAACAAATAAACAAAAAAGCTCCCGCAAATTCGGGAGCTTTTTATGTATTGCACAAAAAAAGGGAGCTAATTCGCCGACATCCCATAAGGCAGTATTTGTTTCTCGAACAAAATTCCCTGTATTATTGCCAAAAGCCTCGCAAGGCGGCAGCCTTGCTTCGTTTTGTGGCTTCAATACAAGAAATTTTTAGTTCTTACGAAACTGCGAAGCACTTTAAAATGCAAAATAGCTTTGCAAAAAAAGGCAAAAACCACCGATAATGCTGACGCATATCGGTGGTTTTTAACGCATTATTGTGAAGTTATTTCACCTTTTAAAGAAATACTGCCTTATGGGATGTCGGCGTAAGCCCCCTTTATTTTATTTTCTTTTAGTTATTACATTAGGCAGAATCAATGCCTTTTTGCCCTCAGCCTCCTCCATTTGCTTAAGAAGAAGCTTTCTCATTGCAGAGCGCACAATTTTGTAATCCTTTTCCCTGATAAGATTGTTCATCTGCAGAGGATCGCTGACATTGTCATAAAGATACTCCTCTGTATAAACGGGAGAATCAGCAACGGCAAAGCCGGCACCGTAGCCCGAAACAGCAACACAGTATGTATATTCGTGAGTTCGTATTGCTCTTGCACACTGACTCTCACTTATCTGAATATAAACCGCTTCCCTTTCTCTGTCCCTGAGAATATCTCTGCCCATAAAATAATCAGGAATGTCAATATCGGCAATTGAGAGAATTGTTGCAGGAAGGTCAATGAGACTGACAAGCTTCTCATCGGAAAATCCGCCGGTGTAAGCACCGCCTCTGATAACAAGGGGCACGTGAATGCTGCTGTCGTGGCAGGAGCGCTTATATTCTGCATTTCTTGTTTTGAAATGACAGCCGTGGTCACTTGTGAAAATAATCACCGTGTCATCATAAATGCCCTCATCCTTAAGCTTTGCAACAAGTCTGCCAAGATTATGGTCGACTCTGTGAATTGCAGAAAGATAATCGGGATAATGCTTGTCATAATTGCCCTTGAGGAAGGTAAGATCCTCGGGCACGGGGTAATCTCTGAAATCCTCCACAGTCTCATTGAAGCCCTCAAATCTGCGGCGGTCATTCTGATGATGCGGCTCAAGCTGTGACACAAACATAAAAAAGGGCTTGCTTTTATCTCTTGAATCAAGATATTCAAGGGCAAAATCGTTAATGCAGTCGGCTCTGTAACCGCTGAAATCAATCCTTTCCCCGTTCTCATCAAAAACATAACCGTCATAACCGTGAGAGGTGAATTCAAGAATATCACTTGCCCGCCAATAACGGTAGCCTCCCCTTCTTTCTTCGGGAACAGGCTCCTTTTCTCCCTTGTAATCCTTGTCTGAGGCAAGATGCCATTTTCCGATATAAGCGGTATCATAACCCGCTTCATTGAAGAAATCCGCAAGAGTGCTCATATCCCTCGGAAGAGAAATTCCGTTGCGGTAACAGCCGGACTGAGTTGCATAAACTCCCGTCTGAAGACAGGCGCGTGCGGGGCCGCAGACAGGCTGACAGGTGAAGCAGTTTTCAAAGCTGATGCCCTCTCTTGAAATTTCACAAAGATTGGGCATAATCTCCTCATTGAAGGTGTCATATCTTTGCTGATCAGTGAAATAAAAAATAATGTTCTTCGGTTTGTCAGACTTTATTTCCTCAGATCTCTGCGCTTCATCTCCGGTCTGAGAAAATATTTCATTTTCACTGATAACAGGCACTTCCCTTTCCTCAGCGGGCTTTTCGGGATAAATCACCTGACGCACCACACCCGATTCATTTTTTTCCTCCTGAATGCTTTCAGGCTCGGTGATTTCGGGTATAATAACCTCTTTTTTAACAGAGGGAGTCTCCTGCTTTGATTTGATTCTGACTTTGATTTTGCTGTTGTCCAAGCTGTTCACCTTAATCCTTTCAAGCAAATTTTGCCGAAAGCGTTAACCCTCGGCAAAAATTTATGTTATTTAAGCTGTTCAAAGGCTGCCATAATGGTTGATGCTGTTTCTTTGCCCAGGGAAATTGATTCCTGATAATGACCGCCGATGAGACTCATGCTGTAATCATTGTCGGGCACGATGTAGCCGACAGCGTCATTTGCAAGGCCGAAAACAATGATATCCTCACCGAAAATTTCAGCAAGTGTTCTGCCGCTGAAGGCTGTCTTGCTGTAGCTGCCCTCTGCTGTAAGTGAGGAGCCGCCGAATGCAAGGTCTGAGCAGAATTCACCGGGTACCATTGCAATTCTGACATCCTTGCCCCATTCCATATAGCCGATTTCTGTTGTTACGTAATAATCTCTGCCCTTGACCTTGACGGAATAATTCACAAGACCTGACTTTGCAGCAAGCTTGATGATGGGGTTTGTTACGTGAATTTCAACTGTTGCAAGTCTGATGTTGAGGATGGGGTCAAGCTCAGTCTCCTCAACCGCTGTCCAGCCTGTGTACCAAGGCTTGTAGCCTGTGCCGTCAGTTTTTTCTGATGTGAAATTGAGACCCATAATATATTCGTCGGCAACAACCTCATCATAGCTCTTTGTCATTGAAAGAACAATCTGACCGATTTCCTTGCCGTAATCGGCTGCAAGCTCAATTCTTTCATCACGGTTTACATTGATTCTTTCGGAATAAATTCCGCAGATTGCACCGTTGAAGAACATAAAATCATATCCTGCTCCGTTTATTACCTCACCGAGATAATAAACATAGTCACCTGACAGTCCGTGTCCGTTGACACCTGAGCCTGTGGGAAGACCCGCTGAATCGGGATGAGCGCTCATATTGACAATCATTGTGGGACGGATTGCTTCATCGTCGGGAGTGAAGGTGAAGCGGCGGATTTCCGTGTCAAGAGCTGAAGCTGTGGGTCGGTTTTTGTTTGAGAAATACTTTGAGCCTACATCCTTGACCGCATAGGTCATTGTGCCTTCATTCATATTTGTCACAGCCTCAGTGACAGCTTGTGTCACCTTGCCGAAAAGGAAATCCATATATTCCTTGTCAGTTCCCTGCTGAAGCACATCAAGTCCCGCAATTGCACCGATGATATTTCCGGGCCATTTGCCGAGAATATTTGTCCACAGACCCTGAGTGTCAATTGCCGAGTGGGCGTGAGTGGAATAAACATTGATTGAGTTGATGTTATATTCCTCTGCAAGTCCGGAAAGCATCTGTCTGATTTGTCTGATGTCGGTGTTGGTGATACCGATTGCATCAATTGTGGCAAAAACAGCAGTGCCTCTGCCCGAGCCGTCGTTGAGAGCAATTACTCTGACCTTCATATCGTCAAGAATTTCTCTGACATCGTTGCTCAGACCGTTGTCTGTGCTGATATAACCGCCAAGATAAAGCTCATAATCCTGCCAGTTTTCAGGAACAAGACTTGCATCCGCCTGACCGAGTGACCAGCTTGCACCCTCCGCGGCCTCTGTTATAAAGGTCTCTGTTCCCTTATAAAAATTGTCATAGGTGTATTCATCCTCTGAAAGAAAATATTTGTTTTCTCTCATAATCGAGGTCAGACCGCCGACAGCCTTTTCAACAAAAAGCTCAATGACGGGAGGAAGGTATTTTTCTGCAAATGATGTGAAGTTTTCTGAAATTTCAAGTGCGCTGACTGGGGTTACACTCATACCAAGGAGCATAACAACGCTGAGAATAACTGCAAGAAGCTTCTTTTTCATAAAATTTCTCTCCTTTTCAGGCGTTTTTCTGCGGCCTTTTTCAGCTTCCGCTGACAGCCGGAAACACGCTTTTTCTGTCAGTGTTTCTCCTTTTCAAAGGCTCTGAACAGCCGTTCAGACCGTGCAAAAGAGGTTTCTGACCTGCTTTCAGTATAACACATTAAAATTTTACGGTCAAGAATTTCATAAACAGTTATTTATTTTAAAAAAATAAGTAAAATCTTCGGCAAACTCCTTGCAAAAAATATGCGGCTATTGTATAATTTCTAAGTATATATAATAGAGTCATTATGCATATATTCTGACTCAAAAATAACGGAGGAACTATTATGGCAGAAATTGAAAAAAGCAACAGCTTTATCCCCATGGAACACGACGTAATGAAGTTCTGGGAAGATAACGATTGCTTCAACAAGCGCTGTGAAAAAAACAAGGGCAAGGAACGTTTCCGTTTCATTGACGGCCCCATTACCGCAAACAACCCTATGGGTATCCATCATGCCTGGGGACGTACCCTCAAGGATACCTTCATCAGATACAAATCCATGCAGGGCTATGACTGCCGCTGTCAGAACGGCTTTGACAGCCAGGGTCTTTGGGTTGAAGTCGGTGTTGAAAAGGAACTCGGCTTTGAAAGCAAAAAGGATATTGAGGATTACGGCATCGACAAGTTCACAAAGAACTGCGTTGACCGTGTAAAGCAGTATTCAGGTGTTATCACCGAGCAGTCAAAGAGACTCGGTCAGTGGATGCAGTGGGACAATTCCTATTACACCAACACAGACCTCAACATCACATCAATCTGGCACTTCCTCAAGACCTGTGACAACAACGGCTGGATCAAGCGCGAATACAAGCCCATGCCCTGGTGTCCCCGCTGCGGTACATCACTTTCAGAGCATGAAATGACAGGCTCATACAAAACAATTACACATAATTCTGTTTTCTTCAAGCTTCCCATTGAAGGCACAAACAGCAAAATCATTGTCTGGACAACAACTCCCTGGACTCTTTCATCAAACGTTGCCCTTGCAGTCAATCCCGAAATCGATTACGTTGAGGTTAAGGTAAAGAGTGATGAAAAGACTCTCATCCTTGCAAAGAACGCAATCAAGTATCTCGGTGAGGACAAGCTTGAGGTTCTTCGTATGTTCAAGGGTGAAGAGCTTGTCGGCAAGAAATACGAAACCTGCTTCCCCGAGCTTGAGGCTCAGCAGGGCTTTGAGCACAACATTGTTGCATGGGAAGATGTTGACGCCGAAGAAGGTACAGGCGTTGTTCACATCGCTCCCGGCTGCGGTGCAGAGGATAACGAGCTTGGCAAGAGACTCGGTCTTCCCGAAATTATGCCCGTTGACGATATGGGTATTTTCCTCAAGGGCTTCGGCTTCTTCTCAGGCAAAAACAGCAAGACAATTGCTGACGAGGTCTTTGAAGAGCTTAAAAACAGAGACAAGCTTTATCTCATCAAGCCCCACGAGCACAGCTACCCTGTTTGCTGGAGATGTAAGGAGGAGCTTATCTACCGTCTTGTTCCCTCATGGTTTATTGCCACTGAGGAATTAAAGCCCAGACTTATCAGAAACGCAATGAGCGTTAAGTGGGAGCCTGAATCAAACGGCAAGAGAATGCTTGACTGGCTCAACAATATGGGTAACTGGAACATTTCCCGTAAGCGTTACTACGGTATGCCTCTTCCCTTCTATGTATGTGAGGAATGCGGCAATGTTCACGTTGTGGGCTCAGTTGAAGAGCTTAAGAGCCTTGCAGTTGATCCTGCAAAGGTTGACGCTCTCCCCGAGCTTCACAGACCCTGGATTGACGAAATTGAAATCAAGTGTCCCAAATGTCAGAACGCTGTTAAGCGTATCACCGATGTTGGTGACGTCTGGCTTGATGCAGGTATTGTTCCCTTCTCAACAACAGGCTACTTTACCGATAAAGAGGAATGGAGAAAGAACTTCCCCGCTGAATGGGTTGTTGAAATGCGTGAGCAGGTTCGTCTCTGGTTCTACTCACTTCTGTTTATGAGTACTGTTCTTGAGGACAAGGCTCCCTATGAAAGAGTTCTCTGCCACTCAAGTGTTATTCAGGAAAACGGTGAAAAATTCTCAAAAACAGGCTATATGATCCGCTTTGACGAGGCAGCTGAAAAAATCGGTGCCGATACCGTACGTTACCTTTATGCAGGCGGCCCCGTAGCAAACGATGTCCGCTTCGGCTTCGGTCTCGGTGATGAGGCAAGAAGAAAGCTTCTCTCCTTCTGGAACATTTACACCTTCTTTGAAACCTATGCCAAGATTGACAAGCCCAACTTTGAAGGCTACACACCCGACAAGAGTGCAATGTCCGTCACAGACAAGTGGCTTCTCATCAGAACAAACGATTTCATTGCCAAGGCAACCGCTCAGATGGATGATTACAAGGCATACAATCTGATCAAGGAATTTGAAATCTTTGTTGATGATATTTCCAACTGGTATATCAGAACAAACCGCCGCCGCTTCTGGAAGACAGGCGACGAAAAGGATAAGATGATTGCTTACTGGACCCTCTTCACCGCACTTAACACCTGCGTGAAGGTTATGGCTCCCATCATCCCCTTCATGACAGAAAGCATCTGGCAGAATCTTACACGCCGTGTAATGCCCTCAAGTGAGCTTTCAGTTCACCTTTCAGACTGGCCCACAGTTATCGAAGGCTTTGAGGATGACGGCATCATCGCTGACACAGCCGCTGCCCGTGAAATCATTGCAACCGCAATGAGACTTCGTAACGAGCATCAGATCAAGGTTCGTCAGCCCCTTTCAAAGCTCTTTGTCTGCTGTGACGCTGACAAGGCTGAAAAGATCAGAATTTATGAAAAGAACATTCTTGACGAGCTTAACATCAAGTCAATGGAATTCATCTCAGACAGCAGTGTTCTTGAAGACAATTACCTCACCGTCAACTTCAAGGTTGCAGGTGCTGTTCTCAAGCAGAATGTCAACAAGATGAAGCAGGCTCTTGAAAATGCAACTGCTGAAGAAATGGCTGATTACACAGCCAAGGTCAAGGCAGGTGAGCAGGTTCTCGTTGCAGGCTTCGAGGAAGCTTACGACGGCGGTATCTTCACCGTTATGTCAAAGACAAAGCAGGGCATTGTTTCAGGTGAATGCGCAGACTCAACAGTTATTGCTCTTGATGTTGTTCTCACCGATGCTCTTGTAAGAGAGGGTACAGTACGTGACATCGTCCGTCAGTGCCAGCTCATCAGAAAGGAAGCAGGCTACGAGGTTGAGCAGAGAGTTGTTGTTGCAATTTCAAGTGACAATGAATTCGTCCTTTCCGCTGTTACCGAAAGCAAGGAGCATATGGCTTCCGAGCTTCTTGCAGATGAGGTTGTTGTTTCAGGCTCAATCGAGGCTGACCTTACAAAGACAGTTGCAATCGGTGACGCTCAGGTTACTGTTTCAGTCAGGAAGGCATAAGACCTTATAAAAATTAATCCTTGTCAACCCACAGTTTTATTCTGTGGGTTGAATAAATCATATACTATTATATATATAGCGGGAAATTTCTGCTTTTTTCGTCATTTTTCCTATACTATTATATATATGTATTTTCAGAAAGGTTGAAAACTATGGCTAACGATAAAAAAATGGTTGAGGATATTACCTCAATGGAAGAAGATTTTGCCAAATGGTACACAGACATTTGCAAAAAAGCTGAGCTTGTTGAATACACAAGCATCAAGGGCTGTATGGTTATCCGTCCCTACGGCTATGCTATCTGGGAAAATATTCAGAGAATCCTTGACGGTATGTTCAAGGCAACAGGACACGAAAATGTCTGTATGCCCATGTTCATCCCTGAATCACTTCTTGAAAAGGAAAAGGATCACGTTGCAGGCTTTGCTCCCGAGGTCGCATGGGTAACTCACGGCGGCAGTGAAAAGCTTGAAGAAAGACTTTGTGTCCGTCCCACCTCAGAAACTCTTTTCTGTGAGCATTATGCAAATATCATCCACTCCCACAGAGACCTTCCCAAGCTTTATAACCAGTGGGTAAGCGTTGTCCGTTGGGAAAAGACAACAAGACCCTTCCTCCGCTCAAGAGAATTTCTCTGGCAGGAGGGTCACACTATTCACGCAACTGCAGAAGAAGCAATTATCGAAACTGAAAAGATGCTCAACGTTTATGCCGAATTCTGTGAAAAGAGCCTTGCAATCCCCGTAATCAAGGGTAAGAAAACAGAAAGCGACAAGTTTGCAGGCGCTGTTTCAACTTATGCAATTGAAGCTCTTATGCACGACGGTAAGGCTCTTCAGGCAGGTACATCACATTATTTCGGTGACGGCTTTGCAAAGGCCTTCGGCATTCAGTATCAGAGCAAGGAAAACAAGCCCGCTTATCCCCATCAGACATCCTGGGGTGTTACAACAAGACTCATCGGCGCAATCATTATGACTCACGGTGATGATAACGGCCTTGTTCTTCCTCCCGCTGTTGCTCCCATTCAGGTTGTTATTATTCCCGTTGCACAGCACAAGCCCGGCGTGCTTGAAAAGGCTGCAGAGGTTAAGGCTGAGCTTGAAAAGGCAGGCATCAGAGTCAAGGTTGACGATTCAAATCAGTCAGCAGGCTGGAAGTATGCCGAATATGAAATGAAGGGTGTTCCCGTAAGACTTGAGCTCGGACCCCGTGACATCGAAAACGGTCAGTGTGTTGCCGTTACCCGTCACAACAGAGAAAAGTCATTCCTTCCCCTTGAAGGACTTGCAGATACAATCAAGGAAAAGCTCACTCAGGTTCACGACGGCATCTTCAACAAGGCTCTTGAAAACAGAGAGAACAGAACCTACAGCTGCAAAACAATGGATGAAATCACCGCTGCTCTTGAGAAAAACGGTGACGGCTTCATCAGAGCTATGTGGTGCGGTAACGAAGCATGTGAGGATAAGGTCAAGGAAGTTACCGGCGTAGGCTCACGCTGTATTCCCCTTGATCAGCAGGAAATTTCTGACACTTGTGTATGCTGCGGTAAGAAAGCAGAACATATGGTATATTGGGGCAAGGCTTATTAAGCAAAAAAGCCCGAAAACCCAGATTTCAAGCCACTTTTAAGGCAAAAAACCACGGTATTTTCAGATTTTTTGAAAAATTTCTGAAAATACCGTTTTTTTGTTCAGATATACTAATTTCATAAATTAAGCCCTTTCATTTTGTGCAAAGTGCAACAAAACCCCCAATGCGTACAGTCCGTTTATTTGTACCGAAAAATTCAAAAAATCCTTTTTCCGTGTTTAAAACTTGACAAAGAAACCGAAAATGTATTATAATAGCCGACGTTGCCGATATGGAATTCAAAAAAATGGCTGTGAAAACGGCCATAAGGTGACAAAAGGAGAAGCAGACAGCCACTTAAAAATCAAAGGTTATTTGTTCCCCCTTGTGTTACCTGAGCAGGCAATCGACTGTTATAACTTGTGTCTGCAAGGTCAGAGACACGGACGAAGCACCGCAAATACCCTATTAACCTAAACAACAAAAAATTATAAGAAAGTGATCTTTTGTGTTTCGTTACGGTCTATGCAAATTCAAAGCACAGGTTTCTAAAAAATGGAGAGTAAGATTTTCTGACAGTCAACCTGCTGCATACAACCGTATTTAATATTGCTGAAACGGTTGTTGTGCAAAAATTTATTAGAGGTGATAAAATGAAAAAGGCTTTAACAAAGACAGTGCTCTTTGCAGTGACTATTGTTATTCTCGCCGCGATTATACCACTCTCAGCAAATGCAAGTACCAGCAGCAACAAAAACAACAACAAAACTCAGATATACACGTTTCTCACTCAGGAGTTGGATCTCAACTCTGCAGCTGCCTGCGGCATTATGGCAAACATCGACGCTGAATCTGATTTCAATCCCCGTTGCGTCATCAGAGACACAAACGGACTTCTCAGCGGCGGTCTGTGCCAGTGGAACGGCGGAAGATTTTCCAGACTTCGTTCCTTCTGCTCAAAGAACGGTTATGATTACCTTTCAATTACCGGTCAGCTTAAGTATCTTGCAACCGAGCTCAAGAGCTCAGGCTACAAATACATTTATGACTATATTAAGGGTGTATCAAACTCAGCTCAGGGTGCTTACGACGCTGCTTACTACTGGTGCTACTACTTCGAAGTACCTGCCCAGAGAAGCAAGAAGTCAATTCAGAGAGGCAACTCAGCTATGACAACCTACTGGTCAACTTACGGTGAGGTTGACATCAAGGCTCCTGTTCTGAAAAACTCAAGCACAAATAATCAGATCGACATCAAGGGCGCTGTTACTCTTTCCTGGACAAACGGCGGTAAGGATGTTGATTACTACACCCTCCTCATTGCCAAGAAGAAGGACAACGAAAACAAGTACGACTGGGAAAACGCTAAAAGCTACACACTCTCAGCTTCAACTCTCAGCAAAAGCTTCCCCGCCGGCTCCTTCTCAAAGGGCAGATACGGTGTTTATGTCAAGGCAACACATAAGGCTACAAACACCACAAAGCAGAGCAACGCTTCCGTCTTCGACGTTGTATGCGCTTCTCACGCTTTCAAATCCGAAATCACAGTACAGCCCACTCTCACCAAAAAGGGTCTTAAGGTTTTCACCTGCGAGAGATGCGGCTATGTCAAAGAGCAGGTAATGAATCCCTTCAGCATCAAGTCCTTCACAAAAAGAAGCGTTACCGAGCTCGAGGCAGTTACCGTAACAAGCAATTCCGCAAAGCTTTCATGGAGTCAGTATTCATGGGCCGAGGGTTATTGTGTTTACGTTAAAAAAGGCAAAACCTGGAAAAAGGTCAAGACAGTTAAATCCTTTGACAAAACAAGCTGCACAATCAAAAATCTCAGCAGCAACACAACCTACAAATTCCGAGTCAAAGCATTTATCAAGTCTAAGGGTGAGGTCTATATGACCAAAACCACTGAAACCTTAACACTCAGAACGGGCAAGTAAGTCCGGACAATGCACAGAACAGACGACTAAAATCTATATATGGCAACAAGTAAGAAAAGCTCTTACTCATATAATTCGGTTAAACCGAAGCGGCTTTACGAATTGAGACTGTGCTTAATATAACAGCATACGCATTTGTTGAATTGAGCTGTAAAAAACGAAGGTTTTTTACAGCTCTTTTTTCTTTGCCCCGCCGTAAACAAAAAAAGGAACTGAGATACAGAAATCTCAGTTCCTTTTATATATAAGCTTATTTCACAAACTTTTTCATAAGATCCTCAAGGGCATCATCTTTTGTGAAGCCTCCGGGAGAAAACTTAAAGTTTGCGGGAGCGGTATCAAAGCGTTCGCAGTAGCTTTCAGCTTCTGCACGGGTCATTGTAATATCCCCCACATCTGTCAGCTCTCTGACAACTCTGACAAAGCTGTCCTTGTCTGTACCCATTGCCTTGAGCATCTGACCGAATCTTTCCTTTTTGTATTTCTCACTTCTTTCAATGAAGGTGTCCATAAAGGCGGCGCAGGCCATACCGTGAGGCACATCATAATTTTCTGTCAGAATGTAACCCATAGGATGAGGGAACGCGGTGCCGCAGTAAGCAAGAACAACACCAGCATAAAGTGAGCCGTAATAAAGCTCCTTTCTGCCAAGGTCATCGGGAAGAGCCTTTGTGCGTGCAAGAGACTCAAGTCCTTTCCAGATAAGAGAAACCGCCATATCACCAAAAAGAGTGGGAATTGAACCGCATTTGTCTGACATATAGCCTTCTATTGCGTGTGCCATTGCATCAAGAGCCGTTGACACTGTTACGGAATAAGGCATTGAATGAGTGTATCTGCTGTCAGCAAAGGATACGGCTGCATAACAGTCCTCGGGTGAAATGCTCTTCTTTCTGCCCGTTTCGGGATGAGTGAGAACACTGACACGGCTTATCTCACTGCCTGTGCCCGAGGTGGTGCCGATGAGAAGGATTGGAAGGGCTCTTTTACGCTGAGCAGAGGAATAAATATCATCCTGAGTGAAGCTCTCGTTTGCGGCATAAACTGCCACCGCCTTTGCGGCATCAAGAGCTGATCCGCCGCCGATTCCGACGATAAAATCGCAGCTATTTTCACGAGCTATCACAGAAGCCTCAAAACAGGCGTCTAAGCGGGGATTAGGTCCAATCTGTGAATATACCTTAAAATCCACTCCGACGCTTCTAAGGGCATTTTCGCAATCATTAAGAGCACCTGACAAAAGTGCACTCTTTCCGCCCGTTACAATCAGGCATTTTTTGCCGAAGGAAGCAAAAACAGAAGCGTTCTCCGTAACACAGTTTTCACCGCTTATAACCCTCACGGGAAGGTTAAGATTAAAGTCCATAGTATTCTCCTTTCGAGGTATCACAGCTTCACATTCTGAGGCTCACCGAGGCTTTCCCTTGACTTATCTGCAAGATAAACACTCAGATGACCTGCAACGGAATCAAAAATTGATGTGCAGGCAAGGGAGGGCTCTTCACCGCGGATAAATTTCACAAAATCCTCTGAAAGTCTTTCATCTCCGCCTCCGTGACCGCCGTAGGCACCGACCATATCCCCGCTGACCTTCAGGTCAACAACCTCAACATCACATTCCTCGTGATGAGCATCGGGAGAGGGATTGATTTTGAGCACGGTGAACTTTGATTCCTCAAAATTACCGAAGATTTCACCCTTTGTGCCCACAATGTGAATCTGACGGCGAGGCTCGGCTGAACCGCCGACCATATTGTGTGTGCCCGTGGCACCGCTTTCGAAATTAACAAGCACACTCTGATGGTCAACAACATCGTTGTCACATTTATAAATGCATCTTGCATAGGGTGAATCACCCTTCATAAGATTGATTTTGTCCTCGAGGGTCGGATTTTCAAGATGCTCAAGAGCATCCCAGACATAAAAGCTCCAGCGGTCAGGATGATCAATATAAAGTCTCTTGGTTGAATAAACGCATTCGTCAACAAGGGGACAGTCCTTCATACAGACTGTACCCGCACCCTCAGGAGCATTTTCCTCACGGAACTGGTATTTACCGCCGAAGGAGCTGATCTGAGCAGGCTTTGTCTCAGCCATCATCCACATCATAATGTCAAGGTCATGGCAGCATTTTGCAAGAAGCATTGTGGTGTGGCATTTTTTACTGTTTGCCCACTTGCCTCTGACATAGGAGGTTGAAAGGTGGTGATAGGAAACGTGCTCAGAGGTCTGAATGTTTATTATGTCACCGATTTCACCGCGGACAATTCTCTCCTTGATTCCGTAATAAAAGGGAGTGTAGCGCAGAACGTGGCATATCATAACCTTTGAGCCGTTCTCCTTTGCAACATCAACAAGGTATCTCATCTCCTGCTCATTAACGGCAAAGGGCTTTTCAAGAAGCATATCATAGCCTGCCTTAAGAAGAGGTACAGCGGTTTCAATGTGCTGCTCGTCCATTGTTCCGTTGATGATTGCATCGGCAAGCTTGCCCTTTTCAGCAAGCTGCTGAGCGCTCTCAAAGCACATATCCTCAGAAAAGCCGAAATATTCCATTGCCTTTTTTCTGCGCACGGGATTGGGGTCGGCAACGCCGACAATTTCAAGAAGGTCGGGGCGCACCTTTGCAAGCTCACTGTAAACAAAAGCTCTGTGTCCTGCTCCGACAATAATTGCAGTTACGGGTTTGTTACTCATAAACACACCTCTGTTATTTATATTATTACTGTGAAAATATCACTCTGAAAATAAGTATATCATATCTTTCATAAAATACAATATATACGGTTAAAGTAATGGACAAAAATGTAAAACAAAAAACCGAGCACAAACTGTACTCGGTCTGAATTCTGTTTTGTTGTTCCCGGGTTCTTATCGGAAGTCTGAAGGGTTAGTCATCTCTGCCGACGAGCCAATCCAGTGACACATCAAGAACCTCTGCAATTGCAACAAGCTCATAATCATAAACGCCTCTGAGCTGACCCTCCAGCTTTGAAAGACCTGATGCAGTCAGTTCAACACCCTTGATCTGAAGCTGAGTCAGAAGATCAATCTGCTTGATGCCGAGTTCTTTTCTTTTCTTTTCAATTCTTTCGCCGACAATATTTCTGTCACCGATAGGCTTTTTGCGGATTCTCATATTATTGAACACTCCCAGATTAAAAATAATTTAACACTGTTAAATTTTAGCATACTGTTTCTCTTTTGTCAACCGAATACACGGTATACTGCTATAAAAAAATATATAAAATTATATTGCTTTTTGGTAATTATAATAGGTCATTTTTTGTCGTTTTCGAAATTATTTTTACATATCAGCATTATAAGTTCAAAAAATCAAAAAAGTCTTTCATTTTCACCGAATAAGTGCTACAATAATTGAAAGAAAAATTTGTCATATCCGCTGACAAAGGAAAGAGGTCAAAAAATGGGTAACACTCTTGAATCAAGAAACCTGACAATGCTTATGGATTTTTATGAGCTTTCAATGGCAAACGGTTATTTCAACAACGGCAAAAAGGATACCGTTGCTTATTTTGATATGTTCTTCCGCAAGGTACCGGACAACGGCGGCTTTGCAATTATGGCAGGTCTCAGGCAGCTTATAGATTACCTTAAAAACCTTAAATTTACACAAAAGGACCTTGAGCTTTTCAGAAGAAAAGGCTTCAATGAGGACTTTATTGAATATCTCAAGCACTTCTCCTTCAGCTGTGACGTGTGGGCAATTCCCGAAGGCACCCCCATTTTCCCCGGTGAGCCTATTATCACAGTCAAGGGCCCCGTCATTGAGGCTCAGCTGATTGAAACAATGGTGCTTCTGACAATCAACCATCAGAGCCTTATTGCCACCAAGGCAAACAGAATCAAAAGAGCCGCAGGTGACAAGGTCATTATGGAATTCGGCTCAAGACGTGCCCAGGGCTACGACGGTGCAATCTACGGTGCAAGAGCTGCTTATATTGGCGGCTGTGATGCAACGGCATGCACCATCGACGAAAGAGATTACGGCGTTCCCGCAGTGGGTACAATGGCTCATTCCTGGATTCAGCTTTTCGGTGACGAGCTTGAAGCCTTCCGCGCTTATGCAAGACAGTATCCCGACAACTGCACCCTTCTTGTTGACACCTACAACGTGCTCAAGTCGGGCATTCCCAATGCAATCAAGGCCTTCAACGAGGAGGTTGTTCCCCGCGGCTTCAGACCCAAGGGAATCAGAATTGACAGCGGCGACATCACATACCTTTCAATCAAGGCAAGAAAGATGCTTGACGAGGCGGGCTTCCCCGACTGTAAAATTGTTGCAAGCAACTCCCTTGACGAAAATATTATCCGCGATATGCTCATTCAGGGTGCAAAGGTTGACTCCTTCGGCGTGGGTGAAAGACTCATCACTGCCGCTTCAACACCTGTTTTCGGCGGTGTTTACAAAATCGTTGCCGTTGAAGAAAACGGTGTACCCGTACCCAGAATCAAGCTCAGTGAAAATGTACAAAAAATCACAACTCCCTGCGCAAAAAAGGTTTACCGCCTTTTCGACAGAGACTCAGGCAAGGCCATTGCCGACGTAATCACTCTTCTTGACGAGGAAATTGATGACAGCAAGGAATATGAGCTTTTTGATCCTAACTATACATGGAAGAGAAAGCTTGTCAGAAACTTTTATGCAAAGCCCCTTCTTGTCAAGGTCTTTGACGGCGGTAAATGCTGCTACAACAACCCCGACATAAAGGACATCAAGGCCTTCTGCAACGAGCAGGTTGAAACTCTCTGGGAGGAGGTCAAGCGTTTTGAAAATCCTCACACCTATTATGTGGACCTTTCACAGAAGCTGTGGGATGAAAAGAAGCGTCTGCTTGACGATTACGCTGAAAAGAACAAATAATGAGATCAATTGAATACACAGTCGACAACGAATATTTTAACGGCAAGAAGCTTATCAGCTTTCTCAGAGGACATGTAAAAATATCCGTCGGTCTTCTCCGATCACTCAAAAGAGTGGAAAAGGGTATTCTTGTCAACGGAGAGCATGCCCGCACCGTTGATATAATCCGACTCGGTGACAGGGTAACACTCAATTTTCCCGAGGATGTCAATGCATCAGAGCCCTCTGATTATCCCCTTGACATTCTTTATGAGGATGAGGATATTCTCATAATCAACAAGCCTGCAGGTCTTCCCATGCACGAATCACACAACCATCAGGGAGACACACTTGCAAATGCTGTTGCGGGATATTTTCACCGCAAGGGCATGAGCCGCACCTTCCGTGCCGTCGGCAGACTTGATAAAGGTACCTCGGGTATTGTTATCTGCGCCCTCAACAGCCACATTGCAGCAAGGCTTTCAGGAAAAATCGAAAAGGAATACCTTGCCATTCCCCGCGGCAGATACACCGAAAGGGGAACAATCGACAAGCCTATTTACCGTCCCGATCCGATGAAGACCTACCGCACGGCAGATGACAGAGGTGACAGAGCGGTCACCCATTACACTCCCCTTTCCTTTTCCGACAGACACACCCTTGTTGCAGTTAAGCTTGAAACGGGCAGAACTCATCAGATAAGGGTTCACTTTGCTTACCTCGGCACTCCCCTTTACGGTGACACAATGTACGGGGAGGCTGATGAAAGACTTTCAAGACAGGCGCTTCACTGTCACAGGGTCACCTTCCTTCATCCCATTAAAAATGAAGAAATAACCGTCGAGGCACCTCTCCCCAAGGATATGGCGGAGCTTTTGAAAAGCCTTGAAGGTGAAAATCAGACAAGAAAAAAACAGATGTAGCGTTCGCCGATGCCACATCTGTTTTTGTTTTTATTTACAGTCGTTTTCGATGAGGTGCCGACGCCACATCTGTTTTTGTTTTTATTTACAGTCGTTTTCGATGAGGTATTTGAGAACGGCAAGATAATCGGGAATATCGTCCTTAAGTACTCTGTTAATCTCATCAATCTTCTTTCCCTCAGTTTCCTCATCAAAGCCGAAAAGCTGAGGATTGTGTTCAAGTCTGTCACGGTAAAGCCTGACACCGGGAATATAAGGATATTCAAGCATACTGTCAAACTTTTTAACAATATAGCTTGTGCTTTCATTGTATCTTGCATCACTCTGAACAACCTGAGACATATAATAATACACCGCAGGAAGAAAGCCTCCGTCACACAGATGCTTGAGATTCTTTCTGACGTTGCTGACAGTTTCCGAATCCTCGTGGAAAATCCCCTGCCCCTTGGCAAGCATAATAATCATATCATAGGCAAACCATGCTCCGTCACGGCCGTCATCCATAAAAGGAGCAAGAATTTCCTTGACTGTCTGAACATATTTTTCGTCTTTTATATTACAAGCGCACACAAGGGCAAAAAGCACTGAAAAAAGATAATTAACCCCATTTGCACTCTGTCTTTTGTATTCATTCACAATAAAGCCGAACATCTCTGCAATATTGTTTTCGTGAAGAAGGTTCCAAAGAGAAGCCTTTGCAATAATCTCGGGCGGGAAATCCTTTTTCGAAATTTTTGAAACAACTTTTTGGTCAGTCAGAGCAGCAATGGCAGCATTAGCATCAGAAAATCTATCCCACTCATAATGGCTAATCATTTTCATAATTATCTTCCAGAATATATCTGAAATATATTCCGGCTTCTGAAGAATTTCCGGATTCACAGTGTCTTTTCCATCGTTAAATCTGTTTTCCGCTTCGGCAAATCTGCTTGTGTATCTCGAAATTTTTGTGAAGGGCAGATTTCCTACGATATAGAAAATACTGAGAAGGGTGATACCGAGAGAATATATATCACTGTTGGTGGTGCCGTTTTTCACTCTGTTTCCGTTATGGATGACCAGAGGATCGAAAAACGGCTTTGTTCCGTAGCGTATAATTGTTTCGCCGTCTGCGGTGTCCATAAAGCACACTGCACCGAAATCGGCAAGGACAGTGACAAAATCATCACCCAATGCCTTTTTAAGAATATTGTCAGGCTTGATGTCATTGTGAAGCACCCTGCGGAAATTTTTATAATTTTCCAGATCCCTTTCACCTATGAATGCAGGGTTGAAGGAAAGAATACCTTCCTCAACGAAGCAGTCATATACATCCTTGTAATTAATCGGCTCATGAAGAACTCTGAGGGTTTTCAGAACGGAAAGAGCAATGTCATAAATGACCTTTTCACTGCTTATACGGCATTTGCCGAGGGTTTCATATTCAGGCATAACAATGAAGAAAATCCAGTCCTCAGCTTCTGATCCGTCCGTCTTTTTATAGGTTGTATGATGCTCGAAATAACCGTTGAGCTCACTGGCACTGGCACCCATATTATCTTCAAGCAGAGAGAAAACTCTCATTGTGAAAATCTCATTGTAAGCAATTGAAAAGATTTTCTTCGGCTCCACAACACTGTCTGCGTTTACAGTTCTTTTTGCGGAAAGCACCTTAAGGATACCTCTTTCTCCCGAGCTGTTTTCAATTCTGTAGATGTCAGAAAATCCGCCGCCGAAGCTTGTTCTTTCCGTGACGCTCCAGGTTGAATCTCCGCCCATCTTTTTTCTGTATTTCATATAGTGATTTTTGAAGATATCTATTACTTCATCAGCCTCAATATCCACACTGCTTTTTTTATTCATGCTCAGATTCATTTTTCAATCCTCCTGTTATTCAGAATCATAATCATTATAATCTGTGAAGTCATCCTCACCCTCATCCTCTTCTTCGTCCTCATATTCATCAGAGTTTAATCTTCTGAGGCTTTCTGTGAAAAAGCGTTTGATTTTGTCCCTTCTTCTTTCGGGTTGAACAAAAAACTCATCACTGTCATAATCATTACTTTCATCGGGAGCAAGAAAATCCGCAATGGACTCAGATGCAACGGAAATTTTTTCAAGGCTCTGCACCTCGGTCCTTGGTTCTCTTTCAGTCTCTGCCGTGTCGGTCAAAGCGGAGCTGATGCTTTCACTTTCGCGGGCTCCGGACTGCTCTTCAGCCTCCGGGTTTGTATGTGCAGGCTTTTCTTCAGTTGTTTCGGGGGCAGTACCGTGAGTCATACGGATTTTTTCGAGCTTTTCTTCAAAGGAAAGCTCTTTTTTCCCGGTCTGCCCAACCTCATTTTCTTCAGTCTTCATTCCGTCAGCTTCGGACAATTTTGCATCAGCCTGTGAATCAAGAGCCAAAGCAAAATCATCAAAGAATCCGCTGTCCTCCTCCTGCTCCTGCTGAGTCTCTGCCTCAAGGGAGACAAAATGTCCTGCTTCTTCTATGGCTGAGCGTACGGCCATTGCTTCTGACCAGAATTTTAAAAATGCGTTATCTGTCTGCTCAGCATCATCCTCAGTCTTTTTCTGCTGAACCTCATCAGCTTCAGAGGATTCAGTCTCTTTTACAGACTGAGCATTTTCAAAAACAGCAGCTGTCACAGCCGACGCGCCGTAATCCTTCTCCTGCAGGGGAGAAAAATCCGATATAAGACGTTCAAAAAGCTCTTCAAAGGGATCTGTTTTTTTCTCTTCGATACTGAGAGGCTCCATATCAAGCTCTGCTCTGAACTTGTTGATTTTGGGCATTATATAAGCGGCTGCATCGGGATTCTGCTCAAGATATTTTTCATAAAAGGATAAGGTCATATGGTCGGGCTTTCGGACTTCTTCGTCTTCTGCCCCGCTAAGCTCATTGTCAATTATAATCAGCGACCAGTCATCATCGATGTCATAAATAGAGGTGATAGCCTGACTGAAAAGGTATTCCTTCAGGGATTTGCAGGAATTGATTTCTTCCGCTCTGACCTTTGAAATGATTTCCGAGACGCCCTTTGTAATATCACCCTTTCCTTTTTCGGCAAACATTTTCTGCGGACCGTCAGAAAAGAGGATAAGGCTTCTGAGCTGATTTTCACCCTCAGCATCAATAAGAGAAAGGTGAAAATGATTTCCGGCAGACTCACTGCCCACAAAGTAGGTTACATTGGCGGCACCTGCGTTTTCGGGATCGGAGATGAAAATCCTGTCCCCTTCGGTGACGCAGACCAAGGCACCGTCACCGATATGGCCGG
Organism: Acutalibacteraceae bacterium; assembly: GCA_045659065.1. Taxonomy (GTDB): domain Bacteria; phylum Bacillota; class Clostridia; order Oscillospirales; family Acutalibacteraceae; genus UBA6857. Next base: position 22,858 of record JAZOWF010000085.1, read on the forward strand.
CAAGAAATTTTCCTTTTTCCGCAATAGCAAAAACAACTGTTGCATAAAGGTCACTGAGATCATAGGTTCCCAGCTGTCTGCCCTTTGCTCTGAGGCTTTCTGTCATATAGCCGAGAAGCTCCTGCTTAAGCTCACTGTCTGAAAGCTCCCCTTCATAATTTTCAAAGAAGCCGGCAACTGCCTTCACGACAGCCTTTGATCCGAAATGGGAAAATTTACTTGAGCTACAGCCGTCGGAAACGGCAAATACCCATCTGCCGTTTTTTGTCTGACGGTAAATCAGGCTGTCCTGACAGGGAATATCGTTTAAGGTGTGGTAACGTCCCTGGCCCAAAAAATTGAGAATTCGCATAAAATCTACCTCTGCTTAAATTTTGTTAATCAAAATTTTTCCGATGAGCTCTATTAAGTCGGGATCTAATTTATCAACGGCAACCTGTCTTCGTGCCATTTCCCCTTCTCCGATATATTTGCTGGTCTGTTCATAAACCTTGGCGCACAGCGTTATCAGCATATCCGTAAGCCCGTTATTATCCAAGCTGTTTTCTGTAAAGTCAAAGACGGATTCCCGGCCTGTCAGCTTTTTCAGCACCGCCATATCAGCATCGCCCATACCGAAGGCTTTTATCTGAAACTTTCTCTGAGCTTCAAGCTCTCTGATTTCTCTGCACACTTTATCATAAGCGGCTTCAACAATATACTGCTCATAAGCATCAACTGTACCGTTTTCACTGTCTGTTCCTGCGCTGAGCTTGCCGTCATTGAAGAACAGAATCAGAGGATGTGCAATTTCAGCACCTCTGAGGCTTTCATCACGCTTAAGGCTTTTATAACGATCCTGAGCATATTCGGCAGCCTTTTTAAGCACCGATGCGGGATTTGTGTTGCCCCAGGCTGTGAGCTCGATTGCACATTTCTCATCTAAGCTGCCGGCTCTCACGCTTTTGATGTAAAAGGGATCCTCTCCTTCTTTGACGGGAAATTTCATAACAGAAAGATATACACCCGCAAACTCCGGATAAACTCTGATTATTCCGTAAATGCATCTGAGAATTTCGTTGATTTTTTCAATCTGACCCTTAACTGAGGTTGAACAGTCAACAATAATAATAAGGTCCATATATTTCATTTTTTTATATCTCCTGTCTGAAAATTTGTTTCATTGAGTTGATTATCTCCGTTCGTTCTGAATCAAGGTTGACGGAAATAATATTTTCACCTTTTACAGATAAAGAATTAATGTATTCTCTTTTGCAGGGACGCTCATTTGTTGAAATTGCAACAACCCTGCTTTCAAGCATACCCGTTTTTTCATAGGTTGTCAGCTCCTGAGCAAGACTGTTCCATTTTTCTGAAAAAAGTGCCTCGTGAGAGCTATTGCAAAAGTCTCCTCCGCTGACAAAAACCATAACGGGAGGTATGACCCTGACCTTTTTCAAAAGACATTTGCGGTATTCGGAAAGTCCCATATTTATACAGGCTCTGACAGGACACCAGGGCACAAGCATATCCCCTTTTTCTGCATTGACAACAGCAGAAAAATCCGATTCATCGGAAGCGGACTGAAATCTGCCGTGAATGTTCAGCTCCGGTGAATATTTATCCGAAAAGCTCAGAAGAGTTACCGAATAATCCACATCTGAATTAAGATGTCTGAAGCCGTAGGATATGGCTCCGATTACATCCCAGAAGTTTTTTCTGCGCCTGTAAGAATCCGCTTCCTTCGGAACTGATGTTTTGTCAATAACGATAAATATATCTCTTTTCATATTTTACTCCGAAATTAAATTCAATATTTTTATCCACTGACCTACGGTGTAAATTTTATCATCATTAAAAGCCTTGATGAATGCCCTTTTCTGCTCGCGGCTGAAGCTGTCACACCAGACCTTTTCGGGAAGCTGAGCAAGATAAGCACTCTCAGAGGTGATTTTGTTGATTCTGAAGATTGACTGCATGGCCTGTCTCCAGTCCTCATAATCTGTTTCAAAATCGGCTCCGTTATTCACAAGAGGATTTGAACGGAAATAAAGTCTGAATAAAAGCACTGCCAATGAAAATTCAGTAAAATTCACAGGGAAATAATATTCCCTTTCTCCGCAGCGGGAAATGTTTTCACAGGAATAACCGGGAGTGCAGAACCACTCCTTGAAAACAAAGCCCTGAAGCTCAATGCTGTCCGCATCAACCATAAAAATACTGTTGTCTCTTTTCAGACAGATATTTCTGCCTGAAAGATCTGTCATAGAAAGTCCGAAAACTCTCATTTCAAGCAAAAGCAGTGCCAGATCCGATGCATAACGGCTGCATTCGAGAAGATGGCGATCAATAAGCTCTTCGTCAAAATCCTTAAGACCCACATAATCATTCAGACTGTTCAGCGGACGGCATTCAGCCTTACTCATCATAAAGCCGCAGAATCTGTTCTTTTCGTCATATACTGCAGCCTCGGGGAATGCAATACGGTCTGCAAAAATACTTTTGAATTCTGAAAGTCTTGCCAGATATCTTTCAAAGTTTTTGTCTGCAGGAGGATTTTTAAGAATTTTAAGAAGCTTTCCCTCCAGCTCAGAAACACCTGTTATTTCAAAAATTTCGGCAAATCCGCCCTGATAAATGCTTTTCAGACCGCTTCTGCTGACCGCGGCAATTTTGTTGTCACAGTCTATCAAAAACCGCTGTGAATCCTTTGTGCTGAAGCTGTTTGCATAAAGGGTATTGATAATCTTCGGTGTTTCTCTCATATGCCAGAGCTCAAAATTACCCGCTGAGAAATATTTCAGCTTAATCGGAGCAGTATAAGAGTTTCTGATGTCAAGAGCTCCTCCGAAGTAATTAAAGCAAAGAATACTCAGATGCTCGTAGCCTGAGAAGTCAATGTTATAATTCACGGCAGCAGCCTTTTCTCTTGCACCGGGCACAACATTTGTGACAAACTCCTCTGCCGCCGAGGGCTCACAAAAGACGAAAATTGTCTGATTTGAAGCAGAGGGTCTGAATCTGTCAATAATACGGTAGTTTTTGTCCTTACCGTAGCAGTCGCGGAGATTGATATTACCGAACACAGCTGTGTCAGCTGTAAGCAGTCGGGCATTATGCGCAATGCTTCCGATTTTGCTTTCTCTGAGAAGAAGCGCTTCATAGCGGCTGTCCTCAAACATATGGAAGGTATAAAAGCTTGAAATAAGCTTGTCCGAGAACAGTCTGTCAAGCTCCTTGTCCAGCACACAGCTTGAATGAAGAACAACATGAATCTTTGATTTTCCGCTGTTGGCATAGATATGGTCAAGCAGGGAGGTATAAATTGAAATCATATTATTCCTCCGTTACAAGAAGGCTTCTGAAGGTTTCAATATCCTTCATGACATCGTCACCTCCGTAAGTATTTACAATAGTATCCATGGAAAGAATACGTTCCATTTTTTCATTGATATAATTTGTATAGCCCTGTGCCATAACCTTGTCATAGATAATCTTGGCTTCCATCTCTCTTTTTTCCTTCTGCTCAGGAGTCTCCTCCTCCACCGCAACTGTTTCGTAATATTCAGAAAGGTCATCAGTGAAAATACGGGGAGCTTTTACATAAAGCCATTCAGTGATATATATAATAATCAAATCAAGAAGATCCTTGCGGAAAAGAATACTGTAACCTGATTTTTGGAGGATTTTATCAATATCTTCTCTGCCCATACCAAGATGAAGGCAAAGAAGAATGATAAAGTCACGGGTAACGGGCACTCTGCCTTCAATAACTCTGTAAAACTTTTCGCGGAAGCTCTCGTTTTTGAAAAGTGAGTTGGCAAAGCTCTGTGAAGCATCGGTGTTGGGATTTTCAGCCTTTGAAACCATCTTTTTCATTCTTCTTACAATTCTGTCATCTTCTCTGCCAAGATAAGCTCTGTTTCTGACAACAAAATCACAGAAGCTGTCAAAGCTGTCAAGAGAAGCTTTGAGCTCCGCGCCAAGACGTTCAACCTCCACTAAAGGCACGCGAAAAGCTCTGTTCCTACAAACAACCTTACCGTCGGGCAAGATATACTTATCACTTTCAATCAGTTTCTCAGAAGCCTCAGCCTCAGCAATCTTGCTTTCAAGAATGTTTTTGATTCTTACAAAGGTTGCTTTGGGGGTGCGGTGCTCATTGTTGTTACAGATAATATATGTATAAATGCAGTCCCCTAAATCCGCAGGGCTGAAATCACGGAACTCACATCTTTTGATAATATCTCTGGTGTTTTCAAAACCCTGCTTATACATTATGCAAAGGCCTATAAGGTTGCTGCGCTTTGCGGGAGCTGCACGGTTAAATCTTGTAACAGTGCTTTCAGAACAGCCAAGTCCCTTTTCAATGTCTTTTTTGAAAATACGAGGACGTTCATTTTCAAACTGCTCTTTGAACTGGGGATAAAGTTCCTGCCAGGCAATTCCTATGTCACCGCATTCTTTTGCAATTCCGTCTACGAACTTATTAATGTCTGTATCCTTTATTACAGAAATGTCAATTAAGTCTACCAGAAGGTCATAAGTGTTTCTTTTTCTTACAGCAATGTTGAAATTTGTTCTGGGCTCCCCTGCTTTGTTGTCCTTGTTTGCTCTGCTCATTTCCGATTTCTCCTTTTTGTTAATATTTTATTCAAAATTGTTTTAATAGACTTCTTGAATTTTCTATTCCTATTATAATTACTTCCGAAAATTTTTTCAACCCCTTTTTTTCAGAGTTTATGAGGCTTTCTCTATTTTTGAAGGTTTTTTTGCACTGCTTTTACAAGGCTCAAATAATGCTTTTTCAGGAAATAATCCCGTTTCACTTTTTATGACGGAAAAATGAACTAATTGTGAATTTCATCGTTGACCCCCGAATTTTTTTATGCTAACATAACAGTGAAATCGGACGGAAACACAGTCCGGTAAAAAAATTTTTATTTCAAAGGAGAAACAAAAAATGGACAAGCTCTCAATCTTCATCATCATCGCACTCGTGCTCATCATCGCAGGTCTCATCATCAAGCAGAACAAGGACAAGCTTCTTGACATCATCCCCGCAAAGAAAAGCAAGGCCGACAGTGCTGACACCGACTCTTCTCCCGAGGAGGCTCCCGCATCCAAGCATAAGGAGGCCTTCCCCGAAATCAAAAAAATCATCAACGGTCTCAAGGAAAGTGACAAAAACAGCACAGGCAAAACAGAGGTTTTCGGCAGAGGTGTCATTCAGCAGCTTGATTCAAGCAACGGTGAGGTAATTTATTCCTACAACCTCGATTACTCAGACGACCCTATCTGCATCAACATTGACCGTAAGAGCGCAAAGGCAGTCTATAATCAGATTACAGTCAAGGAATGCTCACCCTTTACAAATGCTTTTTCATCAAACGCATACTATATCTACACATCCGCCTCAGGTGCTCCCGCTCTTTCATACAGAAAGGACATTGAAAGACTCCCCGACCGTCTGAGAGACGGAGACAGAACCATCAACCCCATCTTCTACTATGACTTCAGTGAAGGCAAGGCAAAGGAATTCCCCAAGAACTATTCAACAATGGAGCTTACAGACGGCACTCTCTTCTGCCTTGGCAGACAGTGGTTCAGATTTGTAAAGCCCCGGAATCCCGATATCGACCCCTTTGTTTTCGGATCAGCCCAGGAGGATTATACATCCGCTGAAAGCTTTGAGCCTCCCGTAGCAGAAAGCATCCCCGATGCAAAGGTTTTCACCCCCGGCAAGAGCACTTCAGAATACTCAACACAGCCCTTCAAGTTTAAGAAGAGTGACAATGTCAACAAATTCTGAGAGACATCTCTTGACTGAAAACATCAAAAGGAGATGATTATTCAATGGTAAGCTTCTGGACTCAGATATTCTTCCTTGCTGCCATCGCAGGTGTTGGCATCATAAGCTGGACTATCTATAAAATCTTCTATAAAATCTTTGATCTTCAGGATAACCCTCACAAGCGTGAAAAGCAGTCACGCCACGACAAAAAGAAGGATGATACCGTCAGCAAGAAGGCTGATGAAATCAATCCCTCTGAGACACCCGTAAAGGCAGAGAAGGAAAATAAGCCCGTCAGTGTCAAGCCCGTTTCACACGACGGAAATTGCTTTACTCCTCCCTCGCCCCCTGCATTCAGTCCCGTGAAGATCAAAAAGCAGGTATCTTCTGCCGAAGCTGAAAAGGTAAGCATTCCCGTGCAGAAAGAAACAGCAATGGCAGTTGAAGGCTCCTTCATTCCGCCTTCGGCACCTGCTTCACAAAATTCTCAGTCAAATTCCGTGAAGACTCCTCCCGCAAGGGAAGAGTCTTCAGCAGGAACGGAAAAAGCTGAAGAAGAAAGGGTCTTTACCCCTCCCTCTGCTCCCCGCAGGAAATAACCTTAACGGAAAGGACGATATTAAATGTCAAAGGAAAAGAATCTTCCCGCTACATCGGGAAAGGATATCGTAACCGTAGAATATAACGAATATGACAGCTGCTCTGACCGGGACATCCATGTTGAAGACCGCAGACCGTCAAATAAGCTCAAGGATCTTCTCGGCAAGGTCGGCAATGTCTTCAGAAAGCTTGTTTTCTTTATTGTAATGCTCTTCAACCGTCTGCGCAAGGGTCTTAGCAAGTTAAAAAACGACGCCACAGGCTTCATCAAGGCTGAGTCAGCCAATGTTATCGGCAGACTCCCCGTTCTCAGAACAAAGGCCTTCACAAGCAAGCTTCTTCTTTCAATGGCTGCTCTTGCAGTTTACAGTATTCTTTGCGGCGGTATTGCAACAAAGAACGGCTCTGCAAGTGAATATATGAAGACCTTCTTTGTGATTCTTGCAATAAACGGACTGCTTATCTTCCTTGCCGCCTTCCTTAACCCTTACAGCTCAGGTGCAGTGTTATATGCATTCCTTACCTCAGTTCTCATCACAACGGGTGTGCTTCTTCAGACAATGCTTGCTTATACAGGTCTTACGAAGCTTATTATCACCATGGCAATCGGTGTTATCGGCGGCTGTGTGGGTGCAGGCGGTCTTATCTTTATTCTCCGCTCACCCAGAAGAAAGCTCTTCACACTGATTATCGCAGTGGGCACAGTGCTTACAGTCGGTGCTCTTGCTGTTTTCGGAAAAAGAATAAACGGAGCTGCCAACTGGTTTGAAATAGCCGGCATATCAATTCAAGTCAGTGAGCTGGTGAAGGTTGCAGCGGTCTTCGTCTTCGGCAATATCTATTCATTCAGAGAATATTCCGAAAAGAAGCGCCTTGCTCTTGCCACAGCCTATCTTGTTGCACTCTCAGGCGTATTTGCACTGGCCTTCGAGCTTGGCACAATTATGATTCTTCTGCTTGCCTTCGTAATCATCACCTTCCTCGGTACTAAAGAGCTTAAGAGGGTGCTTACCCTTACCTTATGGGGTATTGTTGCAGTTATAATCGGTATTTCAGTAGCAAAGAGCTGCTACGAAAACGATTACGATATCTCGGCTCAGACCTCAACAGCAATGCAGAGCATTGAGCTTGAGGCCTACAAGGCTCTTTCAGGTGATAAGAATGCTACCGCAGACTACCTTCATTCAGAGAATTACACCTGTGTCTTCAAGGAAGAGGATGCAGAGCTTGCTCCCGGCAAGAAGGAATATGTCTCCTATTCCCGCTATATTGTTCAGTCAAGTCAGCAGAACGATGAAGATCTTGGCAAGATTCTCAACGCAAGACACCTTATCACAATTGTCTGTAAGAATAAAAATTCAAAAGCAACGGCAAACGCTCTTCTCACCGCACTAAAAAGCGGAATCGAGGTTGACGAAAATGTCTCCCTCGAATACTTCTCAGGCATCACCAAGCTTGAAAACGGCTATTACTCCTTCGAGTTCACTCTTTCCTGCCTTAAGAGCATCGAAGACCTGAGCGGCGGCTCACTGATGATCAGTAAGCTTTATTACAAGATTCTCGAAAGACTTGATCTTGCAGGAACCCAATACCACTCAACAAAGATTCTCAATGCTCTGAGAATGACCAATTGGCTGGGAACAGAAACAAATGAAAATCTTCTTGAGCAGATTCCCAACAAGCATAACGACTCCATCTTCAGCTACGCATTGCTTCAGCTCGGACTCGGTATGGTGCTGATTTTACTCTTCATTTACGCCATTATGCTCCTTCTGACTCTTGTCAATGCTTACTCACAAAAGGACAAGGCTCTCTCTCTTACATCAATGGGCTTCGGCGTATGCTTATCGATTCAGTCAATCATTCAGCTTGCAATGAGCGTGGGAGTTCTGCCTATCGTAGGTATGACCACAGCCTTTATCAGTCAGGGCATAAGCTCATTTACTGCATCCTTCTGTATGTCAATCATCATTCTTTATGCAATGCGTAAAGAGCTTGTCACCTCTCAGTATAACGAAACTACCGCATCCGAAATTAAGGAGGCTTAACCATGAACGCAGATAACAGCAAGCAGCGCTTCTCAATCATTGCAACAATCATCACTGTTCTCGTGCTTACACTTAGTGTAATTACAATCTATCAGACAGGCATCATCAAGGGCATCAATCCTCAGGCTGACGCAAAAAGAGCTGATCTGATGAAGGATTATTACCTGAGCAACAACGTTGAAGGCACCTTCTATGACCGCAACAACGTTCAGCTTACAAGCAGCAACGATACAGCGGGCAAGGCTTCAACAATTCTTTACACCCATGAGCTCAGTAGCATCATCGGCACAAGAAACGGCTCTGACCTTTCGGGTCTTAGAGCAAGGCTCAAGGACCAGCTTTATGATATGGGCTCAGGTACGGACGGTGTGGGTGCAGATGTTCAGCTGACCCTGGACATCAATCTTCAGTCCTTTGCCTACAGTCTTCTTGAGGACAAGGGCTTTGCCGGCAATATCACTGTAATTGATGCTGACACAGGGGAAATTCTCTGTATGGCTGCACGCGGTCATCAGAAAGTCAGCTTTGACGCCAACAAGCTCAAGGAGAACTACTCAACCTATATCTCCTACCCCGGCAGTATGCTCAATTCAGCCGTTTCAAGCAGTCATACCGCAGGCTCGGTTATCAAGATTCTGATTGCTCTCGGCATCATAAGATATGACATTGAACAGGATTATGTCCTTGAAGACCCCTATATCACACCGGCAGGCAAGCCTATTTATAACTTCAGCGCTGACTCGGCAAACCGAACTGTTCCCGACGGAAAAACAACCGTCAATCTTCAGCGCTCTCTCAACCAGAGTATCAATACCTACTTTGCCACAAGAGGACTCCTCATGGGCACAGAAAAGGTCAGTGAGCTCTTCGAGTCCTTCCATATCGGAAAGAGCATTGAGCTTGACTTTACAACCCTTAATTCAGGCTACTCATTTAAAGGTGAAGATCCTGTATTCGAACTCGCAAGCACATGTTACGGACAAGGCAAGACACAGATCTCACCTCTGCATCTGACCGCAATAATGTCAGCTATCATCAGTGAAGGCAGAGATATGGTAAAGCCCTATCTTATCAAGGAAATCACAAATGAGGGTAAGTCAGTACATAAAGGCAAAACAGAGTATCTGACCAAGAACGCTCTCGGTCCCATTGAAGCAAGCAAGCTTAAAAAGCTCCTTCACAACACCGCAACAGACGGCGGCAAGGAAGGCGGGGGAGGCTACGGTTTCGATGACGAATCCAAGATCATCGCAAAAACAGGCACATCGGAAACCGACAACAAGAAGTATAATCATTGTTACATCCTCATCGGCTACAGCTATAACGGACGCAACTATGCTATCTGCATTGACCGCTTCAACGCTCCCCGTGACTACTACGGCAGAAATCTTGTTGACCTTGCAAGATCAGTCATTGCCCACATCAATGAAGTTGCCATCTGACCCTCCCTTTGAAATAAAGAAGACCGCCAATGCACATTGCTTTGGCGGTCTTCGTATATACTGTTGTTTTATCTCTTCTTAACTGCATTGATAATTCTCACGGCAACAGGGCAGAGGATAATATTTGCGATTATCTCCACAAGGAAATTCACTCCGACCATACCGAAGATTAAATACTCTGTTGCATTCTCAAAGCCTGCGGCAAGTCCCCATTCCCTGATTGTTTCAAAGAAAAACAGATAACAGCCGAGAAGGAAGATTCCCGTATTGATCAAGGGACAGACCACTGCGGCAGCGCCTACAGCAAGATATTTATTTTTATTGCGGCTGAGAAGCTTATAGGTAACACCTGCTCCGAGTCCGCAGAGAGCACCCTTGAGAAGAACTGTTATTACCGTACCGGGTACGCTGATTGCAAGAAATGCGGCAGCATCATTCATCAGAACAACAACACCGAAAACAAAGCCCAGCCATGCGGCAATTTTAGGGCTGCACACCGCTGCACCGATAACAATGGGCAGAAGAACAAGTGAAACTGAGAAGGGACCGAAGCGGATAACTGCACCGACAGACTGAAGAATGATAACAAGGGCAGTCAGAAGAGCGCCCGTTGCAAGAGCTTCAATCTGACGGCGGTCAAACTTTTTAGGCATATTAGCATCTCCTTTTTTTAAAATTATTAAATCTGTTTATATTATAACAAAAAAGCTTTTTCCGCACAAGAAAAAAATTAACAAACTTAATTTATGTTAAAAGAAAGTTTTGTTGACTATAACAGAAAAATAAGCTATAATTTATCGGAAAAGCATCGGCGTGAAGCCGAAAAAAAGGAGGAAAAACAAATGGCTTATTTAAGCGACATTGAAATTGCTCAGCAGTGTGAAATGAAGCACATCAGAGAAATTGCAAAAAAGGCTGATGTTGACGAAAAATACATTGAGCAGTACGGCAATTACAAGGCAAAAATCGACCTTTCACTCATCAATGATTCAAAGGATAAAAAAGACGGCAAGCTTATCCTTGTTACCGCAATCACACCCACACCTGCAGGCGAAGGAAAAACAACCACAACAATCGGTCTTGCAGACGGTATGAGCCGCATCGGCAAAAAGGTAACCGTGGCTCTGCGTGAGCCCTCACTCGGTCCTGTTTTCGGTGTCAAGGGCGGTGCCGCAGGCGGCGGTTATGCTCAGGTTGTACCTATGGAGGACATCAACCTTCATTTCACAGGTGACTTCCACGCAATCACAAGTGCAAACAATCTTCTTGCCGCAATGCTTGACAACCATATTCAGCAGGGCAACAGCCTTGGCATTGACGTGCGCAGAATCACCTGGAAGCGCTGCATTGATATGAATGACAGACAGCTTCGTTTCATCACCGACGGTCTCGGCGGAAGAATCAACGGCACTCCCCGTGAGGACGGCTTTGACATCTCCGTTGCAAGTGAGGTTATGGCTGTTTTCTGTCTTGCAAACAGTGTAAGCGACCTTAAAGAAAGACTTTCAAGAATCATCGTGGGCTATACATACGACAACAAGCCCGTAACCTGCGGACAGCTCAAGGCTGCAGGTGCAATGACAGCTCTTCTCAAGGACGCTCTCAAGCCCAACCTTGTTCAGACCCTCGAGGGCACTCCCGCCTTCGTTCACGGCGGTCCCTTTGCCAACATTGCTCACGGCTGTAACTCAGTCATTGCAACAAAAACCGCTCTTAAAATGGGTGATTATGCAATCACTGAGGCAGGCTTTGGTGCTGATCTCGGTGCTGAGAAGTTCCTTGACATCAAGTGCAGAATGGCAGGTCTTACCCCTTCAGCCGTTGTTATGGTTGCAACTATCCGCGCTCTCAAAATGCACGGCGGCCTTGCAAAAACTGAGCTTGCTGAGGAAAACCTTGAGGCTCTTGAAAAGGGTATTCCTAACCTTCTCAGACATGTTTCAAACATCAAGAATGTTTATAAGCTTCCCTGTGTTGTAGCTGTCAACCGCTTCCCCACCGACACAGACAGGGAAATTGAATTTGTTATTGAAAAATGCAAGAAGCTCGGCGTCAATGTCTGCCTTTCAAATGTCTGGGCAGAAGGCGGCAAGGGCGGTGAAGAGCTTGCAAAAGAGGTTGTCCGTCTTTGTGAAGAGGAAAGCAATACTGATTTCACCTTCTCTTATGACGAAAAGGCTTCCATCCCCGAAAAAATCAAGGCAATTGTTCAGAAGATTTACGGCGGTGACGATGTTGCAATTCTGCCCTCAGCAATGAAGCAGATTAAGACTCTTGAGGAAATGGGACTTGACAAGCTTCCCGTCTGCGTTGCAAAAACTCAGTACAGCTTCTCTGACGATCCCTCAAAGCTCGGCGCTCCCGAAGGCTTCACCGTTACAGTCAGAAACGTCAAGATTTCAGCAGGTGCAGGCTTCATTGTTGTTCTCACAGGTGACATAATGACAATGCCCGGTCTTCCCAAGGTGCCCGCCGCAGAAAAAATCGACGTTGACGAAAGCGGAAAAATCATCGGTTTGTTCTGATTAAAAAGGCTTCTCTTTTCCGAGAAGCCTTCATAGTATGATTCAAAATCTTATAAAAGGGGAAAATATTATGATTAAAAATCTTTACCTTGACACCAAGGAAAAAATTTACAGAGCAACCTCCATTATGTTCATCGTTCAGCTCTTCGGAGCCCTCGGTGCAGGCTTCTTCTTCGTTGTCCAGAACATTTTCCAGTCTTATCACATCTTTGGCTGGACAGGCGCGGAAAACGAGCCTACTCTCTGGTTTATTCTTTTCTGGGCAACTGACTTCTTCTTTGTTGCACTTGCCGTTGTCCTTGCCTATCTTATAGCGGGCATCCCCGCAATTGCTCCCGCTCTTGCGCTTTCGGTTTACTTTGCACATTTCACAGCACCCTCGGCTGATGCAACAGAAATTTACCGCTGCTTTTTTGCAACCCCCTCAAACTATGCCGATGCTACTGCAATCGGCTATATGGGCTATCTGATTATGGCAGTATTCCTCGGTCTTATGATCAAGCTGCTTTATGCCGGCTGGACAAAGCTTAAGGTTTCAATCGGCTCGGGCATTGACTCTCTTCTTGCAAAGCTGAGAAAGAAAATCAAGGCAATCCCCGACACAATCAAGGGTATTGACATTGCCGACGGTGTTGACCTTATTGTTCTTGTGCTCATTCTTCCCGTTGCTTCAGCCGCAATGACCTTCCTTCTTGTCAGATACGGTATTGAAGCTCCCTTTGAAGCAATTTCAAAGGCTCTGGGCGGATTCCTTACAGAGCTTTCAGATTCAAATGTGATTCTCACAGCTCTTGTGATGGGTCTTATGGTAGGCTTTGACCTCATCGGCCCCGTTTCACTTTCAGCCTTCTCCGTTGCAACTGCGGCTTACCTTTCAACAGGCAATGCTCAGCTTATCACAATTTATTCAGTATGCTTCATCTCAGTGGGCTGGACAGCATTCTTCGGTATGCTCAACTGCAAGCTTTTCAAAAAGGGCGGATGTGTTGACACCGATGATTTTAACTTTGCAACAACGGGTCCCATCAACGCCTTCTTTGAAAATATCAAGCTTACCGTTGCTCCCTCAATGCCTCTTGCAATGAGAAGTCCCTTCACAGTGATTCCCGGCTTTATGGTCGGTTCTGCTCTCGGCGGTGTTCTGACAGCTCTTTTCGGCATTGTCAACACAGCTTACACCGACGGCTCACTGCCCCGTTACACAACCGGAAATTATACCTTCGGAGCTGTGGATTACACCTATGCAGACCTTTTTGAGCAGGGTGAAATTTATATGAGCTTCACCCTTCCTCTGCGTTCAGGTGATTTTCTGACCTGCCGTCTTCCTCTGTTTTTCATCATCCTCGGCTGTGCCTTTGTGGGCGGTCTTGTGGTTATGGCTCTCAAGCAGGGTGAATACCGCTTCCTTTCAAAGAGACGCTGCTACTTAAGCCGTAACAGTGACCTTGTCATTGAAATCAGAAATCACGGCAAAAAGCTTCTTGAACAGCTTAAAAAATGAGTATAATTTATCTTAATTTTTGTTTTAACTTACTTTTAAGTTAAGTGATTATACTTACATTGTGCGATGGGAACAGAAGAAATGTTTTTTTCCGATTTTTCATTTCTCCTACCCTCCTTCCCACCGCACTCCCCTCTCCTTTCAAATATGAAGAAGATGAGTCCTTCGGGGCTCATTTTCTTTTTTTGATTAAAAACCGAACCGCCGCACCTCTCAATGAAGTGCGGCGGTTATGCTGTTTATGTATCTTATCTTGCAAAGCCGTAATAAATGCTGTCGTCGTAGACATTATCCTCATCGGGAGTATGGTGTGAATACCATACCTGAGCAAAGAAAGGATTCACCCTTGCAATTTTGTCGTACTGCCACGGAATCGGCATACATTCGGGACACCAGTGACCGCCCTTAAGCACAAGATTGGGGCTCATTTCAAACTGATGACCGAAGGCACATTCCCATTTTATCGGTGTATACATATCGGCACCGAGCCTTTTTGAAACACATCTGCCGCCTCTGAATTCAGCGGCTTTTTTCATATCCGTTATTTTAAGGGAGTGAAAATCCTTGGTTTCGTCATAGCCGTGGTCGAGATAGCTCATCTCATTTTTATCGGGAATGACAACCTCAAAATCCCTCCACGAGCCGATAGAGTTGTATTTTTCATAAGAGCCGTAATATGCCGTTATTCTGTCCTTGATGCCGTTGTCAATCCAGGCTTTTGTGCCGTGAAGAGGAGTGTTGGCTATGTTATACATCATGGTTCTTTTGAGAATGCCGTAGGGCGCAACGGCGGAGAATCTGTAAGCAAGGGGAACCTTTGCGGAAAGCCTTTTGAAATATTCGGAAATGGGAACATTGTGTCTGAAGCCGAGATATTTTTCCAGCTCATCAGCATCGGTGTACCACTGTCCGTGGAAATTCTGAAGAATGAACCACTGAGGCTCAAAAAGCTTTTTGGGAATGTCCTCTCCCCGCATACCGAGAGTGCGCAGTAAAAGCTGCTCAAATTCATAGTTGGTGAGTCTGTACTCAGGTCCCGAGCTGATATTATAGAATCTGCGCCAGAACTCCTCGGGAACTCTCTCGTTACAAACCTTTGCACACAGCCTTCCGCTGTCCTCAAGGGTGACCCATTCCAGAACACCGTTAATGGGTACGTGGAACATAATCGGATCCATATTTTTCAGTATATCGGGATAAAGAATTCCTGTCTGTCTGAGAGAGACCCAGTATCTCAGCCCCGAATCAGCAAGTATCTGCTCCGCCTTGGTTTTGCTCAGAGCATAGTGGTCATAAACGCTTATCTGTATCGGATCTCCCGTTCTTCCCCAGTGGGTAGGATAATTTCTGTCTCCCGTCTGAGCAACGGTGCCTATATAAACAACCTTGATTTTGTCGGGATCAGGCTGAGCCTTTACAGCTCTGACAATGTTTTCCATAGCCGTTACATTGGTAAAAAGGGTCTTTTTCGGATAATAGTCTGCCGCAGGTGAAACAAGACCTCCTACGTGAAGAACATAATCCGCTGATCTGACACATTCAAGAACATCCTCATAATGTGTCAGATCGCCCCAGATAATCTTTACCGACGGATCAGACATATAAGGGGCAAATTTTTTGCGTGTGGCCGGTGAATCAAGATGAAGAAGAACAATATTATACATATGCTTTCTTTTATAAAGCTCCTTAAAGCCCGCAAAGCCCATATTTCCCGAGCCACCGGTGAGAAAAACTGTTTTTTTCATATAAGCACCTCCTTTTTAATTCTCTATTGTAATTATACAATAAAAATCAAGGAAGTTGTTTAATATGATATGAACACCCCGAATGCAAATTCACCAAAGTTAAAAAGCTCTTTTTGTGCTTTTTTGCCAAAAAGGAATTACATCTCTCACCGACGCAAAGCCGTTTATAATTTCACAAAAGCCAAAAAAACACCCGCAGCCTTGCCACTCATCAGTGAAAAAGCCACGGGTATAATTCATTTTTCAAGTCCGCTCTCACAAGCTGTCAGCTTCATTCGTTGCCGTCGAAAATACCTTTGATTTTGTTGACGATATTTTCAAAGATAAGCTTGATAAGAGCTCCGCATTTTCCGAGGAAGGAGAGCTCCTGCTCGGGCTCGGTCTTTTCAAGGGGAATGATTGTTTCCCCGTCCTCCGCTATCACAAGGAACTGCGGATAGCTTTCGTCGGTATAAACATCAAGATTTTCATAAGCCACGGTGTTCATCAGCTTATAATAAGAATCGGTTCTTGTGCCGTGGTCAAGGTTTTTGATGTACCAGGTTGTGAAGGGGTAAGCGCCCGTTGAAGCGTCGATACAGCCGTCAGGTGAAAGCATATCATATTCTGTGTGAAGCTTCTGCTCATAGCCCTCCTCAAGTCTTTCTCCGTATCTGCTGCTGAAGCCGCCGAAGGAAGCACCCTCAAGGGTCACAAGACCGTCACTCATAACGTTGCTTTTTGCGGTGAGAGGAATGATGGGTTTGTCATATTTGACAAGAAGTGCGGTGTGGATTTCTCTTTCGTCAAGCATTGAGAAAACCTCATCCATTTTCATCATAACCTCTTCGTGATAATATGTAACCTTGCTGATGAGACCTGCATATTCGTGGTCGGGGTCAGCATAATTCTCACCGTAAAGATATTCGAGGGTCTGATAAAAATAATCGTCGGTGACAAAGGACCACATTGAAGGGAAGGTTGCAAAAATGTCACGGACAATATCCTTTGCCGCTCTGAGAAGAGCCGCCTTTGCAAGAGGCTCGGCAGCATATTCAACAAGAAGGTTGAAAATGCCGCTCTGCTGAAGAATTGAAAGGAAGAGACTCATTTCCTCACTGCCAAGCATATTTGAAAGGTAATCCTCAAGAAGCACAGAGTCTGTGCTGATGTTGCCGCTGAACAGCTCTCCCACAAATTCCATACCGCCGATTGTGGGCACGCAGAAAACAACGGAGTCGGCATAATCAAGGACATCGGGGTGCTCCTTAAGGCAGGCGGCAAGCACCGCTGTACCGTAGCTGGAGGCAACAAGCTCATATTTTTCACAGCCCGAATCCTCACGGACAAGGGCAATGTAATCATAAAGCTGATGAGCAAGGTCAACGGGGTCAAGACGGCTGTCATAGTTAAAGTTATATACTCCTTCTCCGCCGTAATCAAGCTCACAAGGGTCGATTGTTGAATTGAACAAGGGTGTTATTCCGTCCTTATCAAGAGCGGAACCTCCGCAGGTTTCCCACATCAGATTATAAGCAACGCTGTAAGCCAGATTGTACTCACCGTTTTTCACGCCGTCACTGATATATTCACCGAAATTTTTCAGATTTTCCATCATAGCTTCTCCGTTGACGGGGAAGAAAACAGGCTTCTTTTCCTGGTCATCAGCCATATAAACGGCTCTTGAGCCAACACCGTTGACATAAATTTTGGGATAATGGTCATACTCCTGCGTTGCAGCGGCGGAGCTTACAAAGGTCAGACTGAGCATAACGACTGCAAGAAGCAGGCTTATATATCTTTTAAAGCTTTTCATAAGAAAATCCTCCGACAAAATTAAACAAAAATTAACATCAACAACTTTATCACAAAAGAGCATCTTTGTCAATTGACAGGGCTATTAAAAAATATTACTGTTTGCACCCTTTTTTATGACTGCTTATTAAAAAAGCTCTGTAAATCCCGAAGGAAATGCAGAGCAGATTTAACTTTTTATTTAATGCCGAAAATTCTGAGAATATATTCAAAAAGATTCTTAAAGAAGGCTTTGATTTTGCCGAAGAAATCAAGCTCATCGGGCTCGGGAATTGCAGCAGCACCGTAGCCCTCAAGGATAACGTTGTTGTCGGGGGTGCCCTCATCAACAATAAACTCAAGAAGCAAGGGAGTAATTACTGCTGTAACAAGAAGCTCAATACCCTCTGCCTTTTTGACACCTGAGCCGGCATACTTAAAGAAATCAACAGGGATATCCGCACCGAGAAGCTGACATACAGCGCTCATTGCCTGTGCATACTGTTCAGCGGTAACATCAGCAAGAGCATAAATCATCATTGCATTAAAGCAGCCGGTTATCATTGAGAAATCCTTTGTAAGTACATTGATGTTTTCGTCACCCTTGATATGAGCAAGATAAACATCAATTGCAAAATCCATCAGAGTGGTATATTCACTGTCAGAAATCGTAAGACCGTATTTTCCGATAACGGACTCCACGCTGAAGCCCTCAGCTGTCTCATCCTCTTTATAAAGGGGCATCTGAACAGCCTTGTTCATTTTCGGCATAATTTCTTCAAGCAGAGCGCAAAGCTCTGCATCCTTTTCTGCATCAAGACCGAGAAGGCTCTTCACCTTTGCCGCTGAAACATAGCTGATAACAGTGCTTGCAACGCCGTTAAGGAAAAGCTTATGGGTATATTCCGAAAAGTCCTCACAGGCAAGCTGATATGAAGCATCGGGGATTTTGCCCTTAAGAGCGGCGGCATCAATTGAATCAACATATCTTGTTTCAAATTTTACGTTTTCACCGAAGGAAACCACTCTGTATGAGCAGGGATAAGCATTGAGTGAGGTTGTAACGGCATCATAAACCGTAACACCGTTTGAGCCTGTATAGGACACAATATCCTGCTCGTGAGTGTGACCGACAAAGCTGTATTTGATATTATACTGAGCAAAAAGCTCGGGGAGATTAAGTGAAGGCTCCATAACTGCGCCGGGATTGATAAAATCAATAATTACCATATGCCTGAGCAGATTGAAATGGCTCATTGCAATCATCTTTTTTCCGTCAGCCTTGGCCTGCTTTGCCTGCTGCTCAATCCAGTCGTAAAGCTCCTTGTCAAGACCCTGGTCATAATTGACATCATCATTATAAGCTGAATCGATTGCAAGCAGTCTGTATTCGTCATTAAGCTCAGCAACATAAGATGCAGTTCTTGTATCCTTGGCAATTGCCTGATCATAGCCGTTTGCTGCATAAATGCTTCTTATATCATCGGCAGTGAGTCTTGCACCGCTGTTTCTGAGATAATCGTGATTACCGGGAACAATGAAAAGCTCCTTGCCTGTTTTTTCTTCAAACTCTGCAAGTTTTGCACCCATTACCATGTGCTCAGCCATAAGTCCGCGGTCGGTAATATCACCGGGGATGAGAACAACGGAGGCTTCGCTTTCTCCCGCACGTCTGAGAAACTCATCAATAATAAGCTCACTTTCAAGGGGAAGCTGACCTGTTCCCGTGCCGTGATTAAGCTCACCTGTATAAGCTCCGCTGAAGTTTGCGGCTGATTTACTGTAATTGTAATGAAGGTCATTTGCAACAGTAATAATAAGAGGCTCCTTTTCCTCGGCACTTACACCCACAGACACAACGCTGAAAAGCATAAGAGCAGAAAGAACAAGCGAAAGTATTTTTTTCATAATTTTAACTCCTTCTTACTTATTTCAGAAACAGAAGCTCTGCTTTCTTGTACCTTTAACTTTACCATAAAGAAAAATTATTGTCAATAAATATGAGTATGTGTTACAGCTCATAATCTTCTCTTTCTTGATTAAACAGTCAAAATATTGTATAATTAAAAAAACAGACTTTTCAGGGAGAAATATATGTATTCACGGGTTTATGTTGAAATTACAAATGTCTGCAATATGAGCTGCTCCTTCTGTCACGGTCATAGCCGTCAGAAAAGATTTATGACCGCCGATGAATTCAGGCAGATTCTTCAGAAGCTTGAGGGACAGACAAAATATATTTATTATCATCTTATGGGTGAGCCTCTGCTTCATCCCGGGCTTTGTGATTTTCTGAAAATTGCCGAAGAAAAGGGCTTTCGCTCCGTAATCACTACCAACGGCACTCTTCTCAGAGAAAAGGGTCAGGCTCTCATTGACTCAGGTGTCCACAAGGTCAGCATATCCATTCACAGCTTTGAAAAGGACGACCCCGCTTCTCAGCTTTCTTATCTGAAGGAGGTTGTCAGCTTTTCCGAAGCCGCATCCAAGGCAGGTATAATTGTGGTGCTCAGGCTTTGGAATAAGGGCTTTGACGAAGGCAGAAACAGCATAACCCTTGACCTTCTCCGCGACTGCCTTGAGGGTGAATGGACTCCCAACACAAAGGGAATCCGCATAAAAGACAAGCTTCACATTGAATGGGGTGACAGATTTGAGTGGCCCGACAGTAATGCCTCTCTTCAGGGTGAGGAGGTCTTCTGCTACGGTCTTCGCGACCATTTCGGAATTCTCTGTGACGGCAGTGTTGTCCCCTGCTGTCTTGACAGCGAGGGCACTCTTACTCTGGGCAACATTTTCAATGAGGAAATTGATGAAATTCTCCGCTCTCCCCAAGCGGTGAGTATGCGTGAGGGCTTTGAAAAAAGAAGGGCGGTTCAGCCCTTATGCCGTCGGTGCGGCTATGCTCAGCGCTTCAGCCTAAAAAGCTGACGGGCATAGTCCTTCGGCAAATCAGCGGCAGATTATATTACTGTATTCAGGGTGATATTATGATAAGCTTCATATGGAACGGCTTTGATTTTACCTTGGTTCATTTCGGAAAAGGTTGTCAAGGCAGAGGGACGGGCGGAAAGAGCTGCCAAGTGGGAAAAGCTTATGTCCCCTCTTCCCGAATACAAATATGACAAAAGCTGTGCTCTTTGTGAATGGGCTATGACTGAATACGAGGAAAACAAAAACCGACAGATGCGTCTGTCGGTTTTTGTATATACACACAATCTTTATAAAACGGCATTAACTGTCGTCTTATCCCTTTCGCCCTCATAAAAGGCATCAAGCACCCGGTGAAACACAGAGCCCTCTTCACTGAAGACTGCAAACAGAGTCATTGAGGATTTCAGCTTCACAGCGTCAATATCACCCATAATAGCATAAATATCCTTACCCTTATGAATAAGCAAAGCCTGAGAAATCTCAACAAGCCTTGAGTAAAGCACGGGATGCTTAAGATATGCCTTTGCCTCCTTGGCTCCGTTAATACCGAACACATAGGACATTTCACTATTGCCGAGTCCTCTTAGCTGAGGAGAGATATACCACATCCAATGAGAGCACTTATATCCGTTTTTCATTTCCTCAAGGGCTGTCTGATACATATGCTCCTGTGCAATAAGAAATCTGTCAAGGGAGTTAATATCCATAAAATCACCTCTGTTTTTATTATAGCACAAAGAAAAAGGAAAGTTAAGGGATTCACAGTTAATAAATCAAATTCATACTGAGCATCAGCCCTTCATAATTTAACAAAAACTCCGATTGAAATTTTATCCCTTTTGCTTTATAATCACATTATAAAGCTTAAAGGAGGCTCCCTTATGAAGAACAAGAAATTTTGTCCCATCTGCGCCGCTAAAAAGCTTATAGGCAAAGCTAAGGTAAGCCAGGTCAGCAAGGGCGCATACGGAAACGGTATTGCTATGACACCGCCTATGGGCTGGTCAAGCTGGAACCTTTTCAAAAACAAAATCACTGAAGATATCATCAAGGAAATTGCCGACGCCATAGCTGACAGCGGTCTTCTTGAGGCAGGCTATCAGTACGTTAATATCGACGACTGCTGGCAGGGCAACGAAAGAGACGAAAGAGGCAGACTCCGGTGTGACAGACTGAATTTTCCGAGCGGCATCAGAGCACTTACAGACTATGTCAACAGCCGCGGCATCAAGCTTGGAATCTATTCATCAAACGGTACTCTCACCTGTGAGGATTATCCCGCATCTCTCAGACACGAAAGAACAGATGCCGAAACCTTTGCCGAATGGGGCATTGAGTATTTCAAATATGACTTTTGCCACAATGTTCCCATCCCCTCAAAGGCACCCTGGATTATCAGTGTGGGCTTTGCTCAGCAGGGAGCAGGTATAAGCTTTGCCACCTACACACCGCAGCAGCTTAAGCTCAGCGGTGACGCATACCTGATGCCCGACGGTGAGGTTGAGCCGAAATGTGTTGTTGCGGGTCTTGATAACGGACTCGGAAGTGTGACAATTGACCTGGAAGCACCCGAAAGCGCAGAGTATATTCTTTTCCTCAGTGTCAGAAAGGATGACAGAAAAAAGAAATTCCTCAGAGCCACAGTAAACGGCAAGGACGAATACCATCTTTACTGCCAGTGCAAGGACCCGGGCAATACCGACAGCAAGGTGCAGACTCTGATTTATCTTGAAAAGGGCAGAAACACCGTTGTTCTTGACAACCCCATCAGATCAAGAATGGACTCTGCCGCAATTCAGTATAAGCTTATGGGCAGAGAGCTTAAAAGAGCAACAAGGCTTTATGCCGAGAAAAACGGCACGGAAGAAAAGCCGATTATCTTCTCAATTTGCGAATGGGGTCTCAATCAGCCGTGGAAATGGGGCTCAGAGGCAGGCAATCTCTGGAGAACAACAGGTGACATTCAGCCCAAATGGCTGTCTGTTCTTGCTATTTATGAGTTCACCGTAAACCTTTATAAGCATTCTGCTCCCGGTGCATGGAACGACCCCGATATGCTTGAGGTCGGCAACGGTGATCTGACTCACGAAGAAAACAAGGCACATTTCTCACTCTGGTGTATGATGAATGCTCCCCTCATTCTCGGCAACGATGTCAGAAAATTCATCCTTCCCGACGGCACAGTCGACAAGGAAAACAAGGTATATAAAATCCTCACCAACAAGGAAATGATCGCCATAAACCAGGATCCTCTGGGCATTCAGTGCAGAAGAATCAAAAAAGGACTTGTGGATGTGCTTGTCAAGCCTCTTAAGGACTCATCTGTTGCAATCTGTGTTTTCAACAAGTCAAACAAAATTAACGATGCCGAAATCAAGCTTAAGGATATTGCTAACCTCGGCTTCGTAAGCCTTCCCCGTAAGGACGGCTACAAGGTTCACGATGTATGGGAAAACAGATACAGTGACGGAACTCAGGTAATCCATTCAGCACCCGAGCCCCACGGCGTAAAGGTTTATATTGTGAAATAAGCCGAAGCTTATTCAGGCCCCGTATGCTTCTGAGCGGTACGGGGCTTTGGAAATCTGTTCTGTTTTCTTTTCAGGACATCAGAAGCATCAGCTCTTACTTTTATTAATATATTCTAATAATTTCAGCAATTGTATATAAAAATCTTTGTGTATGATTTTGTGTCAGACGTAACAGATAAAAAGGAGCACAAAATGAATCAATCAGTTGTAAACAACAGAATATCTGTTGAAAAGCCCTGGATGAAATATTATTCCGAGGACGTAAGAGACCTTCCCGGGCCAAAAACCACTGCTTACCGTTATATGACCGAAGCTAATGCAGACCGTCTTGATGAGGTTGCAATCAATTATTACGGCAGAAAAATAACTCACGGAGAGCTTAAGAAGAACATTGATGCCACTGCAGATGCTTTTGCGGCTGCAGGTGTAAAAGAGGGTGACATCATCTCCTTCCTTTCAGTTGCCACCCCCGAAACAATCTATTGCATCTATGCTCTCAACAAGCTCGGTGCAACAGCCAACACAATTGATCCCCGAATGGATATTGAAAGCATCCGCCGTGCCGTTGCTGAATCCGAATCAAAAATTTTTGTTGTAATGGACGTTGTTTATGACAAAATTTCAGCTGCTGCCGATGAGCTTAATCAGGACCTCATCATTGCTATTTCAGCCTCTCAGTCACTTCCGCTGATTAAAAGGCTTGCAATGAAGCTCAGGGTTAAAACAAATCTGCCTTACAGTGAAAGGCTTGTTTCTTATGATACCTTCCTCAAAAACGGCAAGGGTACAACGGCAGTTGAGGCTCCCTACACAGGAGACGCTGTTTTCTCAATCCCTTACACAGGCGGAACAACAGGCTTTGCAAAAGGCGTTATGATTACCAACGACGGTATCAATTCAACGGCCTTCAACTTTATACACGCAGGACTCGATTATGAAAAGGGAGACTCCTTCCTCGACATTATCCCCGTGTTCACATCATACGGTATGTGCTGCGGTATGCATATGCCTCTTACCCTCGGTCTTGTTCTTATTCCCATCCCGAAATTCGATCTGAATGAATACGGCAGACTCTATAAAAAATTCAAGCCGAATCATTCCGTAAGCACCCCTGCCTTTTATGAATCCCTTATGCACAGCAAGGAGCTTAAAAATATGGATCTTTCATTCATTAAGCTTCTCGGCTCGGGTGGTGACACAATGAACCTCGGTCTTGAAAAGAAGCTCAATGAGTTTATGAAATCTCACGGTATGCGTTATCCGATAACTCAGGGCTACGGTCTTTCGGAGGCATCAGCCGCGGTTACCTTCGGCATAAACAATGTCTGCAAAACAGGCAGTGTCGGTATCCCCTCTCTTCTGATTACGGCAGGCGTATTTGATGAAGAAACGGGAAAAGAGCTGAGCTGTAATGAAATCGGTGAGGTCTGTATCACAGGTCCGTCACTTATGAAGGGCTATTACAAGCGCAGGGAAGAAACAGAAAATGTTCTGCGCAGGCACGAAGAAGACGAAAAAACCTGGCTTCATACGGGAGACCTGGGATATATTGATGAAGACGGATTCCTTTTCATCATCGGCAGAATCAAAAGAATGATTACCCGCTTTGACGGTCACAAGGTGTTCCCCGTAAGCATTGAAAGTCTTGTTGCCCGTCATAAAGAGGTCAAAAATTGCTCTGCTGTGGGTGTTGCGGATATGGACCGCACACAAGGTCATTATCCCGTTGTGTTTGTTGAATTCATTGAAGATATTGACGATAAAAATGACCTGTGCAAAAAAATATTCAAGGAATGCCACGCTCTTCTTGAAGAACGCGGACGCCCTGTTGCCGTTGTTCCCATTGATAAAATTCCTCTTACCGGCTCGGGAAAAAATGATTTCCGTACTCTTGAAAAAGAAAACGAACACTTTGATTACAAAGCCTGGAATAAATTTCTGAATATATAAAAAAATCACCGATAATGCTGACGCATATCGGTGATTTTTAATGTATTATTGTAATGTTAGTTCACTTTTTAAAGAAATACTGCCTTATGAGGCGTCGGCGTTATCCGGGGTGATTATTTTTTTAATAATGCGCTGCTCCGCAGGCACAAGTTTTATTCATTCCGAAAATCTTATAGAAGAATCTAAGAATCTTCCAGATAAAGCCGCTGAAGCCGCCCTTATGA
Organism: Acutalibacteraceae bacterium; assembly: GCA_045659065.1. GTDB lineage: Bacteria > Bacillota > Clostridia > Oscillospirales > Acutalibacteraceae > UBA6857. Next base: position 47,904 of record JAZOWF010000085.1, read on the forward strand.
CAGCTGCAGGTGCAGTTATTAACCCTGCTTTCACCGCAGACGGTACAATTATCTCCATTATAGTTATGTCCTGTTGCAGGTGTTTTATCACCCTTATAGCTGTGACCGCATTCACAAGCATAAGCTGTGTATCCTTCTGTTTCACAGGTAGGCTCAACAATATTCAAAATAACATAACTGTGTTCCCCGGTTTTTTCTATAGCTTCAGGATAAGAATCTCCGCACACACTACACGTACAGATTCTTAAGCCCTCAGCAAGATGAGTAGGCTGAATTGTTACTGCTGAGGTGTACTTATGTCCTTTTGCACTGACTTTATCAGCAACATAAGTGTCACCGCATTCACAGGTATAAGTTGTGTAACCCTTAGCAGTACAGGTGGGATCAGTTACAACTGCATTGTAGGTATGCTCAGCAAGCTTTGCAATTGCTTTGGTGTAAGTATCTCCACATTTACAGGTGAAGGTTTCAACACCCTCAGTAAGATGTGTGGGAGCGGTTGTGATTTCTGATTTGTATTCGTGTTTAAGCTTATCTGTGTAATCAGCAACATAAGTGTCACCACATTCACAGGTATAGGTTGTGTAACCCTTAGCAGTACAGGTGGGAGCAGTTACAACTGCATTGTAGGTATGCTCAGCAAGCTTTGCAATTGCTTCGGTGTAAGTATCTCCGCACTTACAGGTAAAGGTTTCAACACCCTCAGTAAGATGTGTGGGAGCGGTTGTGATTTCTGATTTGTATTCGTGTTTAAGCATATCTGTGTAATCGGCAACATAAGTGTCACCGCATTCACAGGTGTAGGTTGTGTAGCCCTTAGCAGTACAGGTGGGAGCAGTTACATCTGCATCGTAGGTATGCTCAGTAAGCTTTGCAATTGCTTCGTTGTAGGTATCTCCACATTTACAGGTAAAGGTTTCAACGCCCTCTGTAAGATGTGTGGGAGCGGTTGTGATTTCTGATTTGTATTCGTGTTTAAGCATATCTGTGTAATCAGCAACATAAGTGTCACCGCATTCGCAGGTGTAGGTTGTGTAACCCTGCGCGGTACAGGTGGGAGCAGTTACATCTGCTTCATAAGTGTGAGCAGTGAGTTTTGCAATAGCTTCGGTGTAAGAGTCTCCGCACTTACAGGTGAAGGTTTTAACGCCCTCTGTAAGATGTGTGGGAGCGGTTGTGATTTCTGATTTGTATTCGTGTTTAAGCTTATCTGTGTAATCAGCAACATAAGTGTCACCGCATTCGCAGGTGTAGGTTGTGTAACCCTGCGC
>JAZOWF010000086.1:0-4709 GCA_045659065.1 Acutalibacteraceae bacterium
ATTATTCTTTATCAGCGCTAAGAAAAATCAAGATAAAGAATATCGTTTCATGTGGTTAACAATTGTTTTGAGCTTTGCATTCTATATCCCGGTTGTATTATGGGCAGATTCAGTGCCTGCAATTGGATTCTTAATGATGCCTAAAACATGTGCTTATGTGTGGACAGTCTTAATAGGGTTTATATCTATGCGAAAGAGTCTTAGATAAAATAAATATTATCTCTGTGTCATACCACAAAATAATAAAAATGTAAAAAGGACGGCTCAACATATAAGTTGAACCGCCCTTTTTGATTAAAGCAAATCGTGATCGATTCTCAGAGGAACTGGGATTTATATTCCTTGAAGATGAATTGACGCAAAGCCGTCATGAATTGAAGCCTTTGGCTTCATGATTTGAAATCTTCGATTCCAAGAATTGAATTGCCACGTCTTTTTAAATGCCGTAGGCAATTCATGCACCAGCGGTGCAATTCATGGCTTATGCCAATTCATGTCCGTAAGGACAATTCATTGTTCTCCACGAGATAACAAAAAATGCCCTGCATAAGCAGAGGATTTTTTGCAAGTTTCGACCAAAGGTCGAAATTATCTCTTTGAGTTTTAGCAATACCGTTTGATATCGTGAATACCGTGTAATATCGTTTGATATCGTAGCTTTATCGTGTGTTTTCGTGCGATATCGTGAATATCGTGAGTATCGTTTGATAAAGTGTTGCACCAAATTTGCACCAAGATCACACCAACATTCAACGCTGTTCTGCTCGACAAATTCTTATTTATCAAAATGATTATATCACAGATAATACGAAATTACAATCGGGTGCGGGTGTCCCGCCCACACTTATTCACTATTCCCTATTACTTATTACTTTGCCAAAAATCGGCCCAAATGTTAGTGAAGAGTGAATAGTGAAGAAGTAATAAGTAAAAATCGACGAACTTCTGTCGAAATTCGTCGATTTTTGGCCCGCCCGAAGGGATTTTGTCCCGTGCTGCCGCACTATCGCCTCGCTTTGCTCGTTGCCGCGTCGGCAAAAACAGTCCACCGGACTGATTTCTTCCGCTTCGCTCCCTCCTGGTTCGAATCCCTTCGTTTTGATTGAATCTAAAAAAATAACAGCACCTGAAGGTACTGTCATTTTTTTCTGTGTTTACAGCTTAAAATAGCAACAAAAAATTTTCGATTAGACTACTTGCTTTTTTCTTCTATAATCACTGCAATTATAAAAACAAGCAAAAATACAACAAAATATATAGGAAGCGCAAAAACTAAAAGAGAAATGCCGGTATAGAAAAGATTCTCACTGCTCATTAAAAATCCAAAAAAAGCCGCAACTAAACTAATTCCTACAAGAACAATACCAATAACACCAAAAATTTTCAGAACTTTATTCATTTTATTATTCATGTGAATCCATTTTTCTTTAGTGCGATTTTCTTTTTTCATAATATCAACTCCTTGATTTATCAGGACTTTCTTTTAGTGTCTTGCAACTTGATATCAACATTCTTCTTATCCTACCGCAAAGGTTTCTATATTTTTTAAACGTTTCTTCATCAATTGTACCAGTATTAAAAAGAAGTTTTAACCAACCTTCCGTTTCAGTAGATTCTTTCAATGAAATCTCAAATTTAGAGAGCATATCCGCTTTACTCTGACCGTAATTTGCTTCACGTATATTTGCATAAACACTACTTGAACTTTTACGAATTTGAAACAATGTATTTGATGATGCTTTTATGTTCTGACAAAGCAACTCTATATCAGTTGCCAACTGTTCAGAATACATAAGCAGATAATTCGGAGACATATAACCACTTCCTTTGTAATGATTATACTATAAAGTTTAGTCAAAATCAATGCGTAGCATTGTATATCATCAACCTCGTAAGAGGTTGTATATCATCAAGGCGAAGCCTTGCATATCATCAAGCCGACAGAAATGCACACCTTCGGTGTGATGAGATACAACACGGTATTGCCGTGTTGATGATATACACGCTGACGCGTGATGATATACCAAACCTGTCGGCTTGGATAAAAAAACCGACAAGTCGAAACTTGTCGGTTTTTTTGGCCCGCCCGAAGGGATTCGAACCCCCGTTCTTCAGAATCGGAATCTGCTGCGTTATCCGGCTGCGCCACGCGCGGAAATAATCAGGCGATGCATTAAGCATCGCCTTAAGCTGTCATATCAGTGCTCTTTCAAGCCAGATTGAGCCGATATCCATTGCTGAATAAAGACCTCTTTTCTGAGTCTGGTTTGCAATTCTTTCGTGGGGTCTGACATCGGGATCAGTGTTGATGAGGCTGACCTTCACTTCATCTGCAACGGGTGTGCCGTTGACATCCTTTGTTGAAAGGATTTTGAACATGATTACAAACTTTTCACTCATTTCACCGTAATAGATAGTGTCACCGACTCTGACAAGGGGCTTGCCTTTGTAGGTGAGGAATTCTTTTTTCTTTTTGGGTGCCATTTTCTTTCCTCCTGATTATTTGCTCAGGTAGTCCTTCAGAATTGCCTGCAGAAGTTCATCTCTGTCGATTTTTCTGATAAGGCTTCGAGCATTGTTGTGGGTTGTGATATAAGTCGGATCTTCAGAAAGAATATAACCGACCAGCTGATTGATGGGGTTATAACCCTTCTCTTTAAGAGCATTATAAACCGAAACAACGATCTCCTTCATTCCTTCAGGTGTATCAGGACTAATGTTGAACTGAATTGTCTTCTCAGTCATATCCGTTCCTCCTTTTAAAAAAATAATAATTCATTGCTATTATATACTAAATTAAAAAATAAAACAATGGTATTGTGAAATTTTTTTATTAAGAATTTACAACTTTTTTCATTTTTTATCCTCTTTTTTCCCGCTTTTTCTTTTGAAAGGGTCACTGAGCGCGTCCGTCGGACAGCAGCTTATACATTTTCGGCATCGGATACATTCTGTGCCGTTGATGTTTTTGACGGGGTCAATATTCATCGGACATTCCTTTGCGCAGCCGCCGCAGCTGACACATTTTTCTTCATCAAGGCTGATTTTCACAAAAGAAATTTTGTTGAAGAAGGCGTAAATTGCGCCAAGGGGACAGATGTATTTGCAGAAGGGTCTGAATATAATCACGCTTGCAATTGCCGTGATAACAAGAAGTGTAACCTTGTAGGTGTAAAGAAAGCCGATGCTTTCTCTGATTGCACTGCTTACAGCCGCAAGGGGAATACCGCCCTCAAGAGTACCCGCAGGGCAGATATACTTGCAGAACCAGGGATCAGTGATACCGAAGGCGTCTGCTGTCACAAGGGGAAGAAGGATGACAAAAAGCAGAAGAATAACATATTTAAGCTTTCTGAGAATTTTGTCACCTTTAAAGCTTCCGATTTTTTTAGGGAAGGGGATTTTGTGAAGCAGCTCCTGAATCAGACCGAAGGGGCAGAGCCATCCGCAGACATATCTGCCGATCATTCCTCCGAAAAAGAACAGAAAGCCGAGAACATATATCAGAGCACTTGTTCCGTTTTTACCGAGTGACGCCTGAAGCGAGCCTACGGGACAGCTTCCCAGAGCACCGGGGCAGGAATAACAGTTAAGCCCGGGGATGCAGAGGCTTTTGAGCCTACCCTTATAAATTTTGCCCTGAACAAAGCCGAGAATATAGCTGTTTGAAAGAAAAGCCCAGACAGACTGAAAGATGAGGCGGATTTTTTCGCCTTTAGCGGTTTTGCTTTTCTTATCCAATACCGATACACTCCAGACATATTCTTATTGCTTTTGCCATCACCGATTCGGCACCGCCTGTCTGAGTGCCCGAAAGAATCATAATCAGTCCTGCCGCTGCCGTCAGAAGACCGATGAAGCCTTTTCTCATTCTGCCTTTCATATCAAATACCTTCCTCATCTGATTCTGCTTGCTTAATTGTAGCACAAAATGATTAAAAATACACTTAAATTAAAAAAACTTAAGAAAAAAAGAGAAAAGCATTGATTTATTTCTGATTTAGAAATAAAATGCAGATGTTGGGGTTTATAATAAGCGGGTTGTAAAAAAATAAAGGAGGTATAAAAATGAAAAACAGCAAGGCAGCCGTTCTTTCAAAGGCGGCAAAAGCGGCATTTCCCTTTTCTCTGCCCATTCTTGCGGGATACGGCTTTCTCGGTCTTACATACGGAATATGTATGAGCGTCAACGGATTTCATCCTCTTTATACCTTTCTGATGTCAATTTTTGTTTACGGCGGGTCAACTCAGATTGTTGCCGTAAGCCTTCTCACTGCGGCTTTTGATCCGCTGAACTCCTTCATAATTACCTTTGTGCTTTGTGCAAGGCATATCTTTTACGGCATTTCAATGCTTGAAAAGTATAAGGGTCTGGGTCTTAAAAAGCTTTATATGATTTTCGGAATGGTTGACGAAACCTTTTCAATCAACTTTTCCGCTGAGCCGGGCAAGGATGTTGACCGTGGGTGGTTTATGTTCTTTGTCACCCTTTTTGACCATATCTATTGGATTTTCGGCTCAACAATGGGAGCAATCTTCGGTACACTCATCAACTTCAGCACAGAGGGCATAGAGTTTGTGATGACCTCAATGTTTGTTGTTATTTTCATTGATCAGTGGCAGAAGGACAAGGTGCATCTGAGTGCCTTTTACGGAGTTGTGATTTCCGTGGCTTCACTGCTTATCTTCGGGGCAGACAATTAAGTCGG
>JAZOWF010000087.1:0-7404 GCA_045659065.1 Acutalibacteraceae bacterium
AACGATGACAACTACGGTAACGCAATCGATGCTGCTGCAACCCCTAATCTTGACAAAATCATGAAAGAAAACCCCATGACTTTCATCGGTGCTTCAGGCATGGACGTAGGTCTTCCTGACGGCCAGATGGGTAACAGTGAGGTTGGTCACACAAACATCGGTGCAGGCCGTGTTGTTTATCAGGAGCTCACCCGTATCACAAAGTCCATCAAGGACGGTGACTTCTTCGAAAACGAAGCTCTCAAGGGTGCGATGGAAAACTGCCTCAGTAACGGCAGCGCTCTTCACCTTATGGGTCTTATGAGCGACGGCGGTGTTCACTCACACAACACTCACCTTTATGCAATTGTAGAGCTCGCAAAGAAGATGGGCGTTAAGGATGTTTTTGTTCACTGTTTCCTTGACGGACGTGACGTACCGCCTGCTTCAGGTGCTGACTTCGTTGCTCAGACAGCCGAAAAGCTTACTGAAATCGGTGTTGGTAAGATTGCAACCGTAATGGGCAGATATTATGCAATGGACAGAGATAACCGTTGGGACAGAGTCGGTAAGGCTTATGCTGCAATGGTTTACGGTGAAGGCAACAAGGCTGATTGCCCCGTTAAAGCAATCAAGGAATCCTATGAAACAATTGACGGTGACGGAAAAAATCTCACCGACGAATTTGTTATCCCCACTGTTTGCACCGAAAATGCAACAATCAAAGCAAATGACAGCGTTGTGTTCTTTAATTTCCGTCCCGACAGAGCAAGAGAAATTACAAGAACCTTTGTTGACGAAGCTTTTGACGGCTTTGAAAGAAAGAACGGCTTCTTCCCTCTTTACTATGTATGTATGACTCAGTACGATGCAACAATGCCCAATGTTCACGTTGCATTCAAGCCCCAGTCACTTTCAAATACCTTCGGTGAATATATGTCAAAAATGGGCAAAACTCAGCTTCGAATTGCCGAAACTGAAAAGTATGCTCATGTAACCTTCTTCTTCAACGGCGGTGTTGAAAAGCAGTATGAAGGTGAAGACAGAATTGTTGTTGCTTCACCCAAGGTTCCCACCTATGACCTTCAGCCCGAAATGAGCGCTTATGAGGTAACAGAAAAGGTTGTTGAAGCAATCGAAAGCGGCAAATATGATGCAATCATTCTTAACTTTGCAAACTGTGATATGGTTGGTCATACCGGTATTTTTGGTGCAGCAAAGGCTGCTGTTGAAGCTGTTGATACCTGCGTCGGCAAGGTTTACGATGCTGTTATGAAAATGGATGGCGTTATGCTTATCACAGCTGACCACGGTAATGCTGACAAGATGTATGAGGAGGACGGCTCACCCTTCACCGCTCATACAACCTTCCCCGTTCCCTTTGTTGTCTGCGGTTATGACTGCAGCCTCAGAGACGGCGGCAAGCTTTGTGATATTGCTCCCACAATGCTCAAAATTATGGATATCGCTCAGCCTGAAGAAATGAACGGTGAAAGCATTATTCTCTAATTTAACAAAAAACAAAAACTGCTGAAATATTTCAGCAGTTTTTTTATTATATTAAGCTTCCCATGTTATCAAAAGAGCTCCCCTTCTGACGCTGACAGAAGCAATTTTCCCGATGAACTCATTGCTGACACCGATGGCAAGGGTATTTTTCATATTATAATCTTCAAGCTCATACTTAAGTCCCTTTATAAATACACCCTCGCTTATATCAGTGAGTGAAAAAACAGAAATATAACCTGTGTCCTTCTGAGGTAATGATATAATGCTGTCTTTTATGACAGAATAAATTCTTTTTCCGTCAATAATAGCTCCGACACCGCCAAGATCTGCAATATAATGAAGCAGCTGAATGTTCGCAAGTGAATGGTCCTGTCTTTCACCGCCCATTGCACCGTAAATTCTGAAAGCCTTATAGCCCTTTTTCAGCCCTTCATTAACGGCAAAATGCATATCTGTAAAATATTTTTCACAAGGGAGAACAACCTTGTTTTCCTCCTCGGGCACAAAACCGAGAGAGTCATAATCACCAATGACAAGGTCAGGCTCCTTATTAAAGCTATCCTTGAATTTATATCCTCCGTCAGCACAGATAAAATAATCGTCACTGTCAAGAGAAACCGAACTCTCAGTGAAGTCTCCGGCTCCTACAATATGACATATTGCCATAATCAATCACCTCTTTCTCAGCAAGTATAACACAAGAAAAAAATTAATTCAACAAAAGCCTTTACAAAATCAATGTTTTACATTAAAATGTTTAGGTATGCAAAAGGAGGCGGATAAAATGAATATTCAGATTTTCGGCACATCAAAATGCTTCGATACAAAAAAAGCTCAGCGTTATTTCAAGGAACGCAGAATTAAATTTCAGTTTGTTGATCTTGCAAAATACGGAATGAGCAAGGGAGAATATCAATCAATAAAAAAAGCTCTCGGCTGTACCCTTGAAGAGCTTGTAAATGAAAAAAGCAAAAAATATGATTCATCGTATATAAAATATCTTGCAACAGAAGAAGCAAAAGAAGAAAAGCTTCTTGAAAATCAGGAGCTTTTTAAAACACCCATTGTCAGAAACGGCAAAAAAGCAACCCTCGGCTACTGCCCTGACGAATGGAAAAAGTGGGAGGAATAAAAATATGGTAACTCAGGAACAAATCAACAGAATCAATGAGCTTGCAAGAAAGGCCAAAACACCCGAAGGACTCACCGAAGAAGAGCTCAAGGAAAGAGACAAGCTCAGAAGACTTTATATTGACTCTTTCAAGGAAAGTCTTGTAGGTCAGCTTGAGCATACTTACATCGTTGATGAAAAAGGCAACAAGAAAAAGGTTTCCAGAAAGCCTAAAAAATAAAAGGTGGAATTATCCACCTTTATTTTTTTATATGTTTTTTTCAATAAGACATACACAGTGAGCCGCGACACCCTCACCGCCGCCTGTAAAGCCTAATCCTTCCTCGGTTGTTGCTTTGACATTTACACAATCAGCATCAACCTCAAGACAACGAGCAATATTGTCACGCATTGTATCAATATAAGGACGAAGCTTAGGCTTTTGGCAAATAACCGTTGAATCAATGTTAATAACCTTATATCCTTTTTCACAAAGCATATAAAAAACCTTTTTCAAAAGCTCAAGGCTGTCAGCGTCTTTATAGGTGGCATCAGTATCGGGAAAGATTTTTCCAATGTCGCCTAAGGCTGCTGCTCCGATAAGAGCATCGGCAATTGCATGAAGAAGTACATCTGCATCCGAATGACCGAGCAAGCCCTTTTCAAAGGAAATTTCAACTCCGCCAAGGACAAATCTTCTGTTTTCAACCAATCTGTGAACATCATAACCATGTCCTATTCGCATAATTCAAGCTCCTTTAAGGTTTCAATAAAATCTTCGTAAGTCACAAATGTATTCAATATCTTCAACATTGATGATGTGGACATTCTTTCCGGAAGAGACAGTCTTTTTAAAAGAAGCTTTCTTTTTTCAGAGCTGTTTGCTCCGCCTGTAAGCCCGTACTCATATAAATCAACGTTGGTAATAAGTCGTCTTTGCTCATTCAATCCTTCTGAAAAAAGGACTCCCGCTCTTTTAAATGCTTCAACAAGAACCTTTTCTTCCATACCTTCAACACCCAGCTTACCCTCTTTTGAAAGCTGAGTTTTGCGTTTTTCTTTCCCAAAAATATCAGGGATATAAACATTGGTGATTTTATTTGCAGGTATGGTTGACTTGATAAAATTTCTGATCAGAAAGCCGGCAGAATCACTGTCAGTAAGAACAATCAATCCGTCTTTTTCTACAAGGCGTCTGATAAGAAGCTGCTTTTCCTTATCCTTGAAAATTCCGAAGCCGTCCGTTTTGATTATCAATCCGTCAATAAAACGGCTGAGCTTAATGTAATCGTATTTACCCTCAACGATAATAGGCTTGTCAATTTTAATCATACCCGTTCACCGTTGATAATAAGAAAAAGTCTGACAATAAGCTGTTCAAGAACAAGAGTCGGATTTGCAGCTCCGAATTTAAGCTGATCGTCCGTTTTCGAAAGCTCTTCAAGACACTTCCGGACAACAGCTATATCAAACTTTGATCCGTCTCGGGCGGCATTTGAAAGTCGAAAGGCCATATTTTTGTAATTATAAGCCTGTGCAAGACTTTCTGCACCTTCACCGTTTGCAACAGAAATTTTTGCTCTGTAAATGTCAACAAAAGAGCTGATAATTGTTCCGAGAATATACTCGGGCTCAATCTTTTGCTTAAGCAAGGAATGAAGAACCTCAAAGGCCTTATCAAAATCTTTTGCAAAAAGAGCTCGTGTGAGAAAATGAATCTTTGTATCATCACTTTTTATGGCGACAGCATCGATATGCTTTCTGGTTATTCCACCTTCTCCGACGTAATTACAAACCTTACTCAGTTCATTGACAAGCACATTAAAATCATCTCCGACCACAGAGACAAGATATTTAGCCACATCATTGGAAAGAATGCATTTGTTTTTTGAGGCAGAAGATACAAGAGGTTTGATAAGATCACTTCCCGTTCTTTTATCAAGAACACAAACAACACCGTGCTTTTTAATAAGATCAACAGCCTTTTTTGCTTTAACAAAAGAAAAATCAGCCTTTTTCTGAAGAAAAATGATAACGGATGTATCACATGGATTCTCAAAATAATCTTCAATCAAAGACAAATCCTTGTCGTTTATACTCTCAAGCTTGAAATCCTCAATAAGAATGCATCTCTTGTCACTCATCATAGGCATAATAGCAGCTGCTTCAAAAATCTGCTGAAGATCTGCATCCTTACCCTGATGCTTTTCATAGTTGAGGCTTTCAAAATCCTTATTCACATTTTTCGAAACAATCGTATCACAATAATGCTTTTTAAGATAATCTTCATTTCCGCAAATCAGATAAACCGATGCAAACTCACCTTTTTTGATATGCTGCTTTAATAATTTTTCATCAAATTCAGCCACAGCCTCACCTCATTTCTGTATTCCGATATATTATAACATATTTTTGCTCTGTTGCAAAGATTAAATATTATCTCTTCATATACTTTTTAATTCCGAAGCCAAAAGCAGTAACAAAAGCTGATACAAGCAAAATAACCGCTAATGCAGGGACACTTATCTCAATATATGAAAACTCAAAATCTGAAATAAACTTACAGACATTAATCATATACCCTGCCAGAAGATTCAAAGCCAATGCACAGATTTTACCTATAAAAGGAATCAATCTCAAAACAGGATAAAGTCCTGTGAGAAAAACAACTGGCGTAATAATCATATAAAACAGCAGATTTGTCAGCGGAGAAGCCAAAGAAATTCCTCCGAAATAATAAACACACAAGGGTAACGTAAAAATCATTACAGAAAAGCTTATAGCCAGAGATAATATAACGGGATATATAACCTTCCTGAGCTTACTGTCTTCCTTTGATTTCACCATTTTAAGACTTATACAGCTTGCAAGCGGTACACCTAAAATCAGAATCGACAGGGTCGACACAAAAGAAAGCATAAAGCTGATGTTAGTAACGGAAAAGGGATTTAAGAAAAGAATACAGACACAGGAAAAGCCCAGATTATTAAGAGAATCCGAATTCTTATTCATAAGCTTTGCCGTCAGAAACAGCAAGGACATTGCACCCGCTCTGCATACCGAACCTGTAAATTCCGCAAAGCTCATCATAAACAGTACAAATATAATCAAAGGGATATAGTTAAGCCTTCCCCGTCTTCCTCCTGTATCAATGAGATAAATGAACAGCATTATCCAAACTGACAAATGAAGACCCGAGACCGCCATTATGTGAAGAACACCCGCTCTTCTGAAATCATTATATATACCATCGTCAATACTGTCCTTTTCACCTGTGAGAACAGCGGTCAAAACCGCTGACACATCCTTGTCAAAATCGTGACTGAGTCTTTTAATAATATATTCTCTCAGTTCTGATATGTAATAAAAGACAGACCTAAATTCAGCGTGCGTCACCTCAAGCTCTTCAATTGAATAAGAGCCAAGATATATTCCCTTCGATTTGTAATATCTGACGTATTCCTCTCCTGCATAATCTCCCATCTGATAAACCTTGCCGTAAAAAGTAAGTCTACTTCCGACAGTCAGCTCATCAGGGTTAATATTATCCCAGCTTTTTCTGAAGGAAAGACGCATTTTTGAGCTGACCCGCTCTCCGTCAACGGAGTCAACCTTAATAATACAGTAATATCTCATATTATCTAACGAAAATTCGGGACTTTCACACACCCTTCCGCTGACAAAGGCTCTTTCACTGCACTTTTCAACCACATTTTCATATCTTGTCTCTGCAATAAAAAACAAAAGACAGCTGACCGCCAAAGCTATAAAAACCGTGGCAACTGTATCAAGCCGTCTTAATTTTTTGCGCAGTAAAATAATGCAATATGAAACTGCAGCAATAAAAAAGGATACGCCGACCAAAACCTTGCTGTCACAGATGACAAAACAAAGCAGAAATGCAAATAATGAAAATCCGAAAACAGCAAGAGGTCGTTTCATAAATCAATTAATCGTGGAAGAAGAGAGGAAGCTTCTCGAGGAAAACAATATCATCTCTGTCAGCAGCATCACCCTCAGCAAGAATTGCAGCCTTTGCAACGATTTCTGCATCAAACTGACTGAGAAGAACCTCAACAGCTCTGAGTGATTCACCGGTACTGATAACATCATCAAGAACAAGCACCTTTTTACCCTTAAGCTGATTTCCCTCAAGAGAATCAAGATATAAGGTCTGAACCTTATCTGTGGTAATTGAACGGACTTCAACGTGCACGGGATCCTGCATATAAAGCTTAGGACCCTTTCTGCAAACAAAATACTTTTTTCCGCTCTGCCTTGCCATTTCATAAGCAAGAGGAATTGATTTTGCTTCAGGCGTCACAATGAAATCAAATTCAGGACATTTTTCAATCAGTGCAGCCGCAGAAGCAACAGTGATTTCAACGTCACCAAAGATAATAAAGCCTGCAATATCAAGCTTATCGTTGAGCTTGCAGATGGGAAGCTCTCTTTCAAGACCGGCAATTGTCATTTTATAAGTTGCCATTTTTAACACTCCTTAAAATTAAAATCAACCTGCGGGCCATGTAAACTGACGTCCGCCCATAAAGTGAAAATGAAGATGCTTGACTGTCTGACCGCCGTCTTCACCACAGTTGTTTACAATACGGTAACCGTTTTCAAGTCCGAGCGTTTTTCCAAGCAATGCTGCAACCTCAAAAATATGAGAAATCACTGCACTGTTTTCGGCTGTGATTTCAGCAGCACTTGCAATATGCTGCTTGGGAATGATGAGAATATGAACAGGAGCCTGAGGCTCAAGGTCATAAAAAGCAAGAACACTCTCATCTTCATAAACCTTG
>JAZOWF010000088.1:0-15577 GCA_045659065.1 Acutalibacteraceae bacterium
GCATATCGGTGGTTTTTAACGCATTATTGTGATGCTATTTCACTTTTTAAAGAAATACTGCCTTATGTGGCGTCGGCGTTTCCGGGGACTGTCAGATTAATTATTTAAAAAGGTCAATGAGAGTGTTTATGTAATACATAAACTTGTAAACGATGTTGTAAACCGTTGCAACAATTCCTTTCACACCCACAGCGGAAAGAATTTCATTCACATCCTCATCAAGCACACCGTCAAACACGGGAGGATAATCAGCCTGAGTGAAGGGGCTTTCACTGTCATACTCTGCGGGCTCACCGTTCATAACAGTGAAGTCAAAGCTTCTTTCACCGATGGGTGTAACTGTGGGCAGAGCATAAGTGACGGTCACATCAAAGTTGACAAGGCTGACCTCGGGAATTTCACCCTTGAAGGAAATCGCCTTGCTTTCCCCCGCCTTAAGAACAAAGGGAATAAAGTTGAATTCAATGTCAATGCCTGCAACATTGATTGCAGAAACAAGGATTGTGTTTCCGGCTGAAATGTTAGTCACAACAAGTGCCTTGTCCTCTGAGCTGACAAAGCCCTCCTTGCTGCTGTCAAAGGCGGCAAAGACACCGTGAGAGGAGTTTGTTGTTGCGTGGAACTGAGGATACTCACTGAAGGAATGAACGCTGAAGCTTTCATCTGTAAGAAGGAGCTTCTGCATCAGTGAGAAGGTGAAATTATCCTTTGCTGTCATTCCGTGGTAATAATTTTCAATAAACCAGGTGTGCTCGGGAAGGTAAGCTGTTGAAGCATCAACGGTCATTGAGGGTGACAGCTGATAAAAGCCTGTGTCAACCTTCTGAGTGTAGCCGTCAGCAAAGCGCTGACCGAGAGGTGCAACTGTTGCACCCGTTGCGCCCTGAGTGGGAATAATTGCATCAGAGGAAACATCCATACCTGTTACAATTGCATTGTCATAGCCGGCAAGAATATAAACATTTGTGCCTGCTGACTGAGCCTTTCTGAAGCCCTTGCCGTAATAATTTTCACCCTCGGGAGACATAATTTCATAATGCATTCTGTCGCTTTTTGCAATCAGACCCGCATCCTCGGTTTCGTCAAGCCACATTGCCTTGATTTCTTCATAATAATCAAGGGGAATGAAATCCCAAAGGCTGCCCCATCTGACGATGGTTTCGGAAACATAACCCATAAGAGCCTCAACCAGCTCATCAAGAAGACCAAGCTGATTTGCCTGAAGGAAGATGTTGTAATCCTCTTCAAGAGGGAATGCGTGCTGAATGAAGGTCAGAAGACAGTCCTCATCAAATTCAACATCAAGATTGAAGACATCATAAGCAATACCTGCACCTGCAAGAGCGGGAATTGTGAGCACAGCATTGTTCACCTTTCCCTCTGAGCCGTAAAGTGAAAGATAGGTACCGCTGACAAGTCCGCCGTAAGACACGGCAAAAAGATTGACCTTGTCAATTTCCTTTTCACCCTTTTCGGCTCTCACTGAATTTTCATAGCTGATAACGTCGTCAATATAAGCCTTAAGGCTTTCAGCGGCATCAATACCGCCCTTTCTGAAATCGTCACAGAAAACATAAAGATGCTCATAGCTGATTTTTTCTGCAAAAACCGCCATAATTTCTTTTTCAAACTGAAGCTCACCGTCAGGATATTTTTCCATCAGATTTGCATAATTTGTGGCTTCGGCACTTGATTCAAGGGAATAAAGAGGCACAACACCCTCACCGTCTCCGTTGTAAGCAGCATCGGCAAAGATTCTGTTGAAGCCCTCACCAAGTCTTTTTGCAACGGGATCAACGTCACCTGCAAGAAGATATTTTGCCGCATCAGCCGCAATATCACCGAGGCTTCCCCCTGCCTGAGAGCCGATCTGACTGAAAATGTCACCCCAGACAATCACCTTTTCACCTGTCTGCTCATCAATCTTGTAAAGATAGGATGAGATGTAACCGGGAACAAGAATTACGGGATAATCGGTGTAATCCTCCTGTGCTTCAGCAGAAGCGGCAACGCCGAAGATACCGAAAAGCATAACAAGGCTAAGACATAAAGCTAGGATTTTCTTCATTTTTCTCTCTCCTTTTTTTGTTTATTCCTCTGATTTTTTCATTTTGGGAAGAACAACACAAATCACAATTGCCACAACGGCAAGAATAATTATACCTGCGGGAATTGCAACATCTGTGAAGTTTTCACCTGTGGCGGGTGCAGCATAAGCAGCAATTGCCATTTCGTCAGCGGCAATAACCTGAAGCACAACAGCACCAACGCTCAGAAGCATAAGAGCTGCCATAATAAAGCAAATTACCTTAATCATTTTTTTTGGCATCATAATCAATCTCTCCAATCAGTCCGTATATTTTTTCATAAAAGCACTCAGGCCTTCTTTGATCTGTTCAGCCTCCTGTCTGCTTTTTGCGCAGGCAGTGTAATAAATTTTGATTTTCGGCTCAGTTCCCGAGGGTCTGACAATGACAGCGTTTGATGCTTCAAGCTTATAGGAAAGAACGTTTGATTTCGGAAGCTCAATAACTGCCTTTTCACCGCTGAGAATGTCAAGAGACTCACTCTTTTTGTAATCGTCAATGGCAAGCACTCTGTAACCGCCGATTGCTTCGGGGGGATTGTTACGGAGGTTTTCCATAATCTGAGCCATTTTTGCCATACCTGCCGCACCTTCAAAGGCAAAGTTGTCAAGGGCGTTGAGGTACATTCCGTGTTCGGCATAAATGTCCTGCATCACCTGATAAAGGCTTCTGCCCTTTGCCTTGTAGTAGGCAGCCATTTCACAGATGAGAACAGAGGCAACAACTGCATCCTTATCTCTTGCGTGAATGCCTGAAAGATAGCCGTAGCTTTCCTCCATACCCACAACAAAGCGGTCAGCCATTCCTTCAGCTTCAAGCTTTGTGATAAGCTCACCGATATACTTGAAGCCCGTGAGAAGATTTTTTGTTTCTGCGCCGTATTTTGCAGCAACACGGTCAACAAGGTTTGTTGTGACAAAGGACTTGACAACAACAGGATTTTCGGGAAGAAGTCCAAGCTCCTTTCTTCTTGAAAGAAGATACTCTGCAAGAAGCACGCCAACCTCATTACCTGTCATAAGCTTATAGTCATCCCCTGCCTTCACAGCAATGCCCACACGGTCACAGTCGGGGTCAGTTGCAAGCAGAAGGTCAGCGCCCTGCTTCTCAGCCATTTTCAGAGCAATTTCAAAAACCTGTCTGATTTCGGGATTGGGATAAGGACAGGTGGGGAAATTTCCGTCAGGATTTTCCTGCTCGGGCACAACGGTCACTCCGTCAATGCCGATTCTGCTGAGCATATGGCGTACAGGCTTGTTGCCTGTGCCGTTAAGGGGTGAATAAATGACCTTAAGTCCGCTTGTTTTGCAGAACTCCCTGCTCAGACAGCATTTTTCAACCTGAGCATAGAATTCATTGATAATCTCATCGGGAATATATTCGATAAGACCCTCGGCAAGTGCCTTGTCAAAATCAGTTTTTCTGACGCCCTCAAAGATGTCAGTTTTCTGAATGAAGCCGTAGGTCTTTTCAGCCGCCTCATCGGTCATCTGATAGCCCTTGGGGTCATAGCATTTATATCCGTTATATTTTGCGGGATTGTGGCTTGCGGTGATGATAATACCCGATTTGCACTCAAGCCTTCTCACAGCAAAGGAGAGCATGGGTGTGGGCACAAGCTCTTTATAAAACCAGACCTTGATTCCGTTTGCGGCAAGCACCTGTGCGGCGCTTCTTGCAAAAAGATCTGAGTTAATTCTTGAGTCATAAGCAATTGCAACTGAGGGGCTTTCATATGTGCTGTTAAGATAATCAGCAAGACCCTGGGTTGCCTGGGCAACGGTGTAAATGTTCATTCGGTTTGTGCCTGCACCGATAACGCCTCTGAGACCTGCTGTGCCGAATTCAAGATTTTTATAAAAACGGTCGAGGATTTCATCCTGCTTACCTTCAATTTCATTCAGCTCTTTGACGAGGGCTTCATCATCTTTTGCTTTTTCCTTCCATTGAGAATAAAGAAATTCAATGTCATTCATCAGCTGTTCCTCCGGGAAAATAAAAAAGTGCATAGTTTTATTTATTTTACTACTTTTGAGCTTTTATGTCAAGGTGAGAAGCCTTGTCTGCAGATGAGAATCTTCAGGCTTTGGGAGAGTTATTGTTAAGGTAACGGTAATTTCTGCAATGAACAAATCTTCCTTCCACTCAAGCCGTGGGGGCTTCTTTACAAAGAAATTCTTCTAAAGATTAATTTCCTCACCGCTCGTGCCGCGGGGGGCATTTACTTTTGTCAGGCGTGACAAAAGTAAACAAAAACACGCTTTCAGTGAACAAGTCCGAACGCGGTTCAAAATGCCGAGTCGGTTCCTCTTTCGGTTACCGACCACACCTCACGCCCTGCCGTTCAATACGGTCAGTCTCTGCGGGGCGGCATTTTTTCACAGTTCTCCAATCTGCTGAACATCCGCTCGGGTATTCGGTGATTCAATACTGAAAGTGCTTCAAGGAAATTCGCTGCTTTTCTACCCTCATCATAATGCCATATTGTCTGGTCAGTTGCTGTCTCCTCAAACACCTGAGATGCCGACATTCGCTTACCGCTCTATCTTCGATTAAGGCAGAATCTGCGGTCAGCGATTTTGTTGCGGTAAATGAGATGTTTATCGTAGGGGCGACCATTGGTCGCCCGTGGATTTTCATTTATACATTCAAAACTAATTTCAATTATCACAGGCTTAAGATTTTTCATTTATATTCAGCATTGTCAATTGATATAATCCCTCCCCACTCAAGCCGTGGGGGCTCTTACTTTGCCCCGGTCGGCAAAGTAAGCAAAACGCCCTTTCAGTGAACAAGGCCGAACGAGGTTCAAAATGCCGAGTCAGTTTCCTCTTTCGGTTACCTCACACTCCACACGCCCTGCCGTGCAAGGCGGCCAATCTCTGCGGGGCGGCATTTTTTCACAGTTCTCCAATCTGCTGAACATCCGCACGGGTGTTCGGTGATTCAATACTGAAAGTGCTTCAAGGAAATTCGCTGCTTTTCTGCCCTCATCATAATGCCCTATTGTCTGGTCAGTTGCTGTCTCCTCAAAGACCTGAGATGCCGACATTCGCTTACCGCTCTATTGTCGTTTCAGAAAGAATCTACGGTCAGAGAGTTGTTTTTACTGACGGGCAAAAAAGGCCCACAACCCGATGTTGTGAGCCTTTTTGTTTAATTTTAATTCACGGCTTAGCGGTCATTGAAGGTCTCAATAACACTGTGCCGATGCTTTTGTGCCGTTATCTTAAGACTTAACCGTTCATTGAGTTAGCCTTGATGTTTGCAATCTGAGTCTTTGCAAATGAAACAACAAAGTCTTTTACCTCACCGAGAACTGTTTCATCCATATCTGTAAGCTCGATTGTTTCAATGCTGTCAATCTTTTCGGCAAACTCATTGAATTCTGCTGCTGCCATATCGTCCTTGACGCCATCCTGCCACTTGATGACACCAGAGCCGATGTAATACATAACGTGATAGCCGTAGGTTGTTTCAACGATACCTACATCACCGTATTCTCTGCCTTCAGCAACTGCCCAGCCTTCAAATTCGGGAACCATCTGACCATAGGGTACATCCTCATAGATACCGCCGTCAGCTGCATTGCCGTCTGTTGAGTGCTCAATGGCAAGCTCTGCAAAGTGATCCTCAGATCTGTCACCCTTAAGGTAGTCAACAAGGATTTCCTGAGCAAGTCCGTAAAGCTCGATATCCTTTGTCTTTTCAAGGTCAACATCAATATCGATTGTTACACCTTCATATTCGCTTGCATCAAGAAGCTCAACGTCTGAATCCTTTGCTTCTTCTGTTGAAGCTTCCTCGCCCTCTTTTTCCTCGGGGAACTCAACAAGAATGTGTCTTACATCATATGTGGGCTTATCCTTGGGAGTGTGAACGGGCTCAATCATCATATAAACTGCGTAGCCTGAATCCTTGTGCTCAACAAGATATGTGCTGTTTGCAGCTGTGTCCTTGTTGAATGCCCACTTGAGGAAATCTGCATCTGTTTCATAATATGAAACATCGTCATAGGTAACCTCGTCCATAAGAGTTGCGGATTCGTCTGTTGCAAACTTTTCATATTCCTTTGAGCCTGCTGCCTTTTCAAATTCAACAGCTGCTGCCTTGAAGGATTCGCCGTCTGTAACCTTTGAAATGAATGACTGTGCTGTTGCCTTTGCTGCTGCCATTGTTTCTTCAGTTACCTTTGTTGTTGCTTCCTCGCCTTCCTTTTCAGCGGGAACCTCAACCTTTTCAGCGTTGATTGTATAAGTTCTCATAACAACTGCGCCGTAAGCTGTGAGATCCTTGTTGAATTCAGCAAGAGCCTCCTCGTCAGTGTAGCTGTTCTTGTAGCCCTCTGTGAGAGTTGTCTGAACCTTTGTTGCAATAATCTGCTTTTCTGCAATTGATCTGAAAGCATCAATTGTCATTGATTTGCCGTAAACATAACGAAGGTAAGCGGCTGTTGAGTAGTTGCTGTTCTTAGCCTGCTCTTCAAGTGAGGTAATAACCTCTTCTACCTCAGCGTAGTCTGCCTCGTCAAGCTCAATGCCGTTTGCCTTTGCATAAGCGCAGCATGCAGCAACATACTTGATGCTGTTGAGAGCTGCAAAACGGAAATAGTCAGTCCACATGGGATTTTCAACGCCCTCAACATCAGCAATTGAGCAAGGCTGTGTGTCGGGTGAAACAGAATAGTCGTAGCCTGTGTAAGCTGCGCCTGCACCTGCACCGTAATAATAATCATACTGATATGCTGTGTTGAAGTAATTTGAGAACATTGTTACATAATAATAGCTGTATTCAGCCTTTGTAATCTCTTCACTTGCATCAAGAGTGACAATTGCATCCTTGACTTCAGCATCTGAGGGAGCAATTGTGAAAGCAACCTTGCCTCTTTCAAGAACGCCTGAGTTGCTGACAACGCCTGCTGCAATACCAGCAACAAGAGCAATTACCAGAACAACTGCAATTACCTTCTTTGTTGTCTTGGACATTTTAACTGATGTGTGTTTCTTCTGATTTTTCTTTGCAGCCTTTGCAAGACGCTCTTTTCTTTCAAGGCGGTACTGCTCAGCGGCTGACATTTCATTCTTTGCCATTGGGTTTCATCCTTTACTAATTATTTTTTGGATTTGCATTTTCTAATTGTAAACTATTATCAATAAAAATGCAAGTCATTTTTTGATAAAGAAAATAAAATCTCCTCACCTTTTATCCGTAATTTTATTATATTTGATTTAATTCAGCCTTAAAGTGTCTGCAATGAATTTTTTGCTGCAGGAAAATTCAGAAGGTTACGTTTTTATTTTTCATTTTTCTCCCACACTCCTCTTTTTTGGAGTGAACGGTAGGTTTTTCAGGTTTATATTGACATATCCGCCCTTTCTCTCTAGAATTATTTATAGAACAAATGTTCTTTTTCTGGTGATAAAAATACACATCAAGGAGGAATCAAATGGAAAACAGCTTCACCGAGCTTGATTACATTGAAGCGAAGGAAGCCTTCTGTGCCTGGCAAAGCAGCATCACTGAGACTGTGGACGAGTATCTGCTACGCCAAAGAAAGGCTGAACTGAATGAGCTTGTCCGTAAAGTTATCCGTCAGGAGCTCGCCCCGTCGGACAGGCTGATTGTTGAGCTTCATTGGTATGAAGGCAGGAGCAACAAGGAAATTGCTCAAGAGCTGAATCTTGATCCGACAACAGTATCAAGAAGGATTAACAAAATCAATGATGTAATTTACGAAAAACTCAAATATGCAATTGAGTACCGTTACACTCAGTCCTTTCTGTCTGAGGCAAAATTAATCATCAGAAGCAAGCAGGCGGCATACGACCCGAAAACACCTGTCACCATTGCCCAGCGTCTGAAAAAGCTGAGGGAGAAAAACTTTTTCTCCGTGGAAGAGGTCAGCAGTATGACCGGCATCAGTGCAAAGGAAATTCAGAGCCTTGAAAAGGATGCAGGCAAGCTCACCGCTGACCAGGCCATGAGGTACGCAACATCGTTCAAAACAACCACCGATTACATTATATCGGGAATCAAAAAAGCATAAGCCGACAACTTAAGAAGGGAGGAAACCCGATGAGTTTAACTCTTGAAGAGCTTGAGCAGGAATACATCAAGGCTCTTGACAATCAGCTGCAGCTCATTGAGGAAAACCGTGAAAAGCTCAAAAAAGCACGGTCCCGCTGCAACTGCAATGAAATCAAAAGACTCAATTCTCTGCTGCGCCTTCTTTATGAGGAAAAATATGAGCTGGAGGACAGCATACATATGATAAGAAATTATATTTGACTCACAGCATAAATATGACAAAAAGAAAAGATGCATCAGTTGGTGCATCTTTTTTGTTTGTATGAATTTCCTGCGGGAAATATATCGTAGGGGCGACCATTGGTCGCCCGTGGATTTTCATTTATACATTCAAAACTAATTTCAATTATCACAGGCTTAAGATTTTTCATTTATATTCAGCATTGTCTATTGATATAATCCCTCACCGCTTATGCCGCGGGGGCATTTACTTTTGTCAGGCGTGACAAAAGTAAACAAAAACACGCTTTCGTCAAATGAGTCCGAACGCGGTTCAAAATGCCGAGTCAGTTTCCTCTCTCGGTTACCGACCACTCCTCACACCCTGCCGTTCAATACGGTCAGCCTCTGCCTGACGGCATTTTTCACAGTTCTGCTTTCTGCTGAACATCCGCTCGGGTATTCAGTGATTCAATACTGAAAGAGATTCAAGGAAATTCGCTGCTTTTCTACCCTCATCACACTGCCATATTGTCTAGTCAGTTGGTGTCTCCTCAAAGACCTTTGATGCCGACATTCGCTTACCGCTCTATCGTTGTTTAAGGAAGAATCTACGGTCAGTGATTTTGTGGCGGTAAATGAAATGTTTATTGTAGGGGCGACCATTGGTCGCCCCTACAGTTTTTATTAATTCTCTCTGATATATGTGAGCATTTTGCCGTCAACTGTGTAAAGGGTCAGCACATCACCGTTGATTTCAAACTCATAGGTGTCTGAAAGTGAGGTCTGATAAACTGAATAGCTGACAGTGAGTGTGTCACCCTTGACGGTGTAAGTGCCGTCAAAGCTGTCGGAAATTTTCATATTGATGACGGGAACGGTGAAGTTCATATATGTGATGACAACAACTCCGCCCTCTTTGAACTCATAGGAGCTCATTTTTGAGCTGTCACTCCATTTGCCGATGATGCCCTCATTGACGCTGCCGCCGCCGTTCTGTCCCGTGCCCTGTCTTGTGAAGCTGAGCTTTTCGGCTGAATTTGAAAGAATCATTGAATTCTTGGTGACGGTGAACTGATACTGAAGGGTAACATTCTGTGTGCCGTCGTTATACTGGATAATGACATTCTTGCCCTGACAAAGATAAATACCTGTCTGCTGAACACCGCCCTTTTCAAGAATGAAGGAGCCGTCAGCGGCAAAAACATAAACTGCACTGCCGTCATTTTTCACCCAGCCGCCGATAAGCTCATCAACCTGAGAGATAGGCTCTGTTGTGGTCTGCTGAGTGTCGGTGTCTCTGGTATAGGTTGCTGTTTCCTTATCCTCTGTATCGTACATTGAAAGCACGTCATTTTCAATTGAAACGGTATAGGTGTTTTCGATTGTTGCGGAATAAATGGAAAACTTTGTTGTAAGAGTGTTGCCGTGAATGGTATAAGTACCCGTTGATGTACCCTCGATGGGCATATTGATAAAGGGCACTGTGAGATTCACATAAGTCATAACAACCTTGCCGTCTGAGAAAAATTCATAGCCGCTCATTTTTGTGCTGTCAGACCATTTGCCGATAATCTGCTGAGCTGCGGAAGCCACGGTTGTTGATTCCGTTGTGGGCTGAGTTGTTGTCTCGGTTGTGGTTTCGGTCTGTGAAACGGTGGGCGCCTGAGTGGATGCGGCAACGGTGGGTCCTGTTACATCATTGCCTGCAGGCTTGTTTGCATTAATGGTGGTGCCGACAATGACACCTGTCACACCGCAGATGAGAGCGATAAGAACGGGAATAATCTTTTTACTGCTCATAATTTTTCTTCGCAGAAGCTCTGCGACTCCTTTCCGGTTCTGATTTCAAGAGCTATATTTCAAGAAAGGGTACCCTTGCGGATACCCTGACTAATTTATATGTTATGAAGCAACAGTGGGAGCTGCAGTTGAAGCAGTTGCATCACCTGTCTGTCTGATAAAGGTTTTTACGCTGTTATCACTTGTGCTTGTGAGTGTGAGCAATGCATCTTCAACAACGAACATATAATCAGAAGTTACGCTCTTTGAGAGAACTGTGTATGTAATTGTTACATAATAATTTCCGTCTTCTCTCTTTTCAACCTTGTAAGCACCGGTGATTGCACTGTCATAATCAAGTCCGAGAATTGAAACGTCAATTCCGAGATAATCAATGATACAGGTGCCGTCCTCGTTGAAGGTGTAACCGGCTGTTCCTGAGGAATCCTTCCAGGTACCGATAAGCTTCTTCTCCGGTGAAAAGCTGCAAGCTGAGAAAACTGAAAGTGCAACAAGTGCCACAAGAGCAATTGCTAAAACTCTTTTCACGCTTTTCATTGAAATCTACCTCC
Organism: Acutalibacteraceae bacterium; assembly: GCA_045659065.1. GTDB lineage: Bacteria > Bacillota > Clostridia > Oscillospirales > Acutalibacteraceae > UBA6857. The sequence continues at coordinate 10,688 of JAZOWF010000088.1, forward strand.
GTTTATATTCGGCAAAGCCTTGCCGTAATCAGATTATAGCACACAATTTGTTTTTTGTATAGACTAAAAAATAAATTTTTTATTTTCCCCGCTCTCGACAAGGCACACCGCCTTGTGCTAAAATCATAAGCGGTGATGAAAAATGCTTGAAAAAATAACTGATATTCCCCTTTGGGATTATCTTAAAAATGCAAAGAAGCCCATTCTTCTTTACGGTATGGGCAACGGAGCGGATATGATAATCAATGTCCTTGACTCCCTGAGCATCAGCTATGCCGACACCTTTGCCTCCGACGGCTTTGTCAGAGGACACTCCTTCCACGGAAAAAAGGTACTGTCCTATTCCGAGGCAAAGGAGAAATACGGTGATTTCATAACTCTTATGACCTTTGCGGTGCACGATAAACAGACTCTTGAGAGAATAAAGGAAATGTGCGGTGAGGGTGAGTTTTACTCCCCCAGCGTACCCGTTGCAAGCAGTGAGCTTTTCACGGCAGAGTATCTGAAAGAAAATGCAGACCGCTTTGAAAGGGCATATGAATGTCTTGCCGACGAAAAATCAAGGGAGACTTATCTTAACGTACTGCGCTTTCGTATCAGCGGAAAGCCGGAGTATCTTTTTCAGGTGATGTATGAAAAGGAGCTTCTTTACAAGGAAATCCTTCACCTTGGGGAAAATGAAAGAATTGTTGACCTTGGCGCCTATGACGGAGACACAATCAGAGAATTTCTCAATGCCACCGAGGGCAGATACGAAAAAATCACTGCCTTTGAGCCCGACGCAAAGAATTTCAGAAAGCTGACGGAAAAAACGGCGGGTATGGAAAATATTGAGCTTCACAACCTCGGCGCCTGGAACAAAAAGGAGACTCTTCTTTTTGCCAAAAAGGGCGGACGAAACTCCCGCAAGGATGAAGGCGGAATTCCCGTCAGCTTTGACAGCGTGGACAACATTGTCAGCGGCAAGGTGACCTTTATCAAAATGGACATTGAGGGGGCGGAAGCAAAGGCTCTTGAGGGTGCCAAAAACACTATCAGAAAATACCTGCCCAAGCTTTACATCTGCGCCTACCACAGAAATGAGGACCTTTTCCTTCTGCCCGAAATCATCCGTGACCTTTCCCCCGATTATAAAATATATTTTCGTCAGCACCCCTATATTCCTGCATGGGAGTGTAATTTTTACGCAGTGATTGAAGGATGAAACAATAACAAAAATCCCGCCCTCATATGAGAACGGGATTTTTGTTTTATGAGTGAGTGTCAGAAAAACTGACGGTTTTCTGCTTTGTTTTTTTGTTATTCACTTCGTGAAATAGAGGTTACGATACCATTTTCAAAATAAACATATCCCAAATTATCATAAACCCATTGTTCATGTGTTCCCCATGCAAATTCATCAATATTCTTTCTATCCGGAGCTCCCCATGCTCCATTAAGAACCTGATCCTTTGTCATTCCGATAGAGGGCTTTGCATTTTTAGGATCCTCTGACTGATTATTTTCCGTCTCTTTTTCCTGACGTTCTATATTTATATTAAACCAATATTCATCTCGATAGTAATTTAAAATCTCGTAAAAATTTCTTCCTTTGCTTAAAATGTTTTCTGTTTCTTCTACACTAATTGATACATATTCCATACCGTCTGTGGCTTCGATAATACCATGAAGTTCATTTGAAAAGAACAGATACCTTGATTCTGTATAAACACATTTTCCGCTAGAGGAACTCTTTTCAATGCCATTAAGATGACTCATCGCATCGTCATTAAAATAAGCATAATCATAAAAGGTTTGACCATTATCTTCATATGCAATAAAGCCAATTGTACTAGTATTAATTTCATCTTTTACCCAAAGTATTCTCGCATTCTTTGGCAATAGGTTATTTGCATTTCCATTATCATCATATCCAACACACCATACATTTGTAATATTTGATGCATTCATATCATACTGTTCTTGGAAAAACATCTCCATCGGAATAAGCTGAAGCAAATCTTTTTCTAAGTCACTCATATTATCGGTTTCGATCAGGCTATACTCTGAAGATAAAATATCAATATATAAATTATCCATATTTAGAGCCTGTAACTGATCTATGTAATGAGAAATTCCATTATACGAGGCTGTTGCCAGCTGATTCTCGAAGATATATAAGTACTGATTACAAGACCGTAAATTTATATTTTTAACATCTGTCATAAACGCACTCAAATTATCTTCAGATAATTTTATGTTTACCGTATGCCCGCTTTCATTATTTTCCTGATTTTCATTTGTCTCATTCGCATTTTCACAAGCACAAAGTGCAAAGCACAAAACACTTGCTAATAATAAAGTTAAAATTTTCTTCATTTTAAAAATCCTTTCTTTTATACAAATATTTTCGTGGACTATATTATTAATTTTCTCTTTCCTCAATGCTACACCGTTTTATCCCACACAATAAGAACCTCTCACGCATTGCGTTCGAGAACCTTGTTGCTTGCGCAATAAAAAAGTGCGCCAACCGAAGCCGACTGCCTCGGCGTTTGCCGTTCCCTTTTTAATATATATCCACCGCAGTTGAATTTCTGTAGGCAGTGAAGGGCTGTTTTTTCTCACCCTTCAAGATGCTCAAAAATAATCTGCCACACAGCCTCATCCTGTTCGGTTATTGCTTCCCAGTCAAAGCCGCCCGTGAACTGAGCCTTTTCCGCCCCGGTTGCATTCTTTTTCTTTAAAAATTTTGTTCTTGCTTTGCTGAACTCTGCAAGAAGCTTCACCGCCTGCTCGGTATAGTTGGGATTATGTCCCTTGTTTTTCTCAAGCAGAAGCTTCACATTGTCCTTCCCCTCAAGACCCTTTTTAAGAATATCGTAATGGACCCGGCGGCACATCTGATCATTTTCAGAATAAATCAGCAGAGCCTTTGTCTCAGATTCCGACAAGGTGTCAACGGCATTGAAGCCGACGAAATCGGGATTTGACTTCTTTTCAAGGTCAAAAACAGCCTTACGGTAGCTTTTAAGAGGTCCCGGGAAAAAGGTTTCAAGCATCTGCGCAACGGAAACAAAGCCGCTGATTGCAACAATATGTGATATTCCGGGATAAAGAGCCGTAATGTTAAGGGTTGAAAAAGCGCCCCAGCTATGCCCCATAACAGAAATGTCGGCTTCTGAAATGCCCTCTTCATTTTTCAGCATTGAAATGCAGTCATTCAGATCGCACAGAGACTGTGCAAGTCCGTTGGGAGACTCACCGCCCGATTCCATACAGCCCGTATGATCATACGCAAAGACTCTGAAGCCGTGACGGCAGAGCATTTCAATTTCCTTCATATAGGCAAGGTGTCCTCCGCCGAAGCCGTGGTCAAAAACAATAAGTCTGTCAGAGCCGGCATTTTCATATCCGTAAAAATATCCTCTGAGAGTATGCCCTGCCGATGCCGTAAAATCACGGCTGACAGCCTTAAGACCGTTAAAATCCTTTGGCGAATAATAAAAAACGGTTTCCTTGTCATCACATCTTGTGTGTATAATTTTTTTATAAACATTTACAATCTGCTTTTCAAAAATCATATATCTGACCTCCCGATTGACTTTGTACCCTGAAATTATAACACAGAAGGTTAAAAAATACAATCGGAGAAAAAATCAATAACCATTTAACTGAAAATAAAACACCAAGAGCTGAAAAGATTAGCGCGGAGATTATTCCCCGCGCCACTATCTTAATAAAATTTTCTTGATCAAGCAAAGATTGAGAGGATTTTCTCAAAGAATGCCTTTATCAAAGCAATAAGTCTTTCGAAGAATGAAGCAGGTTCTTTAACGAGCTTTGAGCCTTCGTCGGTTACTGTATCGGTTGCTCCGCAGAATTCACATACAGCAGTCTTTGTGCCGTCTGCTTCTTCGGTGGCATCGTTGTTTGAGATGTATTCACCGTAGGGGTGGTTGCCGTCGAGACAATCCATAAGCATATCATTAAAAGGCACGCAATTCTCTTTCCATCCTGCGTCAAATTCAGCTTGTGTCGTAGAGTTTTCTAGAAGTGCCACAAAATCAAAATTGTTGATCTTATCGTACATTTCCGCATATATCGGATTTTGCAAGAAAAATTGATTATCAACAATCTCTGCAGCTTTCTCCATATCATAATGCCATTGTAAATAAAATTCGTACTTATAGCACTCATAGACGTTTATTAAAACTTTTATTTCACCACTTGCAATTTTTGATTCAATGTTATCTATAGCAGGCTGCATGCATTTGTTGAAATCAGAAAACCAACTAACATCCGTATAGTCATTATCTTTATCTAACGGAGGAGCTGAATCGTAACCAAGATCTTCAAATGCATCTAATGCGCTATCCAATATTACTCTAATTTTATTTCTGTACACAGAATTATCTTCATATTTATTATCACCATAGGATTCAATTCTTGCAAAAATATCGAAAAAATGCTCCACCTCATGTGGATATTCAAATTGAGCAGCAAAAGCCACAGGCATTACGGATAAAAGCATGATAACAGAAAGAATAAATGCTAATATTTTTTTCATTTTTTACACCTCGTAATTAATATTTATTGTTTGTACATTCATTTTAGCATTTGCATGTAAAAAAATCAATAGATTGTTCGTTTTTATTACTGATAGCACTTTAGGCGAGTGAAAAGTGAATAGTGAATAGGTAATAAGTTTTTCTTCTAAAATCGGGTGCGGGTATCCCGCCCACACTTATTACTTCTTCACTATTACTTCTTACTTACCAAAAATCCCGAAAAAATCAACGGAGAGTGAAAAGTGAATAGTGAATAGGTAATAAGTAAAAATCCCGCCCTCTTACGAGAACGGGATTTTTGGTGAGGATGAGTGGGCTCGAACCACCGACCCCTTGCATG